>NZ_JBWKDW010000002.1:278337-361626 GCF_056435735.1 Streptomyces sp. NPDC043878
GGCCGTTCTTTCTTGTCCTCGGATCCCAGGGGGAAGCGGGGGGGGGGGGGGTCGGGGGCCCGCGACGATCTTCCCTTCGGGGGGGGTTGTGGGGGGGGGTGGGGGGGGGGCAGCCCCCCCCCCCCCCCCCCCCCCACAGCCATGTTGGCGAAAGTCGCCGGCGTCAGGGACGATCGTCGCGGTCCGCCGACTCCTCCTCCGCCTGCTTCGCCTGGACCTCAGGGTCCAGGACCGACTGGCCGCTGCCGTCCACCGACGTCAGCCGACTCGACTCCGGCACCTCCGTCGCGGCCGGTGGCTCCACCAGCCAGTCCGGGTTGGCCTGCTTGTCCCACCACTTCCAGGCGGCAAAAGCACCGCCCGCGACAATCCCCAGAATCGCCAGCCGCTTCGCGAGGCGGCCGGACCTGGCCCGCCGCTCGTGCTTACGCACCAGCTTCTGGATCTCCTTGGGTGAGACCTGCCCACGCAAGGCGACCAGAGCCGCGGCGGATCGCGCGGCGGCCTCGTCCCTCACAGGCACGGCCGCGGCCACCGCCTGCTCGATCTTCGGCCGGGAATAGTCGGCGGCCTGCCGGGCGGCCTTACGGGTTCGAACGGCGGCTTCGTGCGCGGCCTGGTCGACCTTCGGCGGCACATGCGTACGCGCCTGCTCCAGACGCGGCACCACATGCGTGTCGAGTTGGACGCGGGCCTGCTCGGCGGCCAGCGACACCTTGGGCGCGAGCCGTACGCGAGCCTCGTTCGCGTAGTGCGCGGCCCTGTCCTTGGCCGTGTCGGCGTACGGCGCCACCACTTCCGCGGCGTGCAGCACGCTGTCCTTCGCCGAGCCGGTCGCGGCGCGCACGCTTTCAATGCGGGTCACGGGTTCCTCCTCCTCGGTGGCGTATGGTATTTCGACTTTCCACGCTTCTACGGATCATGCCTGTCGGTGGCCCCCCGGGCATGCAGGGCGGGCATCCGGGTCACCCAAGAGGATGCCGAACCCACCTTCGATCACCGACCGCCTGAGAATCGATCATGTGGAATAGCGGATGAATACGGGGCAACGGGAGCTTGTCGTCGACAATGCCACGGATCCTCGCGCCGCGCCCCCGCCCCGACACCAGTCGGCCGGATTTATGACGCCCACCCGCCCCCGACACCCCCGCCGCACCACTTGTCGCCGGGCGACGCCCACCCGAACCGTGTAAGGATCGGTGGGGCACAGAAGCACAACGGAAGGCAGATCGTGGCCGAGCAGCTCTACGCCACCCTGAAGACGAACCACGGCGACATCGAAGTCCGGCTCCTGCCGAACCACGCCCCCAAGACGGTCAAGAACTTCGTCGAACTCGCCCAGGGCGAGCGCGAGTGGACCCACCCGGCCACCGGCCGGAAGTCCACCGACAGGCTCTACGACGGCACGGTCTTCCACCGCGTCATCAGCGGCTTCATGATCCAGGGCGGCGACCCCCTCGGCACCGGCATCGGCGGCCCCGGCTACGAGTTCGAGGACGAGTTCCACCCCGACCTCTCCTTCAACAAGCCCTACCTGCTCGCCATGGCCAACGCCGGCCCGGGCACCAACGGCTCGCAGTTCTTCGTCACCGTCTCCCCGACGGCCTGGCTGAACCGCAAGCACACCATCTTCGGCGAGGTCACCGACCCCGCCAGCCAGAAGGTCGTGGACACCATCGCGACCCTCCCCACCAGCCGCCCCAACGAGCGTCCCGTCCAGGACGTCGTCATCGAGTCGGTGGTCATCGAGACCCGCTAGACACCCCGGTTCCCCGGCCGAAACCCCGGCCCGCGCCCGAAGGGAACCATTCGCCCCGCTCGTCCGTAAGGATGGGCGGGGCGATGCACGTGTGTACGACGACTGAGGGGATCTCATGGACCAGGCGCCAGGCAGCCCGCAGGGCCCCGAGGACCACAGCGCCCAGCCGGCGCAGAACACGCCCGGCTGCTACCGCCACCCCGACCGCGCGACCGGCATCCGCTGCACCCGCTGCGACCGCCCGGTCTGCCCCGAGTGCATGGTCAGCGCCTCGGTCGGCTTCCAGTGCCCAGACTGCGTCCGCGGCACCTCCGGCACCGGCCCCGCCCCCACGGCCGCCCGGCCCCGCACCATCGCCGGCGGCACCGTCACCGCCGACCCCCGACTCGTCACCAAGATCCTCCTCGGCATCAACGTCGCGGTCTTCGTCGCCGTCCACATCCGGTCCTCGCTCCTGAACGACCTGGTCCTCATCGGCTCCTGGCCGCCGGCGCCCTTCACCCCCCACCAGGGCGTCGCCGAGGGTGAGTGGTACCGCATGGTGACCTCGATGTTCACCCACCAGGCCGTCTGGCACATCGGCTTCAACATGCTCAGCCTCTGGTGGCTCGGCGGCCCCCTCGAAGCCGCCCTCGGCCGAGCCCGCTACCTCACCCTCTACCTCGTCTCGGGCCTCGCGGGCAGCGCCCTGACCTACCTGCTGGCCTCCCCGACCAGCGCCTCGCTCGGCGCCTCCGGAGCGATCTTCGGCCTCTTCGGTGCCACCGCCGTCCTCATGCGCCGCCTCAACCACGACATGCGGCCGATCATCGCCCTGCTCGTGATCAACCTCGTCATCACTTTCGGCTGGAGCAACATCGCCTGGCAGGCCCACATCGGCGGCCTCGTCGCGGGCGTCGTGACCGGCTACGCCATGGTCCACGCCCCCCGCGAGCGACGTGCGCTGATCCAGTACGGCACCTGCGCCCTGGTTCTCGTCGTGATCGCGGGCATGACGCTTCTGCGCACCGCACAGCTGACCTGAGCAGGCGTTTTCCACAGCGTGTGGCGGATCTTGTGCATAGTGTGCGGGAACAGCTGTGCCCCCTGTCGCCGGCCCGTGTTTCCGCAGGTCAGGCAGGGGGCGAACAAGCTCTTGCTTGCCAGTCAGTCAGTCACACCGGCGTCAACACCCGAGAGGTTATCCACAGATCGTCGTTCTTTTTCCCCACCGTGTGGACAGTGTGGACAAGGCCTGTGGATAACTCAGTGGATAGCCGTGGGCAGAGGTGTGTTCACCACCTCGTGGCCCTTACTTCCACTGCGTCGAGACACCGAATCCGGCGGCGATGAAGCCGAAGCCCACGACGATGTTCCAGTTGTCCAGCTTGTCGATGGGCAGCGAACCGTCGGTCACATAGAAAACGACGATCCAGGCCAGTCCGAGAAGGAACAGGGCCAGCATCACGGGCGCGACCCATGCGCGGCTGTTCAGCTTGATCGCGGTCGCCTGCTTGGCAGGCGGCGGCGTGTAGTCGGCCTTCTTGCGGATACGTGACTTCGGCACGAGGGTCTCTCCTGTCGATGCGCTGCGTGGCCGCGCAGGGAACTGGCGTGGGCTCCGGGGCAGCGTACAAGGGGACACTGAGTGCTCCCCCGGGCGTCCGTTAGCGTAGTGCTTCCGCGCCGCCGAAGGAGATAAGGGTACGTTGAGCAATTCTGCCGACTCTCCGGGGACGGAGGCCAGCCCTGCCCGTGTGCGCCGTTTCCGGCCGGTTCGGGTCCTCACGGTGGGCGTCTTCGCGCTCGCGGGACTCATTTTCTTCACCAGCTTCAACACGGCCAAGGGCACCAACATCCGCACGGACACGTCCCTGCTGAAGCTTTCCGACCTCATCCAGGAGCGCAGCCGCAAGAACGGTCAGCTCGGCGACTCCAACGCGTCGCTCCGGGGCGACATCGAGTCCCTGGCGGAGCGGGACGACGGCAGCACCAAGGCCGAGGACGCCAAGCTCGCCGCCCTGGAGAAGAACGCGGGCACGCAGAAGCTCAGGGGTGACGCCGTCTCGGTCACGCTGAACGACGCTCCGCCGGACGCCACCGCGAAGCTCCCGGGGTATCCCGAGCCGCAGCCGGACTACCTGGTGATCCATCAGCAGGACCTCCAGGCGGTGGTGAACGCCCTGTGGCAGGGGGGCGCCCAGGGGATCAGGGTGATGGACCAGCGGCTGATCTCGACGAGTGCCGTGCGCTGCGTGGGCAACACCCTGATCCTCCAGGGGCGGGTCTACTCGCCGCCGTACAAGATCACGGCGGTCGGTGATCCCGACAAGCTGCAGAAGGCGCTGGCGGAGGCGCCGGCGATCCAGAACTACATGGTGTACGTCAACGTCTACGGGCTCGGCTGGAAAGTCGAGGAGGACGGGGCGGTGACTCTTCCCGGCTACTCGGGCACAGTGGATCTGCAGTACGCCAAACCCGTCGAGTAGGTCGTACGAGCCCGCTGGGGAGCTGCCGGTGCGCGTGGTGGTCAGGACCGTCAGCGAACTGTGCATCACCGTCGGCAGCCTGATCGTGCTGTTCGTGGTGTACGTGCTCTTCTGGACCGGGGTGCGGGCCGACGGGGCGATGGACCACCAGATCGACGTCCTCCAGGACCAGTGGGCCAGGAGCAGTGTCCGGCCGGCCGCGTCCGCGTCCGCCGGGAGCGGTGGACCGGGTGCCGCTGTCGCTCCGCGGGCGCCCGCCTCGTACTCGTACGGGAAGCCTTTCGCGATCATGTACATCCCACGCCTTGGTTTCACGTGGAACAAGCCGGTGCTGGAGGGCACCGGTACGGGGGTGCTGAAGAACGGGCTGGGCCACTACGCGCGGACAGCGCGGCTGGGGCAGCGGGGCAATTTCTCGGTGGCCGGTCACCGGCGTACGTACGGCGATCCGTTCAAGGATTTTCCCAGGCTGCGGCGGGGGGACGCGGTGGTGCTGACGGACGGGTCGACGTGGTTCACCTACCGGATCGACAAAGGGCCGTACAAAACCGTTCCGACGGACGTCGAGGTGATCGACGCTGTGCCACGTAAGTCGGGGTATACGCGTCCGGGCCGGTATCTGACGCTGACCACGTGCGATCCGGAGTGGGGGCACAGTCACCGGCTGATCGTGTGGGCGCACCTGGACTCCACACAGCCTGTGGAGGCCGGGAAACCAAGGGCTCTGCGCCGTTAGTCTGGTGCGGTACGGCGTGAGTCTGGTGCCGTGGTACGACGGAAGGGACGGCATGTACGGCTGGATCTGGCGGCATCTGCCGGGGAACGCGTGGGTGAAGGCGTTCCTCTCCCTGATGTTGGTGCTGGCCGTGGTCTACGCCTTGTTCCAGTACGTCTTTCCGTGGGCCGAACCGCTGCTTCCCTTCAACGATGTGACGGTGGACAACCAGTGAGTGCGCGGATTCTCGTCGTGGACAACTACGACAGCTTCGTCTTCAACCTGGTCCAGTACCTGTACCAGCTGGGCGCCGAGTGTGAGGTGCTGCGCAACGACGAGGTGTCGACGGCGCATGCGCAGGACGGTTTCGACGGTGTGCTGCTGTCGCCGGGGCCGGGCACGCCGGAGGAGGCCGGGGTGTGCGTCGAGATGGTGCGGCACTGCGCGTCGACCGGGGTGCCCGTGTTCGGGGTGTGCCTGGGCATGCAGTCGATGCAGGTGGCGTACGGCGGCGTGGTGAACCGGGCGCCGGAGCTGCTGCACGGCAAGACGTCGCCGGTGGAGCACGCGGGCCGGGGTGTCTTCGCCGGTCTGCCGTCGCCTTTCACGGCGACCCGCTATCACTCGCTCGCGGCGGAGCCGGGCACGGTGCCGGCCGAGCTGGAGGTCACGGCGCGGACGCACGACGGCATCATCATGGGGCTGCGTCACCGTGAACTGCCGGTGGAGGGTGTGCAGTTCCATCCCGAGTCGGTGCTGACCGAGCACGGGCACCGGATGCTGGCCAACTGGTTGCTGGAGTGCGGTGACCAGGGTGCGGTGGCGAGGTCGGCGGGGCTTGCCCCGGTGGTGGGCAGGGCCTCGGCGTGACCGCGTTGCGCCCCGAGCGCGAGGACGCGTACGGCGGTGACGCGTCGTACGGGGCCTACGGCGGTGACGCGTACGGCGGGGTGCCGTACGAACCGCCGATCGACGAGGAGACCGTGGCGCTGCGGATTCCGGAACCGCGGCCCCTGGCCGGTGGCTCCAGATCCGTGTCTGGCGCCTCGCCGGTCTCGCCTGCCACAGGAACCCCAGCGGGTGGCCGTGCGGCCCGCAGAAGGGCCGCCAAGCGCCGCGGTGGGCGCCATGGGGGTGTGTCCGAGTCTTCCGCGTCCGCCGCGTCCGCCGCATCCTCCGCGTCCTCCGCCGCCGACGGGCGGGAGGAGGGGCGTGCCGCGGCGCCGAGGTCCCGGATGGAGGCGCGGCGCCAGGCGCGGGCGCGGAAGCCCGGCGCGGCGGTCGTCGCGAGCCGGGCCATAGGCGAGGTGTTCATCACCACCGGGGTGCTGATGCTGCTGTTCGTGACCTACCAGTTGTGGTGGACGAACGTCCGGGCGCACGCGCAGGCGGACAAGGAGACGAGCAGTCTCCAGAACGACTGGGCGAACGGCAAGCGCGCTCCGGGCGACTTCCAGCCGGGGCAGGGCTTCGCCATCCTGCACATTCCGAAGCTGGACGTGGTGGTGCCGATCGCCGAGGGTGTCAGCAACAAGAAGGTGCTGGACCGGGGCATGGTCGGTCACTACGGCGAGGGCGCGCTGAAGACGGCGATGCCGGACGCGAAGACGGGCAACTTCTCGCTGGCGGGGCACCGGAACACCCACGGCGAGCCGTTCCGGTACATCAACAGGCTGAAGGCGGGCGACGCGATCGTCGTCGAGACGCAGGACGAGTACTTCGTCTACAAGATGTCGTCGATGCTGCCGGTGACGGCCCCGAGCAACACGACGGTGATCGAGCCCATCCCCAAGGGGTCCGGTTTCACCGCGCC
Organism: Streptomyces sp. NPDC043878; assembly: GCF_056435735.1. NCBI lineage: Bacteria > Bacillati > Actinomycetota > Actinomycetes > Kitasatosporales > Streptomycetaceae > Streptomyces > Streptomyces sp. NPDC043878. Next base: position 285,093 of record NZ_JBWKDW010000002.1, read on the forward strand.
CGGTCGTTACATCACGCTCACCACGTGTACGCCGGAGTTCACCAGCAAGTACCGGTTGATCGTCTGGGGCAAGATGGTCGAGGAACGGCCGCGCAGCAAGGGCAAGCCGGATGCGCTCGTCGAGTAGGGGCGGATGAACGTGGCAGCGACCACCGACGAGAGCGAGCGGCAGGACGAGCGGGCCGGCGCGCAAGTGCCGCGCCGGGGTGCCGGACGGGTCGCCCTGGCGGCCAGTGTCTTCGGTGAACTGCTCATCACCGCGGGTCTGGTGCTGGGTCTGTTCGTCGTGTACTCGCTGTGGTGGACGAACGTCGTCGCGGACCGCAAGGCGGACCGGCAGGGCGACAAGGTCCGTGACACGTGGGCGCAGGTGCGCGGCCCCGGCGCGCTCAACACCCGGAGCGGTATCGGGTTCCTGCACGTGCCCGCGATGGGCAGCGGCGAGGTGCTGGTCGAGAAGGGCACGTCGACGAAGATCCTCAACAACGGGGTCGCCGGCTACTACACCGACCCGGTGAAAGCGACGCTGCCGACCACCGGCCGGAAGGGCAACTTCAGCCTCGCCGCCCACCGCGACGGCCACGGGGCGAAGTTCCACGACATCGACAAGATCCGCAAGGGTGACCCGATCGTCTTCGAGACGAAGGACGAGTGGTACGTCTACAAGGTCTACGACATCCTTCCCGAGACGTCGAAGTACAACGTCGGGGTCCTCGGCGCGGTCCCCCGCGAGTCCGGCAGGAAGAAGGCCGGCCACTACATCACCCTGACGACCTGCACGCCGGTGTTCACGTCCCGGTACCGGTACGTGGTGTGGGGTGAGCTGGTGCGGGTCCAGAAGGTGGACGGCAACCGGACACCGCCGAGGGAACTGGGCTGAGCGGACTCCCGGGTGAGAGCCCGGCGGAACCCCGCTGCACGACGACTGAGCCCGGCCCCTGCGGACAGGGGCCGGGCTCTCGCGTGTCACGTCGTGCCGCCGGGGGAGGTCAGTCCTCCTGGCGGAACGCTGTGCCGGTGACGCCTCCGAAGAAGTTGGTGCCGCCGTCGTTGCCGCCGTTGTTGTTGCCGTTGTTCTGGCCGCCCACCGTCACGAGGTCGACGGAGCTGCCCTGGTCGACCTGGGTGCCCTGGGCGGGGTTGGAGGTGAAGACGACGGAGTTGTCGTCGTTCGAACCGGTGATGTTGCCGACCTTCAGCCCGGCCTGCTGGATCAGGTTCTTGGCGTCCTTGAGGGTCTGCCCCTGGATGTTGGGGACCGCGACCTTCTGCGGCTGCTTCGCCTTCCCGATCTGGATGGTGACCGTCGAGTTCTTGTCGGCCTGGGTGCCCGCCTGCGGTGAGGTCGCGATGACCTTGCCGACCTGGTTCTGGTCGTCGGTCTCGACCTCGGTGCAGTTGCCGGAGAGGTCGTTGTCCGACATCTGCGCCTTGGCGGCGTCACAGGACTGGCCGATGACGTCCGGGACGGTGGCCTTCTCAGCGGCCTTGGCGATGGTGAGGGTGATCGTCGATCCCTTCTCCACCTCCTTGCCCTTGATCGGGTTCTGGTCCAGCACGGTGTTCGGGTCGTCCGTGGACTCCCGCGTCACCGTCTTGACCTGGAACTGGTAGTCGTCGCCCTCGAGTTGCGAGGTGGCCTCGTCCAGCTTCAGGCCGATCACGCTCGGCACGGTGACCTTCGGCGCCCCGGTGGAGACGACCAGGTTGACACTCGTGTTCTTGTCGACCTTGGTGCCCTCGGCCGGGTCCGACGAGCAGACCTTGCCCTTGCTCTGGGCCTCGCAGGGCTTCTGGGAGATCGTGCCGACCTTGAGGTCGCTGTTGGTCAGCAGCTTCGTGGCGTCGGCCCTGCTCTGGCCCACGAGAGGGGGCACCGCGACGGTGCTGTTGCTCACCCCGTCGCCGCCGAAGATCCACTTGCCGATGAGGATCGCGCCGACGAGCACCAGGACGCCGGCCACGACCAGCAGGATGGTCGAGGTGTTCGACTTCTTCTGGCGGCGCCGGTCGGGGCGGTCGTCGTAGCCGTAACCGCCGTCGTCGGGGTTCATGGGCGGCAGCATCGACGTGGCGCCGGCGTCCGTGGAGCGCAGGGCCGTCGTCGCCTGGTCGTCCGGGTAGCCGCCGTAGCCCACGGATCCCATGGCGGCGGTGGCCGCGACGGGCTGGCCGTCGAGGCAGGCCTCGATGTCGATGCGCATCTCGTCGGCCGACTGGTAGCGGTAGTCGGGGTCCTTGGTGAGGGCCTTGAGGACGATCGCGTCCATCTCGGGCGTGATCTCGGCGTCGAAGACGCTCGGCGGCTGCGGTTCCTCGCGGACGTGCTGGTAGGCGACCGCGACCGGGGAGTCCCCGACGAACGGCGGTCGGACCGTGAGGAGTTCGTAGAGCAGGCAGCCCGTCGAGTAGAGGTCGGAACGGGCGTCGACCTGTTCGCCCTTGGCCTGCTCCGGGGAGAGGTACTGGGCGGTGCCGATCACCGCGGACGTCTGCGTCATCGTCATGCCGGAGTCGCCCATGGCGCGGGCGATGCCGAAGTCCATGACCTTGACCTGGCCGTTGCGCGTCAGCATGACGTTCGCCGGTTTGATGTCGCGGTGGACGATGCCCGCTCTGTGGGAGTACTCCAGGGCCTGGAGGATGCCGATGGTCATCTCCAGGGTCCGCTCCGGCAGCAGCTTGCGGCCGCTGTGGAGGAGCTCACGGAGCGTGGAGCCGTCGACGTACTCCATGACGATGTACGGGATCGAGACCCCGTCGATGTAGTCCTCGCCCGTGTCGTAGACCGCGACGATCGCGGGATGGTTGAGCGAGGCGGCCGACTGGGCCTCCCGGCGGAACCGGGCCTGGAAGGACGGGTCGCGCGCGAGGTCCGCGCGCAGCGTCTTCACCGCCACGGTACGGCCGAGGCGGGTGTCATGGGCGAGGTAGACCTCCGCCATGCCACCGCGGCCGAGCACATGGCCCAGTTCGTACCGGCCGCCGAGGCGACGCGGCTCTTCCATAGTTCCCTACCAGCCCTCTCCGTCGGTCCCGGCCTGCACGTGTGTGCGGCCGGAGGCTGCCGTCCGGGCATACCGTACCCGGATCGCACTGTGTGACCTGGCCAAGCCCGTCACCCGATACAGGACCGGTATCGCAACGTGCACCGATGTGAGGGGGACGTGATCGGGGTCACTGCTTGCTGTTGATGACCGCCTCCATCACGCTCTTCGCGATGGGGGCCGCGAGACCGCCGCCGGAGATGTCGTCACGGTTGGCGTTGTCGTCCTCGACGACCACCGCCACGGCGACCGGCGAGCTGTTGTCGCTGAGCTTGGCGTAGGAGAGGAACCAGGCGTACGGCTTCTCGCTGTTGTCCACGCCGTGCTGGGCGGTACCCGTCTTGCCGCCCACGGTGACGCCGTCGATCTGCGCGGCGGTACCGGTGCCCTCCTTGACGACCGTCTCCATCATCGACTGCAGGATCTGGGCGTTCTTGGAGGACAGGGGGCGGCTGAGTTCCTGGGGGTCGGTCTGTTCCAGGGTGTCGAGGTTGGGCGCCTGGAGCTTGTCGACCATGTAGGGCTTCATCAGCTTGCCGTCGTTGGCGACCGCGGAGGCGACCATGGCCATCTGCAGCGGGGTCGCGGCGGTGTTGTACTGGCCGATCGAGGACAGCGCGGTCTGCGACGGGTTCATGTTGTCGGAGAAGACCGACGCGTTGGAGCGGACCGGCGTGAACTGCTCGGAGTCGAAGCCGAACTTCTTGGCCTCCGCGAGCATCTTGTCGTTGCCGAGGTCCGAGCCGACCTTGCCGAAGACGCTGTTGCAGGAGTAGCGCAGGGCGATCCGCAGCGTCGCGTTCTTGCAGGGGATGTTCCCCTCGTTCTTCAGCGGGGTCGTGGTGCCGGGCATGGTCCAGGGCAGCGGCGACTTCGTGTTCTGGTCGGCCGAGGTGTACAGGCCGTTCTCCAGGGCCGCGGCGGCGGTGACCACCTTGAAGGTGGAGCCGGGCGGGTAGGTCTCGCGCAGCGCCCGGTTGAGCATCGGGTCGTTGGGGTTGTTCTTCTTGAGGAGCTTGTTCCAGGCATCCCCGTCGTTGGACCCGGCGATAGTGGAGGGGTCGTACGACGGGTAGGAGGCGAGGGCCAGGATCGCGCCGGTGGACGGGTCGATGGCGGCGACGGCGCCCTTGCCGCGCTTGGAGAGGCCGTCGTAGGCGGCCTTCTGGGCGGCGGCGTTGAGGGTGGTGACGACGTTGCCGCCCTCCTTCGGCTTGCCCGTGATCATGTCGAGGGTGTTGCGGAAGAACAGCCGGTCGTCGGTGCCGGTGAGGATGCCGTCCTCGATGTTCTCGATCTGGTTGGTGCCGTACGCCTGCGAGGCGAACCCGGTGACGGGCGCCCACATGGCGCCGTCCTTGTAGGTGCGCTTGTACTCGAAGTCGCCGCTGGAGGTCTTCTTGGAGCCGGTGATGGACTTGCCGTCGACGATGATGTCGCCGCGCGGGGTGGCGTACTGCTCGATCGCCACCCGGCGGTTGTTGGTGTCCGTGCGCAGTTCGTCGGCCTTGACGTACTGGAGCCAGTTGTCGCGCAGCAGCAGTGTGAGGACGAGCAGAGCGCAGAAGATCGCGATCCGGCGCAGGGGCTTGTTCATGACGGGCGGACCACCTGGGTCATCTCGGCGTCGGGGCTGGGGGCGGGGGTCGGCGCCGGGCGGCGCGCGGTGTCGCTGATGCGCAGCAGGATGCCGATGAGGGCCCAGTTGGCGATGACGGCGGAGCCGCCGGAGGCCAGGAACGGCATCGTCATACCGGTCAGCGGGATCAGGCCCATGACGCCGCCGGCGACGACGAACACCTGGAGGGCGAAGGCGCCGGACAGGCCGATGGCCAGCAGCTTGCCGAAGGGGTCGCGGGCGGCGAGGGCGGTGCGTACGCCGCGCTCCACGATCAGGGCGTAGAGCATCAGGATCGCCATGACCCCGGCGAGGCCGAGTTCCTCGCCGAAGGTGGCGAGGATGAAGTCGGAGTTGGCGGCGAAGCGGATGAGTTCGGAGTGGCCCTGGCCCAGTCCGGTGCCGAGGGTGCCGCCGGAGCCGAAGGCCCACAGGGCCTGCATGGCCTGCTCGGAGTGGATTCCGGTGGCGCCCGGGGTGCGGCTGAGCGTGTACTCCTTCATCGGGTCGAGCCAGGCCTGGACGCGCTGCTGGACGTGCGACTCGAAGCTGGCCACGCCGACGGCGCCGGCCGAGGACATCAGCAGACCGAAGACGATCCAGCTGGTCCGCTCGGTGGCGACGTACAGCATGATGACGAACATCCCGAAGAACAGCAGCGACGTACCGAGGTCCGTCTCGAAGACCAGGATCAGGATCGAGACGAACCAGACGACCAGGATGGGTCCGAGGTCGCGGCCGCGCGGCAGGTAGAGACCCATGAAGCGGCGGCTGGCGAGCGCGAGGGCGTCCCGCTTCACCATCAGGTAGCCGGCGAAGAAGATCGCCAGGACGATCTTCGCGAACTCGCCGGGCTGGATGGAGAAGCCGGCGACCGAGATCCAGATCTTGGCGCCGTAGAGGTTCTTGCCGAGGCCCGGCACCAGCGGCAGCAGGAGCAGGACGAGCGCGCCGACCATCGAGATGTAGGTGTAGCGCTGCAGGGCGCGGTGGTCCTTGAGGAAGATCAGCACGACGGCGAAGAGCGCGATGCCCAGGGCCGTGTACAGCAGCTGCCGTGAGGCCGCGTGACCTGCCTGGCCGATCGACTGGAGCAGTTTGGACTGGTCCAGGCGCCAGATGATGACCAGACCGAGTCCGTTCAGCAGCGTCGCCAGCGGCAGCAGCAGCGGGTCCGCGTACGGCGCGAACTTCCGTACGACGAGATGGCCGATGCCGGCCAGCAGGCCGAGGCCCAGGCCGTAGCTGAGCAGGCCGGCGGGGACCTTGTCGTTGATGGCCAGTCCCACGTTGGCGTACGCGAAGACCGGGATGACCACCGCGAACACCAGGAGCGCGAGCTCGGTGTTGCGCCGGCTCGGGGTACCGATGGAGCCGATGGTGGACGTGTGGTGCGTCGGTGTGTTGGTAGTACTGCTCATCGTGTGACAGGGCCTCTCACGGCTTGGCTACTGCTTGTCGCACAGCGAGACGACCTTCTGCTCCTGGTCGGAGAGGCTGGGGCCGGGGCTGGGGGTGGGCGCGGTCGTGGTCGGGGACGGTGAGGCCGTTCCCGACGCGTTCGGGCTCGGCGACGCCTTGGACGTGAGGGAGGTACTGGTGGTTCCCGTGGTGCCAGCGGTCTTGCCCGTGCTGGTCTTCGAGCTGTTCGCGGCGCCGGCGCGCTCGGCCTGCTTCTGGCAGGCGGAGGCCTGCACCGCGAGCTCGGAGATCTTCGACCGGGCGTCCGGCAGGCCGCCCTCCGCGATCGTCGCCTTGACCTGCTTCTGCTGGTAAGGCGGCAGGTACTTGAGTTCGATCTCGGGGTGGTCCTTCTCCACCTTCGACAACGACACCCAGGCGAGGTCCTGGCTGATGCCCCGGTACAGCGCGACGTGTTCGCCGTGGGCGCCGACGTAGTACTGCGTCTGCGTCCAGCGGTAGCCGCCGTAGAGGCCGCCGCCGACGACGGCGAGGGCGAGGACGGTGTAGAAGGATCTCTTCAGCCACCTGCGGCCCTTGCGGGGCTTGACGAAGTCGTCGTCGGTGTAGTCGTCGAAGCCGCCGGTCTGGATGTAACCGGTGGTGTCGCCTGAGCCGGGCGGGCCGAACCCGCCCGCGCCGCCCTGTCCGGGCACCTGGCGGCCGAGGCCGGAGGCGCGGCCGGCGGGCGTCTGCATGATGCCGTTGTCGTGGCCGGGGTGCTGCTGGTTCTCGGCGACGGCGCCGACGACGACCGGGGTGTCGGACAGCTGCCCGGCGAGGGTGTCCCCGGTGTCGAGGTCCAGGACGTCGGCGACGATCACCGTGATGTTGTCGGGGCCGCCGCCGCGCAGCGCGAGCTGGATCAGCTCCTGCACGGTCTCCTGGGGGCCCTGGTAGCTGGCGAGGGTGTCCTCCAGGGTCTGGTGGGACACGACGCCCGAGAGGCCGTCGGAGCAGATCAGGTAGCGGTCGCCGGCGCGGACCTCGCGGATGGAGAGGTCGGGCTCGACGTGCTCGCCGCTGCCCAGCGCGCGCATCAGCAGGGAGCGCTGCGGGTGGGTGGTGGCTTCCTCTTCCGTGATGCGGCCCTCGTCGACGAGGCGCTGCACCCAGGTGTGGTCCTGGGTGATCTGGGTGAGGACGCCGTCGCGCAGCAGGTAGGCGCGCGAGTCGCCGACGTGTACGAGGCCCAGGCGCTGGCCGGTCCACAGCAGCGCGGTGAGCGTGGTGCCCATGCCTTCGAGCTGGGGGTCGTCCTCGACCATGGAGCGCAGTTGGTCGTTGGCGCGCTGGACGGCGGTGCCGAGCGAGGTGAGGACGTCGGAGCCGGGAACGTCGTCGTCGAGGGCGACGATCGTCGAGATGGCCTCGGAGGAGGCGACCTCGCCGGCCGCGGCGCCGCCCATGCCGTCGGCGATGGCGAGCAGACGCGGACCGGCGTATCCGGAGTCCTCGTTGCCCTCCCGGATCATGCCCTTGTGCGATCCGGCGGCGAAGCGCAGTGACAGACTCATGCGCACCTCGCCCGTCGGCTCCGGGTACATCCGCACGGTGCCCACCCTCCGGTCGGGAGCACGCCGGGGCCCGGGGTGCCGGCCTCCGCGGCGTGCTCGCTCCGCTCGCACTCATTCATGACGTAGTACTACTTCCGCAGCTCGATGACGGTCTTGCCGATGCGGATCGGCGCGCCGGGCGCGATCGGCGTGGGGGTCGTCAGCCGCGTTCGGTCGAGGTACGTGCCGTTGGTGGAGCCCAGGTCCTCGACGATCCACTGGCCGTCGCGGTCCGGGTAGATCCTGGCATGGCGGCTGGAGGCGTAGTCGTCGTCCAGCACGATCGTGCTGTCGTGCGCCCGGCCCAGCGTGATGGTCTGGCCCTGCAGCGCGACGGTGGTGCCGGTGAGGGTGCCCTCCGTCACGACCAGCTTGGTGGGCGCGTTACGGCGCTGGCGGCCGCCCGATGCCTGTTGGCGCTGCGGCGGCGGTGCCGCCGCCTGTTGCCGGGCGGCCTGCTGCTGCGGCCGGCCGGATTCCCGTCGCGACCCGCGCTGAGTGACGCGCGTTCCGAACAGGTCGCTGCGGATGACCTGCACGGCCACGATCACGAACAGCCACAGAACGGCCAGAAAACCCAGCCGCATGACCGTGAGGGTCAGCTCTGACATTGCCCCCGCTTCACCCTTCGGCTTGCCGGTAAATGATGGTGGTACTGCCCACGACGATCCGCGAGCCGTCGCGGAGCGTAGCGCGGGTGGTGTGCTGCCCGTCCACCACGATGCCGTTGGTGGACCCGAGATCCTGGATGGTCGAGGGCGTTCCGGTCCGGATCTCACAGTGCCGGCGCGAGACGCCGGGGTCGTCGATCCGCACGTCGGCCTCGGTGCTGCGCCCCAGCACCAGCGTCGCGCGGGAGATCTGATGGCGGGTGCCGTTGATCTCGATCCAGTGGCGGGTGCGGGTGCCTGTGGGGACCGCGGCGGCGGGCCGCTGGCCGTGCGGCGCGGCGCCGGGACGGCCGCCGGGCGGCGGTGCGGCGGGCATGGGCGGGGCGCCGGCTGGAGCGGCGGCCGGCGGGTAGCCGTAGCCCCCGGGCCGGCCGGGGGCCGGGCTCGCCGCGGCGGGCCCGGGGGCCGCCTGCTGGTTGCTGGAGGACGCGAGCGTACGGCTGCGGACCCGGTACAGACCGGTGTCGAGGTCGTCGGCCTTCTCCAGGTGGACCTTGATGGGGCCCATGAAGGTGTAGCGCTGCTGCTTCGCGTAGTCGCGCACCATGCCGGCGAGCTCGTCGCCGAGCTGCCCGGAGTAGGGGCTGAGCCGCTCGAAGTCCGGCGTGCTCAGCTCCACGATGAAGTCGTTGGGGACGACGGTCCGGTCGCGGTTCCAGATGGTCGCGTTGTTGTCGCACTCCCGCTGGAGCGCTCCCGCGATCTCCACGGGCTGCACCTCGGACTTGAACACCTTGGCGAAGGTGCCGTTGACCAGACCTTCGAGACGCTGCTCGAATTTCTTCAGGACTCCCATGGGGCACCTCCTCCGTAGTCGCCGACGTCCTGCGGCCCGCTGAGCGGACCCTGCCCTGCCTTGTACTGCCGATACTGCTTACTGATCGTATCCACGCGCCGGTAAATCGGCTGGTTCCCCCTGTCGGCCCGGTCGACAGGTGTCGACGCCTGACGACGTTCCCGCCGGAGCTCGTCTTCGAACTCCTTGGGGCCCCGGTCCTGCCAAGGATCGTAGAGGCGGCCGCAGACCAGTGTCCCGCACCTGACTGTGGACCCCGCCCTGCTCCAGGGGAGACGAGCGGTACCGGTACGAGGTTGATACGTGAACCGGCCGACGTTGATACGTGGCCGGATGCCCGGCGGGTCGCCCGGGGAGGGGGCGGCCGGTGACGAAGGTGCTGGTGGGCGGCTGCCCCGCCGTAAGCGATGTGAACCCACCGCTGCCAGCGTGCTAATGTTCTGGCTGTCGGAAGGCGCCGCCCCCAAGGGGTCGGAGCCGGAAAACACACCCAATGCGCGGGTGGCGGAATAGGCAGACGCGCTGGATTCAGGTTCCAGTGCCCGAAAGGGCGTGGGGGTTCAACTCCCCCCTCGCGCACAGCTGAAAGCCCCGCAGGTCTCGGACCTGCGGGGCTTTCGCGTTGCCGCGCGGCGGTCCGGCCATGACCTGCTGGGTCAGGTGTCCGGGGGCCTGTGCCGACCGGTGGCCGGGGGCCTGTTTCGGCCGATGGCCGGGGGGCGAGCCGGATCGCACGAGGGCTCTGCGGGCCGGGGTCCGGGCGGCGCCGGGCGGGTGACCGGGATTACCTGGTGAGGACAATCACACGAGCCGTCGCGGAGTTGTCCACAGGGTCTGACGTGTTTCGGCCACCGGCTGTACGGTTCGCACGAGTTGATGTTCGTGCGGGCGGTACGGGGGAGGCGGTCGGCGTGAGCCAGGTCGATGCGGAGGAAGCGGCACGGGAGTCGGGGGAGTCGGCGCCCCGGCGGCTTCCCCGGGTGCGGGGTTTCGCCGAGTGGCCCGCCGGCGGGTCGCCCAAGAGCGAGGGCAAGGCCCTGCGCGAACAGATCCCGCGCGGTGCGCACGCCACGTTCGAACCCGACCCCGCCCGGCCCGACGCGGTGAGCGCGGTGGAGGAGTCCGGTCACGGCCGACTGCCCGAACTCACCCCGCTCCGGGTCGGACGGATGGCGGCCACGCCCTTCGCCTTCCTGCGCGGGTCGGCGGGCCTGATGGCCTACGACCTGGCACGCACCCCCGTGACCAGGATCCGCGCCCAGATCTGCGGCGACGCCCACGCGGCGAACTTCGGCCTCTACGGCGACGCCCGCGGCGGCCTGGTCATCGACCTGAACGACTTCGACGAGACGGTCCACGGCCCCTGGGAGTGGGACCTCAAGCGGCTCGCCGCCTCCCTCGTGCTCGCCGGGCGCGCCGCGGGCGCCGACGAGGACACCTGCCACAAGGCGGCACATGACGCGGCGGGCGCCTACCGCCGCACCATGCGCCTGCTCGCCAAACTCCCCGTCCTCGACGCGTGGAACGCCATCGCGGACGAGGAACTCGTCTCCCACACCGACGCCCACGACCTGCTCGGCACGCTGGAGCGCGTCTCGGAGAAGGCCCGCGCCAACACCAGCGGACGCTTCGCGGCCAAGTCGACGGAACCGTCCGAGGACGGCGGGCGCCGCTTCGTCGACGCCCAGCCGGTCCTGCGGCGCGTGTCCGACGCGGAGGCCGCGGCCGTCGCCTCGTCCCTCGCGGAGTACCTGACCACGCTCTCCGAGGACCGCCTGCCCCTGCTGGCCCGGCACGCCGTGCACGACGTCGCCTTCCGCGTGGTCGGCACCGGCAGCGTCGGCACCCGGTCGTACGTCGTGCTGCTCCTGGACCACCGGGACGAGCCCCTCGTCCTCCAGGTGAAGGAGGCCCGCCCCTCCGCGCTGCTGCCGCACCTGGCCGGCGCCGGCTTCGATACGCCCGAGGTGGCGCACGAGGGCCGCCGTGTCGTCCTCGGGCAGAAGCGCATGCAGGTCGTCAGCGACATCCTGCTGGGCTGGACGACGGTCGGCGGACGCCCCTTCCAGGTACGGCAGTTCCGCAACCGCAAGGGCAGCGTCGACCCGTCGGCCCTCGCCGCCGACCAACTGGACGACTACGGCCGCATGACCGGCGCCCTGCTGGCCCGCGCCCACTCCCACAGCGCCGACCCGCGCCGCGTCGCGGGCTACTGCGGCAAGAGCGAGGAACTCGACGAGGCGATCGCCGCCTTCGCCGTCTCCTACGCCGACCGGACCGAGGCCGACCACGCGGACCTCGTGACCGCGGTGCGCTCGGGACGGATCCCCGCGGAACTGGGCGTCTGAGGGGCGGGGCAGCGGGAAGCGGTGACGGACGGCCGGAAGGGACAGGCGGTGGAGGCGGGCGGTGCGTGAGCCGTCCGCCCGTGGTGGAAGCGACGGTCGGCCGGGCCGGGCGTGGCCTACGCTGGTCGGGTGACGAGCCCGGAGACTGAGCAGGACGGTGCCGCCGGTGGAACGCCGGTGACACCGCAGGATGGCGCTCCCCGCCCCGAGGAGCGGCTGGAGCGCGCCGTGCGGGCCGCCGAGCAGGCGCTGATCGAGTACGAGATCGCGGTGGAGACGTTCCGCATCGAGGTCGAGAACTTCTCCCGCCTGCACCACCAGCGGCTCGGCCCGATGTACTCCCGCCTCGACGAGCTGGACGCGCAGATCGCCGAGGCCCGGGCCGCCCGCACCGGTGACCCCGAGGACCTGCGCAAGGCGGACGAGGCGCGCGCCCGCGTGATGCCCATGCCCGGCGTCGAGGAACTGTTCAACGGCTGGATGGACGGGGACGGCCTCTTCCCGGAGGCCGCCGCGATGCTCACGGACCAGCCGGTCCGGCCCCCGCAGCGGGTGCGTCCCAGCGACGAGGCCCGCAAGCTCTACCGCGAGCTGGCGCGCAAGGCCCACCCCGACCTGGCGCAGGACCGGTCCGAGCAGGCCAGGCGCGAGGAGTTCATCACCCGGGTCAACGCCGCCTATGCCCGCGGCGACGAGGCACTGCTGAGGGAACTGGCCGAGGAGTGGGCGGCGGGTCCCGTGCCCAAGGAGCCGCCCCCGACCCCCGCCGAGGAGCTCTACGCCCGCCTCGAGTGGCTCGCCCAGCGCAAGGAACTCCTCGCCCATGTCGCGCGGGAGCTGGAGGAGAGCGCGATCGGCGGGATGCTGCGCCTGGCGCCGGACGACCCCGACCGGCTGCTGGAGGAGATCGCCGAGCAGCTCCTCGCCCAGGTCTCCGAACGTGAGGCGGAACTCGCCTCGATGCGCGACAGCGAACTGCACGGGCAGCGCGACAGCGAACTGCACGGGCAGCACGGACCGGACGAACCGAGCGGGCAGGGCGAACACGGCGAACAGGGCAAGTAGCGCGGGCCGGCGGGGGTGCCGTCGTCCTTCGGGTGGCCGGGTCGGGGCGCGGGTGGGTCCGGTAGCGTCGGGGGCATGCATTTCGGAGCTGGTGTGCCCACGGTCGAGGTCACGGACCTCAAGGACGGCGACTTCCTGCTGGACGTCCGCGAGGACGACGAGTGGCGGGCCGGTCACGCCGAAGGGGCACTGCACATTCCCATCAGTGAGTTCGTCGCCCGGTACGGCGAGCTGACCGAGGCCGCCCCGCAGGACGGCACGATCAACGTGATCTGCCGGTCCGGCGGCCGCTCGGCCCAGGTCACGACGTACCTCGTCCAGCAGGGCCTGGACGCCGTGAACGTCGACGGCGGCATGCAGGTGTGGGCAGCCGCCGGGCGTCCCGTGGTCACCGACGAGGGACAGCCGGGGTTCGTCCTCTAGGTCGTCCGGGGTCTTTTGAGGCCGACGCCGCCAAGGCATCCGGTCCTCCGGTCCTCCGGGAACTCGGTGACCCGGCTGATCTTGCGGGCGGCGTCGGAGCGGCTTCGCGGCTCGGAAGGCGGCCTCGGAAGGCTCGCGCAGCGGCCTCGGAAGAACGGCCTCGCGGAGGTGGCCTCGGAAGGCGGCCTCGCGGAGGCGGCCTCGTGGACGAGCGCTCAGGCCGGTGCATGGGCCGCCAGCAGGTCGCCCAGGGCTTCCTCGTGCGCGGACGCCGGACCGAGCGACAGCTCAAGGTGCTTGGCCCAGGCGTGGTACCGGTGCAGGGAGTAGTCCACGTCGGCGCCGAAGCCGCCGTGCAGGTGCTGAGCGGTCTGCACGATCCGCCGTACCCCCTCCGACGCCCAGATCTTGGCGACCGCGACGTCCTCCGAGGCGGGCAGCGCCCCCTGCGCCCCCGAACCGATGCGCCACGCGGCCTGCCACAGCGTGGCCTCCATCGCGCGCAGATCGATGTATCGGTCGGCGGCCTGTACGGCGACCGCCTGGAAAGTGGCCACCGGATGCCCGAACTGTTCGCGCTTGCTGGTGTAGTCGCCGGTCATCCGCAGCACCCGCCGGCCGAGGCCGAGCGCCAGCGCACAGGTTCCGGTGGTCAGAAGTTCGCGCAGCCACTCCCAGGCGCCCTCGGCGTCGATGACGTCCCGCGCCGCGATCCGCGCCGACTCCAGGCGCAGTTCACCGAGCCGTTCGCCGGTGGTGGAGATCTGCTCGGCGAGCGCGACCCCCTCGTGGACACGGGGCACCAGGGCGAGCACCGTGCGGTCGTCGGCCGTGTGGGCGGGCACGAGAACGAAGTCGGCGTTGTACGCCCACGGCACCGCCGTCTGCACCCCGTCGAGGATCCATCCGGTGCCCTCGCCGTCCCGGGCGCCGCCGCCGTTCTCCCGTCCCTGCCCCGTGGTGATCGCGTCCCGTGCGTCGCCGTCCCGCCGGGCGGTCACGGCGAGTTCGGCCGGGTCGTGACCGGTCCGGCCGCTCGCGGCGACGGTCAGCACGACCTCTCCGCGGCCCGCCCGCGCCAGCAGAGCGGACTTCAACTCCGGTCCTCCGTAGGTCTGGACGGCCGCTGCGGCGGCGCTGCTCTCCAGCAGCGGCACCCGCGCCAACACCTTCGCCGACTCGCTCAGCACCAGGCACAGCGCGACGGCGTCCAGCCCCGCCCCGCCGTACTCGGCGTCCAGCAGAAGGCTCAGCAGGTCCGCCTCGGCGAGCCTGGCCCACAGGGCACGGTCGAAGTCGTCGGCGACGGCCCCCGGGGTGAGGGCGGGGCTGGGGACCCCGTCCGGTGCCACACCGGTGAACACCCCCCGGGCCGCCTCGGCCGCCGCCTGCTGCTCCTCGCTGAAGGTGAAGTCCACGATCCCTGCCCTCCCACGCGCACACCGGCCGCCGGCCGGACCGGCGCGATCCCGGCCCGACCCGCTGGTCTGACGGTGCGTCAAGATAGAACAGGTTCTACAAGAAGGGAACGGGACGGAGCAGACGGGCGGGGCTCGCGGGCGGCGGGGCGATGGCCGTCGTGGCGGCCGGGCCGGTCGTGGTGGCGGCCGGGCCGGTCGTGGTGGTAGGTCCTCAGCGGTCGAAGTCCAGTTCCACCTTCTCCGTCACCGGATGCGACTGGCACGCCAGTACGTACCCCGCCTCCGTCTCCTCCGTCTCCAGGGCGAAGTTGCGGTCCATGCGTACCTCGCCGGTGACCAGGAAGGCCCGACAGGTACCGCACACCCCGCCCTTGCAGGCGTAAGGCGCGTCGGGCCGGTTGCGCAGCACTGTCTCCAGGAGGGATTCGCCGGCCTGGACGGGCCAGCTCCCGCCGCGTCCGTCGAGCCGGGCCGTCACCGTGCTGTGCGCGGGGGCCGGGCGGACCGGTGCGGTGGTGGTGCCCGCGTCGACGTGGAAGATCTCCTCGTGGACGCGCGAGCGCGCCACCCCCAGTCCGCGCAGCGCCTGTTCGGCCCCCTGTACGAGTCCGTAGGGCCCGCACAGGAACCATCCCGCCACCCGCTCGACCGGCAGCAGCGCCGGCAGCAGCGCGGTCAGCCGCTCGCGGTCCAGGCGCCCGGACGGGAGCCCCGCCTGCTGCTCCTCGCGGGAGAGCATGGTCACCACCTGGAGCCGCTGCGGGTAGCGGTCCTTGAGGTCGGCGACCTCCTCCAGGAACATCGTCGAGGCGGACGTCCGGTCGGCGCGTATCAGACAGAACCGGGCCGCCGGCTCGCGCGCCAGCAAGGTCGAGACGATCGACAGCACCGGGGTGATGCCGCTGCCGCCCACCACCGCGGCGTACAGGCCGGGCGACGGCTCCAGTGTGAAGCGGCCGGCCGGGGTCATCACCTCCAGCTCGTCGCCGACGTTGATCTCCTTGAAGGCGTACGTCGAGAAGGTGCCGCCCTCGACCAGCCGCACCCCGACGCGCAGGGTGCGCGGTCCTTCTCCGTCCGGGGCCGGCGCCTGCGAGCAGATCGAGTACGTGCGCCGGGTCTCGGTGCCGTCGGCAGTGCGCCGCAGGGTCAGGTGCTGGCCGGGTGCGTGCCGGAACTCCTCGCGCAGGGCCGGCGGCACCGTGAGGGTGACGGCGACGGAGTCCTCGGTGAGGCGGTCGACCGCGGCCACCGGGAGCGCGTGGAAGCGGGCCATCACAACTCCTTGAAGTGGTCGAACGGTTCACGGCACGACAGGCACCGCCGCAGCGCCTTGCAGGCCGTGGAGGAGAAACGGCTGAGCAGCTCGGTGTCGGCCGATCCGCAGTGCGGGCAGCGGATCGGGTCCGGTTCGGCGCCGGCGGTCATGCGGGTCGGTCCCAGCCGGAGGACGACCGGTTCGGACGGCAGGTGCCTGCGCGGCGGGGCGATGCCGAACTCGCGCAGTTTGCGCAGCCCTTCGGGCGAGATGTCGTCGGTCGACCAGGCGGGTGTGAGCACCGTGCGGACGGTGACCTCGCGCATTCCGTGGTCGTGCAGGACCCGCTCGATGTCCAGTGACATGGCCTCCACGGCCGGGCAGCCGGTGTATGTCGGGGTCAGCTCGACCTCGACGGAGTCCGCGCCCCGGACGTGCACCGCGCGCACCACGCCCAGCTCGTGCAGGGTGAGTACCGGCAGTTCGGGATCGGGCACCGAACCGGCGACCTCCAGGAGTTCCGCCTCCAGCGGGGTGAGCGTCACCATGACGCCCCCGGGTGGCTGCGGTGCAGGTGCTGCATCTCGGCGAGCATCCGCCCGAAGGACTCGGTGTGCAGGCCCTCGCGGCCGGCGCCCGCGGCCCACGCCCCCGACCGCGGCCCCTCGGGGACGGTCAGCGTGGCGCGCCGCAGCACGTCCCCGACGGAGATGAGCCAGGCGGCCTCCAGCCGCTGTCCGTCGACGCCCAGACCCTCGACCGGCCGGAACAGCTCGCCGGTGAACCGCCACAGTGCCGTGCAGGCCCGCCGCATCCGCTCGTGGCTGACCTCCGTGCCGTCGCCGAGCCGCAGGGTCCACTGCTCGGCGTGGTCGCGGTGGTAGGCGACCTCCTTGACGGCCTTCGCGGCGAGCGGCGCGAACGGGCCGTCCGACGCGGCCAGTTCGGCGTACAGGAGGTGCTGGTAGGTGGAGAAGTAGAGCTGGCGGGCGATCGTGTGGGCGAAGTCGCCGTTCGGCTGCTCGACGAGCTGGAGGTTGCGGAAGGCGCGTTCCTCACGCAGGTACGCCAGTTCGTCCTCGTCGCCGGCCATCGACAGCAGGAGCCGGGCCTGGCCCAGCAGGTCCAGCGCGATGTTGGCGAGGGCGACCTCCTCCTCGAGGACGGGTGCGTGGCCCGCCCACTCTCCCAGGCGGTGCGACAGCACCAGTGCGTCGTCGCCGAGGGCGAGGGCGGCCGCGGTGGGGACGGCGGGAACCGTGGTGGTCACAGGTGCTTCACCCCTTCCGGGATCTCGTAGAACGTGGGGTGCCGGTAGGGCTTGTCGGCGGAGGGCTCGAAGAACGGGTCCTTCTCGTCCGGGGAGGACGCCGTGACCGCCGACGACGGGACGACCCAGATCGACACGCCCTCGCCGCGCCGGGCGTACAGGTCACGGGCGTTGCGCAGGGCGAACTCCGCGTCCGGCGCGTGCAGGCTGCCGGCGTGGGTGTGGGAGAGGCCGCGGCGCGAGCGCACGAAGACCTCCCACAGGGGCCAGTCGGTGTTCGTCATGCTCGCGTCGCTCCTGTCTCGCCGGTGTGCTTGGCCGCGTAGGACACGGCCGCCTCGCGCACCCAGGCGCCCTCTTCGTGGGCCTGCCTGCGCTGGTTGATCCGCTGGTCGTTGCACGGGCCGTTGCCCTTGAGGACCTCCCAGAACTCCGTCCAGTCGATCGGACCGAAGTCGTGGTGTCCGCGCTCCTCGTTCCACTTCAGGTCCGGGTCCGGCAGGGTGAGGCCCAGGGACTCGGCCTGGGGGACACAGATGTCGACGAAGCGCTGCCGCAACTCGTCGTTGGAGTGCCGCTTGATCTTCCAGGCCATCGACTGCGCGGAGTGCCCGGACTCCTCGTCGGGCGGGCCGAACATCATCAGCGACGGCCACCACCAGCGGTCGACCGCGTCCTGCGCCATGGCGTGCTGCTCGGCGGTGCCGCGGCTGAGGGCCAGCAGCAGTTCGTAGCCCTGGCGCTGGTGGAAGGACTCCTCCTTGCAGATACGGACCATCGCGCGGGCGTAGGGGCCGTAGGAGCAGCGGCACAGGGGGACCTGGTTGGTGATCGCGGCGCCGTCCACCAGCCAGCCGATGGCACCGACGTCCGCCCAGGTCAGCGTCGGGTAGTTGAAGATCGAGGAGTACTTCTGGCGGCCGGTGTGGAGCTTGTCGAGGAGTTCGTCCCGGCCGGTGCCGAGGGTCTCGGCCGCGCTGTACAGGTACAGGCCGTGGCCGGCCTCGTCCTGGACCTTGGCCATGAGGATCGCCTTGCGGCGCAGCGAGGGCGCGCGGGTGATCCAGTTGGCCTCCGGCTGCATGCCGATGATCTCGGAGTGGGCGTGCTGTGCCATCTGGCGGACCAGCGTCGCCCGGTAGGCGTCGGGCATCCAGTCGCGCGGCTCGATGCGCTCGTCGGCGGCCACGGCGGCGTCGAAGGCGCGTGCGTACGCGTCACTGTCGGGCGCGCCGCCCTCCGGGACGTACGCCTGTGGGTCGTCCGCCGGTGTGTGGGCCGTCTGGTGCGCGGCTGCTGTCGCCATGAGGTCCCCTCGACCTGGTCTCTGCCGGAATGCTCCCGACCGATCGTTCGGTTCGTGCGATTCCATGGTGTGACGGGCGCCGTAAGGTGTCAACCGTTGTGGATAACCTCCGGGCGGCGCCTGTGGACAACCGACTGGCGGCGGCGGGTGGCGGCGGTCACGGTGAGGCGGTCGCGGCGGGGGCTGTGCCCGGCGGGCGCGCCTGAGTACCGTTCCGTGCGAGCACCGTGGGTGCGGTGTGAGCGGTGGTGCGGCGCGGCAAGGCGGCCGTGGGCGGACCGGGATCGGGGAACGGGGCGGAATGGACGCGTACGACGGAGGCTCGAACGCCCCCCGCGAGCCGAGAGCACCCGCTGAACCGACGGCGCCGGCTGAACGGCCGGCACAGGCCGAACCGACGGCACCCGCCGAACCGACGGCACCGGACCCGCACAACGGGCCCCCGCACGACGCACCCCCGCATCACCCGCCCCCCCACGACGGGCCGCGCACCAGCGTCGCCGCTCTGTCCCTCCGCTACCAGATCGCCGTGGCGCTGACCCTCGCGGTCGTCGCGATCGCTGTCTGTGTCCACGTCGGCATGGTCTTCCTGCACGTCGCCCCGTCGAACACGCTGACGAAGCAGCACGGCAAGGTCGTCTACGACTGGATCAATCCCGAGTTCGAGCAGAACTGGATGCTGTTCGCCCCCAATCCGCTCCAGCAGAACATCGCGGTGCAGGTCCGCGCCCAGGTCGGCACCGCGGACGGCGGGACGCGGACGACCCGCTGGTACGACCTGTCCGCCCAGGACGGCCGGGCCGTCGACGGCAACCTGCTGCCGAGCCACACGGAGCAGAACGAGCTGCGCCGGGCCTGGGACTTCTTCGTCTCCACGCACGACGGCCGGAACCGGGCCACGAACGTGCGCGGCTCCCTGTCGGAGACGTATCTGCGCCGCATCCTGGTGCTGCGTCTGGACCGCTCGGGCGCGGCCGGGCCGGACGGAGTCATCGAGCGGGTGCAGGCTCGCTCCCGCACCACCAACGTGCGCCCGCCGAAGTGGAGCAAGGAGCAGGTCCCGGACAACCCGGTGTACCGCGAGCTGTCCTGGTGGTCCGTCCCGGACGGCGAAGCAGCGGGAGGCGTGCGGTGAACCGGTTCGCTCTGTCGGTCTCCCGCGGCATCGCCCGCGCCACCGAGTCCGCCCTCGGCCCCTACCAGACGGCCGTGGTCCGTATCGGCTTCAGCGCCACCTGGCTGCTGTTCCTGCTGCGCGAATACCCCCACCGCCAGGAGCTGTACGGCCCCGACGGACCGTGGAGCTGGGGCCTCGCCCAGCAGCTGATCGCGAACAACGGCGCCTTCACGGCACTGATCTGGTCGGATTCCCCGGTGTGGTTCGAGCTGGTCTACGCGCTCGCCGTGCTGTCGGGCGTCCTGCTGCTGCTGGGCTGGCGCACGCGCGCGCTGTCCGTGCTCTTCATGGTCGGCGTGTTGTCGCTGCAGAACCGCAGCGTCTTCATGGGGGACGGCGGCGACAACGTCCTGCACCTGATGTGCATCTACCTCGTGTTCACGCGTTGCGCCCAGGTCTGGTCGCTGGACGCACGGCGGGTCCGGCGGACGCGGGAGGCACGCGGGCGCGGGGAGTGGGTCGTGGACCGGACGGGTCCGGCCCTGTGGGGGGTACTCGGCGCGACGCTGGTCACGGTGACCAGCGCCGGGTGGCTCTTCGACGGCGACCTGTTCGTGCCGCTGCTGCTGTGGACCGTGTGGCTCGCGTCCGCCGTGTGGTGGGTGGTCGGGCACCGCGCGAGGACCGCCCAGCCGAGGATCCTGCTCGACGTCGTCGCCAACGTCGTGCACAACGGCGCCCTGCTCGTGATCATGGCCGAGGCGTGTCTGATCTACGCGACGGCAGGCTGGTACAAGATCCAGGGATCGCGCTGGCAGGACGGCACGGCCGTCTACTACCCCCTGCACCTCGACTCCTTCTCCCCCTGGCCCGCCCTCGCCGACCTGTTGTCGTCCAGCGGCACGATGGTGATGCTGGTGACCTACGGGACCGTCCTCGTGCAGGTCGCCTTCCCGTTCACGCTGTTCAACCGGCGGGTGAAGAACGTCCTGCTGGCAGCCATGATCATGGAGCACTCCGTGATCGCCGTGGTGCTCGGGCTGCCGTTCTTCTCGCTGGCGATGATCGCCGCAGACGCCGTGTTCCTCCCGACGTCCGTGCTGCGCCGGCTGGGCGAGTGGGCGGCACGCGCGCGTGCGCGGACGGCGACGCGGCGACGCCGTACGGCACTGCCCGGGCCGCGCAGCGCGCCCGAGGGCGCCGAGGAGTCGCACGTAGGCTTCACGACATGACCGAACCGGCCCCCGACCCCGTCCTCGCTTCCGTCAGTCTCTGGCACCGGCTCGCCGGCTCCTGCGTGCTGCTCGACGGCTTCCACGCCCTCAAGCACGCGGCGCGTTTCGGGGCCGAGATCCCGGTGGCGGTCACCGGCGACCGGGCGGCCGCGCTGGCCCTCGCCGACGAACTGGCCCCGGACGTACGGGAGACGCTGGCCGGGCTGCTGACCGAGGTGCCCGAGGCGACGTACATCTCCCTGGTGCCGCGACCGCACCCGACCGCGGTGGCAGCCCTGGCCGTACGTCCCGCGCGCGAGGCCAACCTGGAGCGGCTCGCGCGCGTGCCCCGCCGGGCGCCCGTCGTGGTCCTCGACCAGCCGCGCAACCTGGGCAACGCGGGAGCCGTGATCCGGCTGGCGGCCGGCTTCGGGGCGACCGGCGTGGTCACCACCGGAACCCTCGACCCCTGGCATCCCACGGTGGTGCGCGGCGGCGCCGGGCTGCACTACGCGACCGCCGTGGAACGGCTCACCGTCAACGAAGTGCCGCCCGGGCCGGTGTTCGCCCTCGACCCGGAAGGCCAGGACATCCGCGGGATGAAACTGCCGGACGACGCGGTGCTGGCCTTCGGCTCGGAGCGCGGCGGGCTCTCCGCCGCGCTGCGCGCGCGGGCCGACCACCTGGTGTCGCTGCCGATGCGTCCCCAGGTCTCCAGCTACAACCTCGCGACCAGTGTGGCCATGACGCTGTACCACTGGAGCGCCACCGGGGGCGCCCCCACGGCTTGAGCCGGGAGACGGACCCTAGTTCTCCCGGCGCACCTCGACCACGCGGAAGCGGTTGGCCACGAACGCGCCGTCGCACAGGGCCGCGTTGGCCGCCGGGTTGCCGCCCGAGCCGTGGAAGTCGGAGAACGCGGCCGTCTGGTTGACGTAGACCCCGCCGGTGAGGTTCAGCGAGAGCTGGGCGGCCTCCTCCAGGCAGACCTCGCGCACCTCGGCCTCGACCTCCTCGTCGGTGGTGTACGCGCCGACCGTCATCGCGCCCTTCTCGCGGACGGTCCGCCGCAGCAGTCCGACCGCGTCCGCCGCCGAGTCGACGGCGACGGCGAAGGAGACCGGCCCGAAGCACTCGCTCATGTAGGCGGCCTCGTCGTCCGGCTTGGCGCCGTCGAGCTTGACGATCACGGGCGAGCGCACGACCGCGCCCGGGAACTCGGGGTTGGCGATCTCCCGTGAGGCGAGGGCGACCTCGCCGAGGCCGGCCGCGGCCTCAAGACGGGCCTTCACGTCCGGGTTGACGATGGCGCCGAGCAGGGCGTTCGCGCGCGCGTCGTCGCCGAGGAGGCCGTCGACCGCGCGGGCGAGGTCGGCCACGACCTCGTCGTACGACTTGGGGCCCTCGTCGGTGCGGATGCCGTCCCGGGGGATGAGCAGGTTCTGCGGGGTGGTGCACATCTGGCCGCTGTACAGCGAGAGCGAGAAGGCGAGGTTGGACAGCATGCCCTTGTAGTCGCCGGCCGAGTGCACGAGGACCGAGTTGACGCCGGCCTTCTCCGTGTAGACCTGCGCCTGACGGGCGTTGGCCTCCAGCCAGTCGCCGAACGCGGTCGAGCCGGTGTAGTCGATGATCTTGATCTCGGGGCGGGTGGCCAGCGTCTTGGCGATGCCCTCGCCGGGCCGTTCGGTGGCCAGGGCCACCAGGTTGGGGTCGAAGCCGGTCTCGGCGAGCACCTCGCGCGCGACCCGCACGGTCAGCGCGAGCGGCAGCACCGCGCGCGGGTGGGGCTTCACCAGGACGGCGTTGCCGGTCGCCAGGGACGCGAACAGTCCCGGGTAGCCGTTCCACGTCGGGAAGGTGTTGCAGCCGATGAGCAGCGCGATGCCGCGCGGGACCGGCGTGAACTGCTTGGTGAGGGCGAGCGGGTCGCGCTTGCCCTGGGGCTTGGTCCACTCCGCGGTGTCGGGGGTGCGGACCTGCTCCACGTACGCGTAGGCAACCGCCTCCAGGCCGCGGTCCTGCGCGTGCGGGCCGCCCGCCTGGAACGCCATCATGAAGGCCTGGCCGCTGGTGTGCATGACCGCGTGCGCGAACTCGTGCGTCCGGTCGCTGATCCGCTTGAGGATCTCCAGACATACCATCGCGCGCGTCTCCGCGCCGGCGTCGCGCCAGGCGCGCTGCCCGGCCCTCATCGCGGGCAGCAGCACGTCGATGTCCGCGTGCGGGTAGCTCACGCCCAGTTCGAGGCCGTACGGGGAGATCTCGCCGCCCGTCCAGTCGTCGGTGCCGGGCTGGTCCAGGTCGAGGCGGGTGCCGAGGAGGGCGTCGAAGGCTGCCTTGCCCGCCGCCATGTCCAGGCTGCCGTTCTCGCCGTAGGCCTTGGGGTGCTCGGGGTGCGGGGACCAGTACGCGCGCGTGCGGATCGCTTCCAGCGCCTGGTCGAGGGTGGGCCGGTGCTGGGCGATCAGCTGGTGCGCGGTGAGTTCGGCGGCCATCAGGGACCAACTCCTCGTTTCAAGAACTCTTCCTTGAGCTCATGACCTGGGCGGGAACAGTCGGACAGGGTTAGAGTAACCGAACGATCGGTCGGGACAAGGGGGACCGCCGCATCTGTGGAAATCCCCGTGCGGGAGGATCGCGCACATGACAGGACTCGACCTCAGCAGCCCCGTGGCCGTCGTCGGCACCGGCACCATGGGTCAGGGCATCGCCCAGGTCGCGCTGGTCGCGGGCCATCGCGTACGGCTGTACGACGCCGTCCCCGGGCGTGCCCGGGAAGCGGCCGCGGCGATCGGCGCCCGTCTCGACCGGCTCGTCGAGAAGGAGCGGCTCGCCGCCTCCGCCCGGGACGCCGCTCGGGCCCGGCTGCTGCCCGCCGACCACATCGCCGACCTCGCGGACTGCGCGCTGGTCGTCGAAGCCGTCCTGGAGCGGCTGGACGTCAAGCAGGAGCTGTTCAGGGAGCTGGAAGGCGTCGTCGGCGAGGACTGCCTGCTCGCCACCAACACCTCCTCCCTGTCCGTGACGGCGATCGGCGGGGCGCTGCGCAACCCCGGCCGCTTCGTCGGCCTGCACTTCTTCAACCCCGCCCCGCTGCTGCCGCTCGTCGAGGTGGTCTCCGGGTTCGCCACCGACGTCACCTCGGCCACGCGCGCGTACGGGATGGCGCGCGCCTGGGGCAAGACCCCGGTCGCCTGCGCCGACACTCCCGGCTTCATCGTCAACCGCATCGCGCGCCCCTTCTACGCCGAGGCGTTCGCGGTGTACGAGGCCCAGGGCGCCGACCCGGCCACCATCGACGCGGTGCTGCGCGAGTCGGGCGGCTTCCGGATGGGCGCCTTCGAGCTGACCGACCTCATCGGCCAGGACGTCAACGAGTCCGTCACGCACTCCGTGTGGCGGTCCTTCTTCCAGGACGTCCGTTTCACGCCCTCGTTGGCCCAGCAGCGGCTCGTCGAGGCGGGCCGGCTGGGCCGCAAGACCGGACAGGGCTGGTACGACCACGGAGACGGCGCCGAGCGCTCCGAGCCGCACACCGCGGAGGACTCCCGGCCGCCCGCCTACGTGGTCGCCGAGGGCGATCTGGGCCCCGCCTCCGAACTCGTCACGCTGATCGGCGAGGCGGGCATCCCGGTGCGCACGGAGGACGAGGACCACGGGACGCGGCTGGTCCTGCCCAGCGGCGGGCAGCTGGCGCTCGCCGACGGCCAGACCTCCGTGGAGTTCCGCGACGTCGTCTACTTCGACCTGGCGCTCGACTACCGCAGGGCCACCCGTATCGCCCTGTCCGCCTCCCAGGACACCGCCCCGCAGACCCTCGCCGAGGCCATCGGCCTGTTCCAGGCCCTCGGCAAGAAGGTCAGCGTCATCGGGGACGTCCCCGGCATGATCGTCGCCCGCACGGTCGCCCGGATCATCGACCTCGCGCACGACGCCGTCGCCAAGGGCGTGGCGACCGAGGAGGATGTCGACACCGCGATGCGCCAGGGCGTGAACTACCCGCTCGGCCCCTTCGAGTGGAGCCGCAGACTCGGCAGGGAATGGGCCTACGACCTCCTGGACGACCTGCACCTGCGCGAGCCCTCGGGCCGCTACGCGCCGTCCCTCGCGCTCTACCGTCACCGGTACGCCAGCGACAAGCGGGAAGGCAGCAGCTCATGACCACCGCCAAGCGCGACACGTACACCCCGGAGACGCTTCTGTCCGTCGCCGTGCAGGTCTTCATCGAGCGCGGCTACGACGGCACCTCCATGGAGCACCTCTCCAAGGCGGCCGGCATCTCCAAGTCCTCGATCTACCACCACGTGGCGGGCAAGGAGGAGCTGCTGCGCCGCGCCGTCAGCCGGGCCCTGGACGGCCTCTTCGGGATCCTCGACGAGGAGCACGCGCGCGCGGGGCGTGCCGTGGAGCGCCTGGAGTACGTCGTGCGGCGCATGGTCGAGGTGCTGATGGCGGAACTGCCGTACGTGACGCTGCTGCTGCGGGTGCGCGGCAACACGGACACCGAACGGTGGGCGCTGGAGCGGCGCCGCGACTTCGACCACCGGGTCGCCGCGCTGCTGCGGGCGGCCGCCGCCGACGGGGAGGTGCGCGGTGACGTGGAGGTGCGGCTCGCCACCCGGCTCGTCTTCGGAATGATCAACTCGATCGTCGAGTGGTACCGGCCTGACGGCCGGGGCGCGGCCGAGCGCGAGGTGGCCGACGCGGTGGCGCGGCTGGTGTTCTCCGGGCTGCGCCGGCAGCCCTGATCCGGGGGCCTCAGCCCTGCGGTTCCAGGTCCTCCTCCTCGAAGACCAGCAGGGTGCGCGTGCTCAGCACCTCGGGCATCGCCTGGAGCCGGGTGAGGACCAGTTCGCGCAGCGCCCTGTTGTCGGGCGTGTGCACCAGGAGCAGCACGTCGAAGTCGCCGCCGACCAGCGCGATGTGGGAGGCGCCGGGAAGCTGTCTGAGCGCCTCGCGCACGGTGCGCCAGGAGTTCTGGACGATCTTCAGGGTGATGTACGCCGACGTCCCGTGACCCGCCCGTTCGTGGTCTACGCGGGCGCCGAAGCCGCGGATCACACCGTCCTCGACGAGTCGGTTGATACGCGCGTAGGCGTTGGCGCGCGAGACGTGCACCCGTTCGGCGACCGACCGTATCGAGGCGCGGCCGTCCGCCTGGAGCATCTGCAGGATGTCCTGGTCTATGGCGTCCAGCGGCCGCGGGGGCGGCGGGGGTGGCGGCGTGGTGCCGCTCTCCGCGCCTTCGGCCATTTGTTCAGGTGCCATGTCCCCCCGCCTCCCTACCATGGACGTACTGCGTCCATCTGAGGCTGTGGAGAACCGTTTGTCCACAGCCTGAAGGTGCCTGTAGCCAAAATGTGCCGACGACCGAACAATCGGTAGGTGAGGCGCGTCACACCCGTGACGCGTCCGAAGCCGCTCCCACGAGGAGGTGCCGTCATGACGGTCATGGAGCAGCGCGGCGCGTACCGCCCGGCGCCGCCGCCCGCCTGGCAGCCCCGTACCGACCCCGCGCCGCTGTTGCCCGACGCGGAGCCGTACCGCGTCCTCGGCACCGACGCGGCCGCCCAGGCCGACCCGGCCCTGCTGCGCCGGCTGCACACCGAATTGGTGCGCGGCCGCCGTTACAACGCCCAGGCCACCGCCCTCACCAAGCAGGGCCGGCTCGCCGTCTACCCCTCCAGCACCGGCCAGGAGGCCTGCGAGGTCGCCGCCGCGCTCGTCCTGGAGGACCGCGACTGGCTGTTCCCCAGTTACCGCGACACGCTCGCCGCCGTCGCCCGCGGTCTCGACCCGGTCCAGGCACTCACCCTGCTGCGCGGCGACTGGCACACCGGCTACGACCCGCGCGAACACCGCATCGCACCGCTCTGCACCCCCCTCGCCACCCAGCTTCCGCACGCCGTCGGCCTCGCGCACGCCGCCCGCCTCAAGGGCGACGACGTGGTCGCGCTGGCCATGGTCGGCGACGGCGGCACCAGCGAGGGCGACTTCCACGAGGCACTGAACTTCGCCGCCGTCTGGCAGGCCCCGGTCGTCTTCCTGGTCCAGAACAACGGCTTCGCGATCTCCGTCCCGCTCGCCAAGCAGACCGCGGCACCGTCGCTGGCCCACAAGGCCGTCGGCTACGGCATGCCCGGCCGCCTGGTCGACGGCAACGACGCGGCCGCCGTGCACGAGGTCCTCTCCGACGCCGTCCGGCACGCGCGCGCAGGAGGCGGGCCCACGCTCGTCGAGGCGATCACCTACCGCGTGGACGCCCACACCAACGCCGACGACGCGACGCGCTACCGAGGCGACACCGAGGTGGCCGCCTGGCGCGAGCACGACCCCATCGTCCTGCTGGAGCACGAACTGACCGAGCGCGGTCTCATCGACGAGGACGGCATCCGGGCCGCCCGCGACGCCGCCGAGACCATGGCGGCCGACCTGCGCGCCCGCATGAACCAGGACCCGGCGCTCGACCCCATGGACCTCTTCGCCCACGTGTACGCCCGGCCCACGCCCCAGCTGCGTGAGCAGGAGGCCCAGTTGCGGGCAGAGCTCGACGCGGAACAGGAGGAGACGCGCCGATGACGACCGTCGCCCTCAAGCCGGCCACCATGGCGCAGGCCCTCACGCGCGCGATGCGCGACGCGATGGCCGCCGACCCGACCGTCCATGTCATGGGTGAGGACGTCGGCGCCCTCGGCGGTGTCTTCCGGGTCACCGACGGGCTCGTGAAGGAGTTCGGCGAGGACCGCTGCACCGACACCCCGCTGGCCGAGGCGGGCATCCTCGGCACCGCCGTCGGCATGGCGATGTACGGGCTCAGGCCGGTCGTCGAGATGCAGTTCGACGCCTTCGCCTACCCGGCGTTCGAGCAGTTGATCTCGCACGTGTCCCGGATGCGCAACCGCACCCGCGGGGCGATGCCCCTGCCGCTGACCATCCGCGTGCCCTACGGCGGCGGCATCGGCGGGGTCGAGCACCACAGCGACTCGTCCGAGGCCTACTACATGGCGACCCCGGGCCTCCACGTCGTGACACCCGCCACCGTCGCCGACGCCTACGGGCTGCTGCGCGACGCCATCGCCTCCGACGACCCGGTCGTCTTCCTGGAGCCCAAGCGCCTGTACTGGTCGAAGGACTCCTGGAACCCCGAGGAGCCGCAGGCCGTCGAGCCGATAGGCCGCGCGGTGGTGCGGCGCTCCGGCCGGAGCGCCACGCTCATCACCTACGGCCCGTCGGTCCCCGTCTGCCTCGAAGCCGCCGAGGCAGCGCGCGAGGAGGGCTGGGACCTCGAGGTCGTCGACCTGCGCTCCCTGGTGCCGTTCGACGACGAGACGGTCTGCGCCTCGGTCCGGCGGACCGGACGCGCGGTCGTCGTGCACGAGTCGGGTGGCTTCGGTGGCCCCGGCGGGGAGATCGCGGCCCGCGTCACCGAGCGCTGCTTCCACCATCTGGAGGCGCCGGTGCTGCGCGTGGCCGGGTTCGACATCCCCTACCCGCCGCCGATGCTGGAGCGTCACCACCTGCCCGGTGTGGACCGCGTCCTGGACGCCGTGGGGCGCCTGCAGTGGGAGGCCGAGAGCTGATGGCGCACGCTTCCGACATGCACAGCCTGGAGTTCAGGCTCCCCGACCTCGGGGAGGGCCTCACCGAGGCGGAGATCGTCCGCTGGCTGGTCGAGGTCGGCGACCTCGTCGCGGTCGACCAGCCGGTCGTCGAGGTCGAGACCGCCAAGGCGATGGTCGAGGTGCCCTGCCCCTACGGCGGTGTCGTCACCGCCCGCTTCGGCGAGGAGGGCACGGAACTGCCCGTCGGGGCACCGCTGATCACCGTGGCGGTCGGCGCACCGCCCGCCGGCGGCCCGACCGAGGGCTCGGGCAACGTGCTGGTGGGATACGGCACCTCCGAGGCACCCGCGCGCAGGCGCCGGGTCCGGCCGGCGCCGACGGTCTCCGGCGCACCCGGCGCACCCGGCGCACCCGGCACGCCCGCACCCGCGCCCTCGCGCGCTGCGAAGGCGAACGGGAGCGCCCTCCCGTCCGGGACCACGGGTCCGGGCGTAGAGATCCCCGCCGCCCACCCCACCGGCATCCCCGGCGCCCCCGCGGAGGGTGTCACCAGGACGGTGGACGGGCCGGTGCCCGTGATCTCGCCGCTGGTGCGCAGGCTCGCGCGGGAGAACGGCCTGGACCTCAGGGAACTGACCGGTTCCGGCCCCGACGGGCTGATCCTGCGGGCCGACGTGGAGTACGCGCTGCGTGCGGCCGCCGGCCCGGGCACGGTGACGGAGCCCGTGACCGCCCCCGCGCCCTCCGGGCCTGTGCAGCCCGCACCGGCCTTCGTTCCCGGCTCCGGCTCCGTGTCCGGCAACGGTGTCGCTTCCGGCACCGGCACCCGTGTCCCCCTCAAGGGTGTCCGCGGGGCCGTGGCCGACAAGCTCTCCCGCAGTCGCCGGGAGATCCCGGACGCGACCTGCTGGGTCGACGCCGACGCCACCGAGCTCATGCGGGCGCGTAAGGCGATGAACGCGGCCGGCGGACCGAAGGTCTCCCTCCTGGCCCTGCTGGCGCGGATCTGTACCGCCGCGCTGGCCCGGTTCCCCGAGCTCAACTCGACGGTCGACATGGAGGCCCGGGAGATCGTCCGACTCGACGCGGTGCACCTCGGGTTCGCCGCGCAGACCGAGCGCGGGCTCGTCGTACCCGTCGTCCGGGACGCGCACGCCCGGTCCGCCGAGTCGCTCGGCGCGGAGTTCGCCCGGCTGACCGAGGCAGCCCGGGCGGGGAGGCTGACCCCCGCGGAACTCACCGGTGGCACCTTCACGTTGAACAACTACGGCGTGTTCGGGGTCGACGGATCGACGCCGATCATCAACCACCCCGAGGCGGCCATGCTCGGCGTCGGCCGGATAGTCCCCAAACCCTGGGTGCACGAGGGCGAGCTGGCGGTCCGGCAGGTCGTCCAGCTCTCGCTCACCTTCGACCACCGGGTGTGCGACGGCGGTACGGCGGGGGGTTTCCTGCGGTACGTGGCGGACTGCGTGGAAGAGCCGGCGGTCCTGCTGCGCACCCTGTGACCACGGCGGCTCCCGCGCGTTCCCTGTGATCAGGCCGGGACGCATACTCGGGGGGTGACAGCGCACGAGCCCTCCGCCGCCCCCGACGCCGACGCTCCCGGCCCCGGCATCCCCGGTGCCGGAGCACCGGACGCCGAAGTCCACGATGCCGTCGTGCTCGCCGGGGGCGCCGCCCGGCGGCTCGGCGGCGCGGACAAACCCGGTGTGCGTGTGGGCGGGCGCGCGCTGCTCGACCGGGTCCTGGCCGCCTGCGCCGGGGCACGTACCGTCACCGTCGTAGCCGACCCCCGGCCGACCGCGCGGCCGGTGACCTGGGCCCGCGAGGACCCGCCCGGCGGCGGCCCGCTGGCCGCGCTCGACGCCGGGCTGCGGCACACCACCGCGGAGCAGGTCGTGGTGGTCTCCGCCGACCTCCCGTTCCTCGCCGAACGGACCGTACGGCGGCTGCTGGCCGTGCTCCGGACGAGTGGCGCCGAGGGTGTGCTGCTCACCGACGCCGACGGCCGCGACCAGCCCCTGGTGGCCGCCTACCGCACCCAGGCGCTGCGCCGTGAACTGGCCACCCTCGCCGGAGCCGGAGCCACAGACGCCCCGGCCACCGACGCCACAGCCACGGGAGTCCCGGTCACAGACACCCCGGTCACAGACGCCCCGGCCACCGGAGCCCTACCGGCCGACGTCCCGCTCACCGACGCCCCGCCCACCGTGCGTTCCCCCGCCGGCGGTGGTCTGAGTGGGCTGCCCTTGCGCCGGCTGATCGCGCGGCTCGACCTCACCCGCGTCCCCGACCCCGTCGCGTCCTTCGACTGCGACACCTGGGACGACATCGCCACCGCCAGGGCACGCATCAGGGAGCATGGGCACGTGTTGGATGAATGGATTTCCGCAGTCAAGGACGAACTCGGCATCGACCTCGACGTCGACACCGGCGCGCTGCTCGATCTGGCCCGCGACGCCGCGCACGGCGTGGCCCGGCCCGCGGCACCGCTGACCACGTTCCTCGTCGGCTACGCCGCCGCGCGGGCCGGAGGAGGCCCCGAGGCCGTCGCCGAGGTGTCCCGCAGGGCCGCCGCCCTCGCCCTGCGCTGGGCGGACGAGGCCGGCGAGGCCAAGACGGACGCGGCCCCCGACGCCACCCCCGGTACCGGTCCGGACGCCGGATGACCGCCCGCGGCACCCGGGTCGACGGAAACGCGGGACGCCTCGAACCCGACGACCTCGACGTCGAGGAGGCGCTCGCCCTCGTGAAGGAAGACACCGGCCGCGCCTCTGCCGACACCGGCCGCGCCTCTGCCGACACCGGCCGCGCCTCCGGCGACAACGGCCGCGCCTCCGCCGGCGACGGCCGCCCGCCCGGCGACCAGGTGCCCGCGCCCGCGTCCGCCCCGCAGGATGGCCACCGGTCGGGAAGGCGCCCCGAAGCCGCCCAAGCCCCCGCCCGCGAGCAGACACACAAGGCCACCCCCTGGCCCCGGGCCAGAGTCATCGCCGAACGGGCCGGAGCCCGTCCCGGCACGCCGGGTGCCCGCCGCCAGCCCGTCTCCGTGCCCCTCGACGGTGCCCTCGGACTCAGCCTGGCCGCCCCCCTGACCGCGCTCACCGACCTGCCCTCCTTCGACACCTCCGCGATGGACGGCTGGGCGGTGTCGGGCCCCGGCCCCTGGGACGTACGCGACGAAGGCGTCCTGGCCGGGCACGCCCAGCCGGCACCCCTCACCGACGGCGAGGCCGCCCGTATCGCCACCGGCGCCCGCATCCCCCTCGACACCACCGCAGTGCTCCGCAGTGAGCACGGTCGCGCCGACGACCGGGGCCGGCTGCACGCGACCCGTGAACCGCAGCACGGCCAGGACATCCGCCCGCGCGGCCAGGAATGCCGTAGCGGCGACCAGCTCCTCCCCGTCGGCGCCCTCGTGACCCCCGCCGTGCTCGGTCTGGCCGCCGCCGCCGGATACGACACCCTCACCGCGGTCCCCCGCCCCCGGGTCGACGTCCTCGTCCTCGGCGACGAGTTGCTCACCGAGGGGCTGCCGCACGACGGTCTGATCCGCGACGCCCTCGGCCCGCTCCTCCCGCCCTGGCTGCGCGCGCTCGGCGCCGAGGTCACAGCCGTCCGCAGGCTCGGCGACGACGCCAAGGCGCTGCACAAGGCGGTCACGTCGTCCCGGGCCGACCTGATCGTCACCACCGGTGGCACCGCGTCCGGTCCGGTCGACCACGTCCACCCCACCCTGAACCGCATCGGCGCCGAACTCCTGGTGGACGGCGTCGCGGTGCGACCGGGGCACCCGATGCTGCTGGCCCGCACCAAGGAGGACCAGCATCTCGTCGGCCTGCCGGGCAACCCCCTGGCGGCCGTCTCCGGGCTGCTCACCCTGGCCGAGCCGTTGCTGCGGACGCTCGCGGCACGCCCCGCCCCGGAGCCGTACACGCTGCCCCTCCAGGACGGCGTGCACGGGCATCCGTACGACACGCGGCTGATCCCCGTGGTGCTGCGCGGTGACCGGGCGGCGCCGCTGCACTACAACGGCCCCGCCATGCTCCGTGGCATCGCCGCGGCCGATGCCCTCGCCGTCGTACCGCCGGGTGGGGCCCGGGCGGGACAGGAGACCGAACTGCTCGACCTGCCCTGGGCCGCCGCGGGAATCGGGGTGTGTTTCACGTGAAACGTTCGGGCCATGACGGGATCGCCGGCCAGGCGGACGAACCTGTCGTGACCCATCGCGTGAGACTGCCGAGAAAAGTGGTGGTGCATCCGTACGGGCAGGTCGCCAAGCGGCTGTCCCTGGCACTGTTCGTGCTCGTCGTGACCGCGCTGATCGTCTATGCCGACCACGACGGCTACAACGACACCTCGGACGGCTCGGTCGACCTCCTCGACGCCTTCTACTACGCGACGGTCACGCTCTCGACCACCGGATACGGCGACATCACGCCCGTCAGCGATGCCGCCCGGCTCACCAACATCTTCGTCATCACACCCCTGCGGGTGCTGTTCCTGATCGTCCTCGTCGGCACCACCCTCGAGGTCCTCACGGAACGCACCCGTGAGGAATGGCGGCTCAATCGCTGGAGGTCCACCTTGCGCGACCACACCGTCGTCGTCGGCTTCGGCACGAAGGGGCGCTCCGCGATCCAGACCGTCTGTGCGACGGGACTGCGGAAGGAGCAGGTCGTGGTGGTCGACCTCAGCGTCAAGGCGATCGACCAGGCCTCCGCCGAGGGCTATGCGGGTGTGGTCGGGGACGCGACGCGCGGCGAGGTGCTCAAGCGGGCCGAGGTGCACCGGGCGCGGCAGGTCGTCATCGCGGCCCAGCGCGACGACACCGCCGTCCTGGTGACCCTGACGGCCCGCCAGCTCAACCGGAACGCGAAGATCGTGGCCGCGGTGCGCGAGGAGGAGAACGCCCCGCTGCTGAGACAGTCGGGCGCCGACGCGGTCATCACCAGCGCCAGCGCGGCCGGCCGGTTGCTCGGCCTGTCCGTGCTGAGTCCGGCGGCCGGCATGGTGATGGAGGACCTCATCCAGCAGGGCAGCGGACTGGACATCGTCGAACGCCCCGTCATAAAGGCCGAGGTGGGCAGGAAGCCGCGGGAGACCGAGGATCTGGTGGTCAGCGTCGTACGCGGGCACCGGGTGCTCGGTTACGACGATCCGGTCGTCGGCACGCTGGAGCTGACGGACCGGCTCATCACGATCGTGCGGACGTCGCCGGGGTCGCAGATCGCACCCGACGTCCGCCCGCTGCGCAGGGACTGACGTCCTGTCCGTAGTCCCACAGCCCGCGCGTCCGTCCCACGACGGCGACGGAGGTGACTGCGGCGACTCGGCGGGGCAGACCTGGGGTGCGATGGGTAGCGAGGGGTAGCGTCCCTCCCATGTATGCGATCACGATTCCCGAACCTGGCGGACCCGAGGCGCTGGTGTGGGCGGAGGTCCCGGACCCGGTGCCCGGCGAGGGCGAGGTGCTGGTCGAGGTGGTGGCCGGCGCCGTGAACAGGGCCGACATCCTTCAGCGGCAGGGCTTCTACAACCCCCCGCCCGGCGCGTCCCCCTACCCCGGCCTCGAATGCTCGGGACGGATCGCCGAAGTCGGCCCCGGCGTCTCCGGCTGGTCGATCGGCGAGGAGGTGTGCGCCCTGCTCTCGGGCGGCGGCTACGCCGAGAAGGTCGTCGTTCCGACCGGTCAGCTGCTGCCCGTGCCGACGGGCGTCGATCTCAGGCAGGCCGCGGCACTGCCCGAGGTGACCTGCACGGTGTGGTCCAACGTCTTCATGATCGCCCACCTGCGTCCGGCCGAGACGCTCCTCGTGCACGGTGGTTCCAGTGGCATCGGCACGATGGCGATCCAGCTCGGCAAGGCCGTCGGCGCGAAGGTCGCCGTGACGGCGGGCACGCGGGAGAAGCTGGACAGCTGCGCCGAGCTGGGCGCCGAGATCCTGGTCAACTACCGGGAGCAGGACTTCGTCGCCGAGCTCAGGAAGGCCACGGACGGCGCCGGCGCCGACGTCATCCTCGACAACATGGGCGCCAAGTACCTGGACCGCAACGTCCAGGCGCTCGCTGTCAACGGCCGGCTCGCCGTCATCGGCATGCAGGGCGGTGCCAAGGCCGAGCTGGACCTCGCCGCGCTGCTGGGCAAGCGGGCCGCGATCAGCGCGACCTCGCTGCGGGCCCGCCCGCTGGGCGAGAAGGCGACCATCGTGGCGGCCGTGCGCGAGCACGTCTGGCCGTTGATCGAGGCGGGCCACGTCCGGCCGGTCGTGGACCGCGAGATCCCGATGAGCGACGCGGCCGGTGCGCACCGGGTCGTGGAGGAGAGCGGTCATATCGGCAAGGTCCTGCTGGTGACGTCCTAGGAGCCCCCAGGTCGCCGCACTAGCCGCGGCGCAGGCGCAGGCCGAGGAAGGCGAGGCCGAGGCCCAGGCCGACCAGGATCAGCCCGCCGCCCAGCGGCAGGATCGGGAGGGTGGACCCGGCCGCGCGCCCGGCCTGTGCCATGTTCTGCCGGACGGCCTCGGTCGGGGACGCGGCGGGCGTCTCGGCGGTCTGCTGCGGCGGCTCTTCCTCGGCGGTGGCCCCGTCGTCCGTATCCGGGTCCGCGGTGTCCGCGTCCGCCGCGGTGTCGCCTCCGTCGCCCGGGTCCGCCCCGAGGACGTCGTGCTCGCCCTGGTCCTCGTCCTCCGTCGGGGTGGGTTCCTCGTGCCGACCCGGTCGTTGCCGCCCCTCACCCGCGCGGCTCCCGGCCAGGCTCGGTTCGGCGGACGCCGACTCGGACGCCGAGGGTGACGCGTGGCGCGGGACGGCGCGGGAGGAATCAGAGGACGGACCCGCGGACGACGAATCCGGCGACGGGCCCGCGGGCGGCGACCCGACATGGTGGGAGGGCCCGGCACGGTACGGGGACCCGGCGCCGTACGACGGCGACCCGGCCCGGTGCCGGGACCCCGCGCCTTCGCGTCGCGGGGACTCGGCACCGGGCGAGGAATCGGCGGGGGACAACTGTTCGGTGCGGTAAGGCGATTCGGCGCCGTACGACGGGCCACCCCCGTACACCGGTACGACGGCGCACGCCGCCAGGACGATCAGCCACCCTGCCGGCCGAAGCCCCGACGGACGCCGTCCGTGCGGTCCGCGTGGCCGGTCGGGTCTCCACAGCCATGAAGTCACGGAACAAGCCTCACACCGCGCGACAATTCCGGCATTCCGGGTTCGGCCGGCAGGTCGACGCGGACCGTGGACGGTGGATCACCCTCCGAGGGGGGCACCACACTGACGACACGTACGGGTGCGAGAGAATGGCTGCATGGAGATGCCGAGGAACGAAAGGTCACCGGAGAACCCCCAGATCCTGGTCCTGGGCCAGGACGGAATGGCGCTCGGTGGCACCGGAGACGAGGACTCCCGCGAGGTCCCGGTGACGGAGATGGTGGAACAGCCCGCGAAGGTCATGAGGATCGGCAGCATGATCAAGCAGCTCCTGGAGGAGGTGCGTGCGGCTCCCCTCGACGAGGCGAGCAGAGTCCGGCTGAAGGAGATCCACTCCAGCTCGGTGAAGGAGCTGGAGGACGGCCTGGCGCCGGAGCTCGTCGAGGAGCTGGAGCGGCTTTCCCTGCCCTTCACCCACGACGCCACCCCCAGTGACGCGGAACTGCGCATCGCGCAGGCCCAGCTGGTCGGCTGGCTGGAGGGGCTCTTCCACGGGATCCAGACCACCCTGTTCGCCCAGCAGATGGCTGCGCGGGCCCAGCTGGAGCAGATGCGCCGCGCCCTGCCGCCCGGGGTCGGCGGTGCCGAGGGAGGCGACGACCCGCGGACGGGTGGCCGTTCGGGCGGCCCGTACCTGTAAGCCGCCCGCCCCCGACCGGACGGAACCGGCCACCGGACCGGAACGGAACGGACCGGACCGGCCACCGGACCGGACCGGCCACGGTCCGGACCACCGGACCGGTCCGGACCTGGGCGGACACCCACCAGCCGACCACGGGCGTCCACCGACCGGACGCGGACACCCACCGACCGAACGCACCAGGCCCGGCAGCTCACGCTGCCGGGCCTCTCACCTGACCGCCCGCCCCGGAGGTGGCGGCACCGCCCTCAGGCCGGGTCCCCCGTAGAGATGTCGAACTGGATCTCCGGCGGGTTGTCCGGGTCGAAGTCCGTGCCCGCCTGCGGGGACTGCCGCATGACGGTGTCCTCGCCGTAGGTGTTCTCGTCCACCGGATGCTTCGCGTAGTGCCAGCCGGCCGCCTGGAGACAGGCGAGGACAGAGGTCCAGTTCTTGAACCCGAAGTCGGGCATCTTGACCTTGTCGGGGTCGTTGTACGACTCCTGCGGCTCGGTGCACTCGGTCTTGTCGATCGTCTTCGACAGGTCGGGGCCGCGGTGACCGGACACCGCCGACGTGGACGCGCTGGTACTGCTGCCCCCGCCCCCCTTGTTGTCGTCGCCGCTGCCGCCGTTCATCATCAGGGCCGTGATCAGGCCGCCGACCGCGACCAGCGACACGACGATCGAGCCGATGACCACCGGCCTGCCGCTCCTGCCGCCGGCCGGTGACGCGGTCGTGGCGGGCTGCGGGGTGAGGTTGTACGGCGGCGGGGTCGAGCCGGCCTGGTGCTGCGGCGCGTAGGCGGACGGGCCGGGCGCCTGGTAGCCGGCCTGCTGCGGATAGCCGTACGCCGGGGCGGGCGTCGCGGGCGGCGGGGTGCCGTACGGGCCGGGCAGCGGCTGGTACGGCGTCTGTACGTTCCCCGGCGGGGCCTGGGCCGCCTGGTCGACCGGCGGGAAGACCGCGGAGCCGACCCCGGAGCCGCTCGGGGCGGGGGTCCCCGGCACGATGCTGGGCGCCGCCGCCTGGAGGGACGCGGCCACCCGCAGGCACTCGTCGCGCATGGCCTCGGCGCTGGGGAAGCGCTCGTTCGGGTTCTTCTTCAGGGCGCGGGCGACCAGTGCGTCGACGGCCGGCGGCAGCGCGCGGTTGACCGAGGAGGGCGCGACCGGCTCCTCCTGCACATGCGCGTACGCGATGGCCAGCGGCGAGTCCGCGTCGAACGGCAGCCGCCCGGTGACCAGCTGGAACAGCATGATGCCGACCGAATACAGGTCGGAACGGGCGTCCACGCCGCGGCCCAGCGCCTGCTCCGGCGACAGGTACTGCGGGGTGCCGACGACCATGCCGGTCTGCGTCATCGACGTGACGCCGGACTGCATGGCGCGGGCGATGCCGAAGTCCATCACCTTGACGACCCCGCGCTTGGTCATCATCACGTTGCCCGGCTTGATGTCCCGGTGGACCAGGCCCATCTCGTGACTGATCTCCAGCGCGGCCAGCACGTCCGCGGTGATCTTCAGCGCCTTGTCGGCGGGCATCGCGCCCTGCTGCCGTACGTCCTCGTCGAGGACCGAACCGAGGGGGCGGCCCTCGACGTACTCCATGACGATGTACGGCATGGTCGCGCCGCCGAGGTCGTCCTCGCCGGTGTCGTAGACCGAGACGATGTTGGTGTGGGTGAGCTTGGCCACGGCCTGGGCCTCACGGCGGAACCGCTCGCGGAACGCCTGCTCGCGGCCCAGCTCGGTGTGCAGCGTCTTGACCGCGACCTGCCGGTCGAGCACGGTGTCGTACGCGAGGTGCACCGAGGCCATGCCACCCTCGCCGAGCAAGTCGCGCAGCTGGTAGCGGCCACCGGCGAGTGCGCGCCCCGCGTACCGGCCCTGAGCGCCGTCCTGGCTCATGTCCCGTGTCCCCCGTAGCCCTCAGACGCCGTCGCTGATCGTGTTGATCGAAAGGGTGATTCCCGGCCAAGTGTGCCGGAGGGCACTGACACGTCAAGCTCGGTGCCCGATCCGTGACCGTACGCGAAAGAAGCGTCGCGGAAGCGTTACAGGTGCCCCACGGCCGGTACACACGATTTGCTCGCCCGCGGGTACTACGGGTTTGATGGCCGGTCCGTCGTGGACGGGGTGCCGGGCTCTTCCCGGGCCGGCTGCTTGCGCGGAGGCTGTAGCGTGGCCGACGGAGACCGTGACAACACCGCGCGCACCGCGGGCAGAAACGACGGCGAGGACTGATGGCACAGCAGCAGCGCGCTCAGGGCCCGTCCGACCCCGAGGCGACTGGCGGCGGCGGGATGTCGGATGCGCCGGAGCTGTGGGGCAACGGCGGACTGGTCGGTGACGGCAGGTACCGCCTCACCCGCAGACTCGGCCGGGGCGGTATGGCGGAGGTCTTCGCCGCCGAGGACGTCCGTCTCGGACGCACCGTGGCGGTCAAGCTGTTGCGCGCGGACCTCGCCGAGGACCCCGTCTCCAAGGCCCGCTTCACCCGCGAGGCACAGTCGGTGGCCGGCCTCAACCACCACTCCATCGTCGCCGTGTACGACTCCGGCGAGGACTTCGTGGGCGGCCAGTCGGTGCCGTACATCGTGATGGAGATCGTCGAGGGCCGCACGATCCGCGACCTGCTCCTCAACGCCGAGGCTCCCGGTCCCGAGCAGGCCCTGATCATCGTCTCCGGGGTGCTGGAGGCCCTCGCCTACTCGCACCAGCACGGCATCGTGCACCGCGACATCAAGCCGGCGAACGTCATCATCACCGACAACGGTGCCGTCAAGGTGATGGACTTCGGCATCGCGCGCGCCCTGCACGGCGCGTCCACCACGATGACGCAGACCGGCATGGTCATGGGCACCCCGCAGTACCTCTCCCCGGAGCAGGCGCTCGGCAAGGCCGTCGACCACCGCTCCGACCTGTACGCGACCGGCTGTCTCCTCTACGAACTGCTCGCGCTGCGCCCGCCGTTCACCGGCGAGACCCCGCTGTCGGTGGTCTACCAGCACGTCCAGGACATCCCGGTGCCCCCGTCCGAGACCTCGGACGGCGCGTGCCCGCCGGAGCTCGACGGACTCGTCATGCGCTCCCTCGCCAAGGATCCGGACGACCGCTTCCAGACCGCGGAGGAGATGCGCGGGCTGGTCCAGTACGCCCTGCAGATGCTGTACGACCAGGGCGGCCACACCGGCACCTGGAACACCGGCCCGGTGGGTGTGCACGACGGCCGGAACACGCCGGCGGCGGGCTTCGCGAGCACCACGGCGCTGCCGCACTCCGGTGACTCCTCCGGCACCACCCAGATCCCGCAGCCGATCCTGCCCGCCGGGTACGGAGGCGGTTACGGAGGTGGGGACGAGGGCGGCTTCGAGGGGCACGGCAACAGGGGCAGCGGGCGCGGCAAGCTGTGGATCCTCGCGGTCCTCGCGGTCGTCGCCATCGCCGCGGGTGTCGCGCTGGCGCTGAACAACGGCGGCGGGAGCGGTGGCGGCGCGGGCACGACCCATTCCCCGACCACCTCTCGGTCCGCGAAGGACGAGAAGGACACCGCGACGCCGAGCGATAAGGCGACGAACCCGGAAACGGGCTCGTCCTCCGACGACGACTCGGGGACGGGCTCCAACTCGGACTGGACGCCGTCGTACAGCCCGTCGTACACGCCTTCCAAGAGCTACAGCAGCGAGCCGAGCGAAGAGCCCTCCGCCCCGGCGTCGAGCGTGGCGCCGACGCAGGAGTCGAGTGCGCCGGAGACCGACCCGCCCGTGACGGCAGACCCCACGGACGGCGGCGGCGTCGGTGGCGCCGACGGCGGTACGACGACCGGGAACGACGGTCTCTGACCGGCACCGGTCGGCTGATCTCGCGGAAAGCAGGGCTCCACGCGCGCGTGGAGCCCTGCTTCGC
This sequence comes from Streptomyces sp. NPDC043878, assembly GCF_056435735.1. Lineage (NCBI taxonomy): Bacteria > Bacillati > Actinomycetota > Actinomycetes > Kitasatosporales > Streptomycetaceae > Streptomyces > Streptomyces sp. NPDC043878. The sequence continues at coordinate 324,974 of NZ_JBWKDW010000002.1, forward strand.
GTCCGGGGCGCTCAGTCGGCGAAGACGCCGCACACCGCCTCGTACTCCCGCGTCCACCGCACGGCGAGCGCCGAGGCCGCCGGGAACCGCGGGTCCGCGCGGGTGTCGCCGCGCTCCGGGGGGAATCACCGGATTTCCCACCCTTGCTCCCGAATGCCGCTCTTGCCCCTGATCAAGAGCCGCGCCCGGGCAGACTCTTCCCGTGAACTGGGTCACCGGGATAACGTGCCGTTGTTCCGGCCCCCTGCAAGGCTGTGACCAGGAATTGTTCCCGATTTCGCGATTTACTTGGAAATCCAAGCAAAATCGCAGGTCAGGAGGGGTTTCACAGAAATGTGAAGCACTGGGTAACGTGCCTCGTGCAGGATGCTCGCCGGGGCACCTGTCACGCCTGTTTCCCCACCGTGCGCGCCCACCCTGTGCGCCCCTGGGGCTATGGGTGAGCCGCACTGGCGCCCGGCGAACCCGGGTAGCCGGACCGACGGAGGAGCACACGTGACCGTGGAGAGCACTGCCGCGCGCACACCGCGACGCAGCGCCAGTACCAAGAGCACGGCCGGCAAGCGGACGACCGCGAAGAAGCCGCCGGGCACCGAGCCCGAGCTCGTACAACTGCTGACGCCCGAGGGCAAGCGCGTCAAGAACGCGGTGTACGACGGGTACGTCGCCGCCATCACCCCCGATGAGCTCCGCGGCCTGTACCGCGACATGGTGCTCACCCGCCGCTTCGACGCCGAGGCCACCGCCCTGCAGCGCCAGGGCGAACTGGGCCTGTGGGCCTCGCTGCTCGGCCAGGAGGCCGCCCAGATCGGCTCCGGCCGGGCCCTGCGCGACGACGACTACGTCTTCCCGACCTACCGCGAGCACGGCGTCGCCTGGTGCCGCGGGGTCGACCCGACCAACCTGCTCGGCATGTTCCGCGGGGTGAACAACGGCGGCTGGGACCCCAACGGCAACAACTTCCACCTGTACACGATCGTCATCGGCGCGCAGACCCTGCACGCCACCGGCTACGCGATGGGCGTGGCCAAGGACGGCGCGGACAGCGCGGTGATCGCCTACTTCGGCGACGGCGCCTCCAGCCAGGGCGACGTCGCGGAGTCGTTCACCTTCTCCGCGGTCTACAACGCCCCGGTGGTGTTCTTCTGCCAGAACAACCAGTGGGCGATCTCCGAGCCGACCGAGCGGCAGACCCGCGTCCCGCTCTACCAGCGCGCGCAGGGCTACGGCTTCCCCGGTGTGCGCGTGGACGGCAACGACGTGCTGGCCTGCCTCGCGGTGACGCGGTGGGCGCTGGAGCGAGCCCGCCGCGGTGAGGGCCCGACCCTGGTCGAGGCGTACACCTACCGTATGGGCGCGCACACCACCTCCGACGACCCCACCAAGTACCGGGCCGACGAGGAGCGCGAGGCATGGGAGGCCAAGGACCCGATCCTGCGTCTGCGTGCCTACCTGGAGTCCGCAAACCACGCGGACGAGGGATTCTTCGCGGAACTCGAGACCGAGAGCGAAGCGTTGGGCAGGCGAGTGCGCGAAGCGGTCCGCGCCATGCCGGACCCGGACCGATTCGCCATCTTCGAGAACGTGTACGCGGACGGGCACGCGCTCGTCGACGAGGAGCGAGCCCAGTTCGCCGCCTACCAGGCGTCGTTCGCGGACGAAGAGGGGGGCAAGTGACATGGCGGCGCCCGTGACATCCACCAGCATGGCCGTGGCCAAGGCGATCAACGAGTCGCTGCGCCGCGCCCTGGAAGCCGACCCCAAGGTCCTGATCATGGGGGAGGACGTCGGCAAGCTCGGCGGTGTCTTCCGGGTGACGGACGGCCTGCAGAAGGACTTCGGGGAGAGCCGGGTCATCGACACCCCGCTCGCCGAGTCGGGCATCGTCGGCACGGCGATCGGCCTGGCCCTCCGCGGCTACCGCCCGGTCGTCGAGATCCAGTTCGACGGGTTCGTCTTCCCGGCGTACGACCAGATCGTCACCCAGCTGGCGAAGATGCACGCCCGCTCGCTGGGCAAGGTCAAGCTCCCGGTCGTCGTCCGCATCCCCTACGGCGGTGGCATCGGCGCGGTGGAGCACCACTCGGAGTCCCCCGAGTCGCTCTTCGCGCACGTCTCCGGCCTGAAGGTCGTCTCGCCGTCGAACGCGGCGGACGCGTACTGGATGATGCAGCAGGCCATCCAGAGCGACGACCCGGTGATCTTCTTCGAGCCCAAGCGGCGCTACTGGGACAAGGCCGAGGTCAACACGGAGGCCATCCCCGGCCCCCTGCACAAGGCCCGTGTCGTCCGCGAGGGCGGCGACCTCACCCTCGTCGCCTACGGCCCGATGGTGAAGACGTGCCTGGAGGTCGCCGACGTGGCAGCCGAGGAGGGCAGGTCGCTGGAGGTCCTGGACCTGCGCTCGATCTCCCCGCTCGACTTCGACTCCATCCAGACCTCGGTCGAGAAGACCCGCCGCCTGGTCGTCGTCCACGAGGCCCCGGTGTTCTTCGGCTCGGGCGCGGAGATCGCCGCCCGGATCACGGAGCGCTGCTTCTACCACCTGGAGGCCCCCGTGCTGCGGGTCGGCGGCTATCACGCCCCGTACCCGCCGGCGCGTCTGGAGGAGGAGTACCTGCCGGGTCTGGACCGGGTGCTCGACGCCGTCGACCGTGCCCTGGCGTACTGAGGAGAGGGTCGTGACGACGATGACTGACGCGTCCGTACGCGAGTTCAAGATGCCCGACGTGGGCGAGGGGCTCACCGAGGCCGAGATCCTCAAGTGGTACGTCAAGCCCGGCGACACCGTCACCGACGGCCAGGTCGTCTGCGAGGTCGAGACGGCCAAGGCGGCGGTGGAACTGCCCATCCCCTACGACGGCGTGGTCCGCGACCTGCACTTCGCCGAGGGCACCACGGTGGACGTGGGCACGCCGATCATCGCGGTGGCCGTGGCCGGCGGGGGCATCGCTCCGGCCGCCGAACCGGCTCCCGCGCCCGCCGAGCGGCAGGCGGAGGAGGCCAAGCCGCCGGCCCGCCAGCCGGTCCTCGTGGGCTACGGAGTCGCCGCGTCCTCGACCCGGCGCCGTCCCCGCAAGGGCCCCGAGATCCCGGTCCAGGAGGCGGCGGCGGCCGTCCTGGCCGAGCTCAACGGTCACGGGACGACGGGGGTGCGCTCCCGCCCGCTGGCCAAGCCGCCGGTGCGCAAGCTGGCGAAGGACCTCGGCGTCGACCTGGCGGCGGTGGTGCCCTCCGGCCCGGACGGCGTCATCACCCGCGAGGACGTCCACGCGGCGGCGGCACCCGCGCCCGCGCCGGTCACCGAGCCCGTCGTGGCCCCGGTGCCCGTCGCGTCCCAGGCGCCGGTTGTCACCCAGGACACGGGCCGTGAGACCCGCGTCCCGGTGAAGGGCGTCCGCAAGGCGACGGCGGCGGCGATGGTCGGCTCGGCGTTCACCGCGCCGCACGTCACGGAGTTCGTGACGGTCGACGTGACCCGCACGCTGAAGCTGGTCGAGGAGCTCAAGCAGGACAAGGAGATGCAGGGCCTGCGGGTCAACCCGCTGCTGCTGATCGCCAAGGCCCTGCTGGTCGCGGTCAAGCGGCACCCCGACGTCAACGCGTCCTGGGACGAGGCCAACCAGGAGATCGTGGTCAAGCACTACGTCAACCTGGGCATCGCGGCTGCCACCCCCCGCGGTCTGATCGTCCCGAACATCAAGGACGCGCAGGCCAAGACGCTGCCGCAACTGGCCCGGTCCCTGGGTGAGCTGGTCTCCACGGCACGCGAGGGTCGCACGTCTCCCGCCGACATGCAGGGCGGCACGGTGACGATCACCAACGTCGGCGTCTTCGGCGTCGACACCGGCACGCCGATCCTCAACCCCGGCGAGGCCGCGATCCTCGCGGTCGGTGCGATCAGGCTCCAGCCGTGGGTCCACAAGGGCAAGGTGAAGCCACGCCAGGTCACCACCCTCGCCCTGTCCTTCGACCACCGCCTGGTCGACGGAGAACTGGGCTCCAGGGTCCTCGCGGACGTGGCAGCGGTCCTGGAACAACCCAAAAGGCTGATCACGTGGGCGTGACGGCTCGCGAGGCGCTAGGTTGACCGGCGAAGGGTCGGCCGCAACTTGTGATTGCGGCCGCCCCTTCCTCTCGTCATCCGGTCAGGACCGGTTGAGCACGTAGACCGGCGCCCCCTCCTCGCTGCCGCCACGCGAGTGTCCTCCAGCCGGACGATGGCCTCGGCCACCTGATCAGGCATGGCGTACGCCACGGGGGCACCCGGGCCGACGGGCTGCACCTCGGCCTCCTGGAGGGTGTAGGAACCCTCTCGCTGAACGGTCTCGATCACCTCGGCTGCCCACTGTTTGAAGGGGGCACAAGCGGGCTTGGTGCAGGCGTTGACAAGGAGGATGAGACCTTGGAGCGAGATGACATTCAGGTCTCGGCGCCACTCCCTGCCTGCGGGAATGCTGAGACCATAACCTCCAGTTAGGGTCTCGAGAATGTCTCGTTGGTCTTCCGGGACGTGGTCGGAGAGCGCCTTCTGCGGGTTGCTGTGACCCAACCGCTTGCACACGTCCACCGCCGGGAACCAGTGCGCTCCGTCCGGCATGGTCAGTCGTCGGACCCGGTCTCCCGTGGCCGCGTAGACGAAGTCGCTGACGTCGATCGCCTCGTGCCGCTCACCCGTGTCGGGCATCCTGCTGGGTTCGTTCATGTGAACCACCTCCGCAGCGGAACGTAGGGCGGAGGAAATCGAATATGCCAGCCAGCGCAATGATGTTCACCATTGCGGGGTAACGGCTTCGATTCGGCTTGCGAGGCGGTCCCGGGTACGGCAAAGGGGCCTGCCGCGTGCACCGCGGCAGGCCCCTTCTCTTTTCAGGTGTCGGGTGTCGGGTGTCAGCCGAGCTTGGCGAAGCCGTAGTTGAGGAGCTTCTTCGCGTCCGTCTCGCGCTGGGGAACCGAGGTGGAGGCGAGCACCGTGCCGATGACCGTCTTGCCGTTACGGGTCGCGGCGAAGACCAGGCAGTACTTGGCCTCGGGGCCGGAACCGGTCTTCACACCGATCGTGCCGCTGTAACTGCTGAGCAGCGTGTTGGTGTTGGTCCAGGCACCCATCGTGCGGGTGCTGCCCGTCTTGGTGATGGTCTTCGCGGTGTACGACTTGGTCTTGACGACCGTCCTGAACGTGGAGCTCTTCATCGCACTGCTGGCGAGCTTCGTCAGGTCCTTCGCCGTCGAGTAGTTGGCGCCGTTGCCGATGCCGTCGAACGAGTCGAAGTGGGTGTTGGTCAGGCCGAGCTGCGCGGCCTTGGTGTTCATCTTGCCGATGAACGACTTCACCCGCGCGGCCCGCGTCGAGCCCGTGCCGTACTTGTCGGCCAGCGCGTACGCGGCGTCGCAACCCGAGGGCAGCATCAGCCCGTACAGCAGCTGACGCACGGTCACCTTGTCGCCGACGATCAGATGAGCCGACGAGGCCGTGTTCGCGACGATGTAGTCGCTGTAGGCCTTCTGGATCGTGACCTTGGCGTCGAGGTTGAGGTTCGACTGCGTCAGCACGACCTTGGCGGTCATGATCTTCGTGGTGGAGCCGGTGGACATCTTGGTGGTCGCGCCCTTGGTGTAGAGCGACGAGCCGTTGGCGTTGTTCATCACGTAGCCGGTCTTGGCCACGATCGTGGGTGTGGTGACGGCCTGCGCGGGCGCAGCGGTGAGCGCGCCTGTCGCGAGCATCGCGCCGGTCGTGACGGCGACGGCGGCGGCTCGGCGAACGCGGACGCCTTGAATGCCGTTTATCAAGTCAGATACCCCGAATACGTTGAATGCCCCTGAGGTGCGGCCGAGTTGAGGTGGCGCATTAGGTGGGGCCGCATGTGTGTGACACGTAAGTAGCACAGAAGGTTGTGCGGCCGCTGAGGCGGGTCTGAATTTTTTCGCCGGCGGCTCCGCGTGCGGTCCGTATCGTGGACGGGGCCGGGTCATGCGTACGTGATGTATCTAAGATGTGTGCATGCCCTCCTCCGCCCCGCCGGCCGTTCCCGCCCCCGTCAGGCAGCCCCCCGCCGCCGACCGCGTCTACGGACACGTCAAGCAGGGTGTCCTGGACCGCCGCTACGAGGGCGGGACCCTGCTGACCGAAGGTGAACTCGCCGAGGCCGTGGGGGTCTCCCGCACGCCGGTCCGCGAGGCGCTGCTGCGGCTGGAGGCCGAGGGCCTGATCAGGCTGTACCCGAAGAAGGGCGCGCTGGTCCTGCCCGTCTCCGCGCAGGAGATCGCGGACGTGGTGGAGACCCGCCTGCTGGTCGAGGAGCACGCCGCCCGCAAGGCCGTACCGGCGCCCGCCGGGCTCATCGACCGGCTGGAGGAGTTGCTCGTCCGGCAGAAGGAGCAGGCCGCCGCCGGTGACCTGGCCGCGGCCGCCGTCACCGACCGCTGCTTCCACGCCGAGATCGTCCGCAGCGGCGGCAACGCGATCCTCTCCCGCCTCTACGACCAGCTGCGCGACCGGCAGTTGCGGATGGGCGTCGCCGTACTGCACTCGCACCCCGATCGGATCGCCAAGACGCTCACCGAGCACCGGGAGATCCTCGACGCGTTGCGTTCCGGGGACGCGGAGGCCGCCGTCGCCGTCGTCCACCGGCACGTCGGCTGGTTCTCCCACCTGGCGCGGGGAGAGGTGCGATGAGCAGCTCCTCGTCCGTCACACTGCCGGGTGATCCGCCGGGCGGCCGGCGCGCGGTCGCCGTCTGGGGCATCGGAGTCTGCGTCTACTTCGTCGCCGTCATCTTCCGTACGTCCCTGGGCGTGGCCGGCCTCGACGCGGCCGACCGCTTCCACGTCAACGCCTCCGCCCTGTCGACCTTCTCGATCCTCCAACTGCTCGTCTACGCGGGCATGCAGATCCCCGTGGGCCTGCTGGTGGACCGGCTCGGCACGAAAAGGGTCCTCGGCATCGGCGCCGTGCTGTTCACCGCGGGGCAGCTGGGCTTCGCCTTCTCCCCGTCGTACGGCACCGCCCTCGCCTCGCGCGCGCTGCTGGGCTGCGGCGACGCGATGACGTTCATCAGCGTGCTGCGGCTGGGCACCCGCTGGTTCCCCGCCCGGCGCGGTCCGCAGGTCGCGCAGTTCGCGGGGCTGGCCGGAATGGCCGGAAACCTGGTCTCCACGCTGGTGCTGGCCCGGCTGCTGCACGGCGTCGGCTGGACGGCGGCGTTCGCGGGCAGCGCGGTCGCCGGCGTCGTGGTGCTCGTCCTGCTCCTGCTGTTCCTCAAGGACCACCCCGAGGGCCACGAACCGGAGCCGTTCCCGCACCAGGGGGCCGCCTACGTCCGCCGCCAGATCGCCGCCTCCTGGCGGGAACCGGGCACGCGGCTCGGACTGTGGGTGCACTTCACGACCCAGTTCCCGGCGATGGTGTTCCTGCTGCTGTGGGGCCTGCCCTTCCTGGTGGAGGCGCAGGGCCTGTCCCGCGCCACGGCCGGGGAACTGCTCACCCTGGTGGTGCTGTCGAACATGGTGGTCGGACTGGTCTACGGCCAGGTCATCGCCCGGCACCACGCGGCGCGGCTGCCGCTCGCGCTCGGCACGGTGGTGGCGACGGCGACGCTGTGGGCGGTGACGCTGGCCTATCCGGTGGTGTCCTCCGCCGAGCACGTGCCCATGTGGCTGCTGATCGTGCTGTGCACGGTGCTGGGCGCCTGCGGGCCCGCCTCGATGATCGGCTTCGACTTCGCACGGCCGGCGAACCCGCCGGAGCGTCAGGGGACGGCGTCGGGAATCACCAACATGGGTGGTTTCGTGGCCTCCATGACCACCCTGTTCGCCGTCGGCGTGCTGCTGGACGCCACAGGCGGCGACTACACGGTCGCGTTCTCCGCGGTGTTCGTGCTCCAGGCGGTCGGCGTCAGCCAGATCCTGCGCCTGCGCGGGCGCGCGGCCCGGCGGGAACGCGAGCGGCTGGTGGCCAGCCGGGTGGAGACGGTGCACGTCCCGGCGTGACGGGAGCGGTGCCGGGGGTGCCGACCCGTACGGCCCGGCACCGTACGGGAGCCGGCCCGACCGGCTTCCGCCCCGGAAGCCCGCCCCGCCGCACCCCGTTTCGACCCCGGCCGGCTCTCCTCCCAGCTCGCGCGTACGCCGGCCGAACAGCCCCTGCTTCCGCTGGCCGATCGCTGGTGCCGCTAGTTCGTCACCGTGAAGTTGTCCAGGATCGACTTGACCAGAGCCGGGTCCCCGTCCGCCTTCAGCCGGTCCGACACGGCCTCCGGCGTGGTGCGGCCGCAGGCCAGGCGGACGTACGTGTCCCAGGGCAGCGTGAAGACCGCGGCCGGGCCGAGAGCCGGGGCCGTCTCCAGGGTGCCGCGCCCCTGGATGTCGACGCGGACCGTGCGCAGGAACTCGACGGGCCCGTGCACGTCGATGATGATCGCCGAGCTGCGCGGGGCGCCCGCGTCCTCCGCGATGAGCCGCGGGAGCCGGGCGAGCAGCACGTCACGGGCGACGTGCGCGCCGGGGGAGTCGAGGTTGCCCGGGCTGCCGAGCGCGGTGCGCAGATCCTGCTCGTGCACCCACACGTTGAACGCGTGGGCGCGCATGGACTCCTCGAGGGTCAGCTCCGTGCCCAGCGGGCCGCGCACCTTGGTACCGGGGTCCCTCGAGTCGTTGCGCAGCTGCCGGTTGCGGCGAATGATCGTGTACTCCAGCTCGGACGTCATCTCCGGTGCCGTGTGATGACGGCGGACGTCGACCTGCATCTCCATGTAGCGCTGGTGGTCGTTGGTGACGTGGAACAGGTCGCGCGGCAGCGTGTGGATGGGACGCGGATCGCCGAGCATCTCGTTGTCCAGGCCGATGACATGGGAGACGACGTCCCGGACCGACCAGCTTGGGCACGGGGTGCGCCGGTTCCACTCGTTCTCCGCGAGCGGCTGCACCAGCGCGGATATCGCTTCGATGGAGTGGGTCCAGGCGTCGGCGTAGGGCTGGAGGGCGGGATGCAGACTCACGGAACGGGACCCCTCGGCGGTCGGTACACGGGTGGTTGTGGCGGCGTTGCCAGCGGGAGGCGGCTGCTGTCGGCGGGTGTCTTGGAACGCTAAGTTACGCTGCTGTGAGGCACCCCGGCAGTGCTTTCGTGTGACGATCGTAGGCCCGTGTGAACGACTCGAATGCCAGGACGGTGGTAGTGTGCGCGCCTCTTTGATCCAGATCACCGTGGACGAGACCGAACCGGTCGCCGAACGGCGGCAGCGGGCGGCTTCCCTGGTACGGGATCAGGCCGGGGCCGACCTCGTCGTCCTGCCGGAACTGTGGACGACCGGCGCCTTCGCGTACGAGGAGTTCGGGCGCGAGGCCGAGCCGCTCGAAGGGGCCACCTACGAGGCGATGGCCAAGGCGGCGAGCGACGCGGGCGTCTGGCTGCACGCGGGCTCCATCCCGGAACGCGCGACGCCGGACGGCGACGGGTCTCCCGGCGGCTCACCCGCGGGCGAGGGCACGCTCTACAACACGTCTCTCGTCTTCTCCCCCTCCGGTGAACTGGCCGCCGCCTACCGCAAGATCCACCGCTTCGGCTTCGACCAGGGCGAGGCCGTGCTGATGGGCGCGGGGCGGGACCTGGTGACGGTGCGTCTGCCCGCCACCATCCTTGGCCTGGCCACCTGTTACGACCTCCGTTTCCCCGAACTCTTCCGCGGTCTCGTCGACGCCGGCGCCGAGACCTTCGTCGTCTCGGCGGGCTGGCCGGAGCGCCGCCGGTCGCACTGGACGCTGCTGGCCCAGGCGCGGGCGGTGGAGAACCAGGCGTTCGTGCTCGCGTGTGGAACGGCCGGGACCCATGCCGGAGTTCCGCAGGCCGGTCACTCGATCGTGGTGGACCCGTGGGGTGAGGTCCTGGCCGAGGCCGGGCCCGGCGAGGAGGTGCTCACCGTCGAGTTCGACCCCGGAAAGGTCGCGAGGACCCGCGAGCAGTTCCCGGCCCTGAAGGACCGGGTGCTCTGACCGCTCCGCTCGTCTCCGGCACCCGCCGGGACCCCGCCCCGGAGTGGCCCTAGTCCTCCCCCCGCTCCTTCTCCGCCAGGTGGATCACGCACACGGCCACCGCGATCAGCAGCGCCGGGTCCGCGTCCTCCCGTACGACGTCGACGCCGTACGTCTCGCGGACGTGCAGCCAGCGACGGGAGATCACCGCGAGCAGTTCGCCGTCGTACTCGACGGCGAACTCGCGGTCGAGGATCCTGCCGCTGACGTCCAGCTCGGTGCTGCCGTCCGCCAGGGACACGCGGTAGTGGTTGCGCAGCAGCGACAGCCGCTTGCGCCGGATGGTGGCCAGCGGCTCGCCGTCCCGTTCGATCACCATGGTGTCGCGCAGGGCGAGCATCTTCTGGTGGATGTCGATCAGGACGCGTCCGCGGGTGTCCTTCAACTCGAAGGTGTCCCGCATCCGCATCGCCTTGCCGTCGACGAGGAACACCTTGTTGCCGTGCTGGTCCTCGATCCAGTAGTCGTCACCGATGCCGAGGAGCCGGTCGCGTACGAGGAATCTCATACCGTTACCGCTTCCCCACCCACCGTGAGCAAACGCCACCGGTAGGCCGACGGACTGACTCCGGCCGGGTGCTGGCGGCCCGCGCCTGCCCTGAGGGCGCGGCCGGGCAGGTGCTCCGACGGGGATGTCGGTGCGCGGTGGCACGCTGGAGCCATGACCGACACGTCTCCGTCCCCCACCCGCCGCCGAGCCCGCGTCCGCGCCCCCGAGCTCACCGGCAAGGGCGGCTGGCTGAACACCGGTGGCCGGCGGTACAGCCTCGCCGACCTGCGCGGACGAATAGTCGTACTGGATTTCTGGACGTCCGGCTGCATCAACTGCCTGCACGTCATCGACGAGCTCCGTGAGCTTCAGGCGAGGCACCGGGACACCGCCGTGGTCGTCGGGGTGCACTCGCCGAAGTTCGTGCACGAGGCCGAGCACGGGACGGTCGTCGACGCGGTGGAGCGGTACGGCGTGGAGCATCCCGTGCTCGACGACCCCGAGCTCGGGACGTGGAAGCAGTACGCCGTCCGGGCCTGGCCGACGCTCGTCGTGATCGACCCGGAGGGGTACGTCGTCGCGCAGCACTCGGGTGAGGGCCATGTGCGTGCCATCGAGCGGCTCGTGACGGAGCTGGAGGCCGAGCACGGGGCGAAGGGCACGCTGCGGCGCGGCGACGGGCCGTATGTGGCGCCGCGGCCCGAACCGACGGCGTTGCGCTTCCCCGGCAAGGTGGTGCTGCTGCCGGGCGGGAACTTCCTGGTCAGTGACACGACCCGGCACCAGCTGGTGGAGCTGGCCGCGGACGCGGAGACCGTCGTCCGGCGGTTCGGGTCCGGTGAGCGGGGGTTCGCCGACGGTACGGCGCAGACGGCCACCTTCGCCGAGCCGCAGGGCCTCGCCCTCCTCGGTGTCGAGGACGGGGGCGGCGGTTCGGTCGTCGTCGCCGACACCGTCAACCACGCCCTGCGCCGCCTCGACCTGGGCACGGGTGAGGTGACCACTCTCGCGGGCACCGGCCGGCAGTGGTGGCGGGGGTCGCCCACGTCCGGGCCGGCCCGGGAGGTCGACCTGTCCTCCCCGTGGGACGTGGCGGTGTTCGGCGGCCGGGTGTGGATCGCGATGGCGGGCGTACACCAGTTGTGGGCGTACGACCCGGCGGACGCCACGGTCGCCGTGATGGCCGGCACCGCCGAGGAGGGGCTGCTCGACGGGCCCGCCAGCGGGGCCCTGTTCGCGCAGCCCTCCGGGCTCGCGGCCACCGCCGACCGGTTGTGGCTGGCCGACTCGGAGACCTCGGCGCTGCGCTGGACGGATCCCGGCGGTGCGGTGCACACCGCCGTCGGGTCGGGGCCGTTCGACTTCGGGCACCGCGACGGCGCCGCTGAACAGGCACTGTTCCAGCACCCGTTGGGGGTGACCGCGCTGCCCGACGGTTCGGTCGCGGTCTGCGACACCTACAACAACGCGCTGCGCCGCTACGATCCGGCGACCGGCGAGGTCACCACGCTCGCCACGGACCTGAGGGAGCCGAGCGGCGCGGTGCTGGTGGGTGGTGACCTGGTGGTCGTGGAGTCGGCGCGGCACCGGCTGACCCGGCTGCGTCTGCCGGTCGAGGCCGTGCGGGTGCCCTCCATGGCCCCTCGCACGCGGCGCGAGACCACCGAGGTGGCGCCGGGGAGGGTCGCCCTGGACGTGGTGTTCCGGGCTCCGGCGGGTCAGAAGCTCGACGCGCTCCCCGACCCGGCCGAGGGCAACAGCGAGGGCGAGGGCGACGGCACGGAGGATCCCGGCGGCTCGGCGACGCGCCTGCTGGTGTCCGCCACCCCGCCCGGTCTGCTGCTGTCGGGTGGCGGCGCCGGCACCGGTCTCTCCCGCACCCTGCACCTCGGCCCGGAAGTGGCCGAGGGCGTCCTGCATGTCTCGGCGATGGCCGCGACCTGCGACGACGATCCCGCCGTCGAGTACCCGGCCTGCCATGTCCACCGGCAGGACTGGGGCGTGCCCGTCCGCCTCACGCGGGAGGGGACGGACCGCCTGTCCCTGGTCCTGGCGGACCCGGACACCTGAACCGGCCGGGGGTCAGACGCCGTATCCGTCGCTGTAGCCGTCGCGCGAGCGGTGCCGGTCCTCTTCGACGACCGTCGTCGTGGGCGGCGGCACCACGACCCGACGGCGCCGGGCGATGCTGCTGAAGGTCGAGACGCCGATCAGTCCCACGACCATGAGGATGATGCCGACGAGGTCGAGGTTGACCCCTTTCATCTCCCAGTCGGTCGCGAACGTGAGTATGGCTCCCGTCGCGATGAGGATGATGCATCCGCCGAGGCCCATGGCTGTTGCCTCCCTGTCCGGACCGGTCGTTCCGGCCCGGACTTGCGGGTACCCCGGCTGTCAACCCCCATGCAGCGGGCGCCCGTTCTATCCCTCCAGGAACGCCACCAGCGCGTTGCCCAGCAGGTGGGGGTCGTCGGCGCCGCACAACTCCCGCGCGCTGTGCATCGACAGGATGGCCACGCCGATGTCCACGGTCCTGATGCCGTGCCGGGCCGCGGTGATCGGTCCGATCGTGGTGCCGCAGGGCATGGAGTTGTTGGAGACGAAGGACTGGAAGGGGACGCCGGCCTTCTCGCAGGCGGCGGCGAACACCGCGCGGCCCGAACCGTCCGTCGCGTAGCGGTTGTTGACGTTGACCTTGAGGATGGGGCCGCCGTTGACGCGCGGGTGGTGGGTCGGGTCGTGCCGCTCCGCGTAGTTGGGGTGCACGGCGTGACCGGTGTCGGAGGAGAGACAGACGCTGCCGGCGAAGGCCCTCGCCCGGTCCTCGTAGGTCCCGCCGCGCGCGAACACCGAACGCTCCAGCACACCGCCGAGCAGCGGCCCGTCCGCGCCGGTGTCCGACTGCGAACCGTTCTCCTCGTGGTCGAAGGCGGCCAGCACCGGGATGTACGACAGGGTGGAGCCGGCGGTGGCGGCGGCGCTCAGCGCGGCCACGGCGGCCTGCACCGACAGCAGGTTGTCCATGCGCGGCCCGGCGACCAGTTCCTCGTCGCGGCCGAGGTAGGCGGGCCGTTCGACGGAGTGGACCATCAGGTCCCACCCGGTGACCTGGCCGGCCGCGAGCCCGCTCTCCTCCTCCAGGAAGGAGATCAGGTCGCCGTCGCGGACACCGCCCAGCCCCCACACGGGCTGCAGATGCCGCTGCTTGTCCAGCTTGAGGCCGTCGGAGTTCACCGCGCGGTCCAGGTGGATGGCGAGTTGGGGTACGCGCAGCAGGGGCCGGTCGACGTTCACCAGCCGGGTGGAGCCGTCGCGCAGGGTCAGCCGGCCCGCGAGGCCCAGATCGCGGTCGAGCCAGGAGTTGAGCAGCGGTCCGCCGTAGATCTCCACGGCGACCTGGCGCCAGCCGTGCGCGCCGGTGTCGGGCAGCGGCTTGACCCGCAGGTTGGGCGAGTCGGTGTGCGCGCCGATGATGCGGAACGGCGTGTGCGGGTCGGCGCCCTCGGGGACGTACCAGGCGACGATCGCACCGCCGCGCAGCACGTACCTGCCGCCGCTCGTCGCGTCCCACGCGTCCGTCTCCGCGACCTGGCGGAAGCCGGCCTTCTCCAGCCGCTCGGCGGCGTTGGCCACCGCGTGGTACGGCGTCGGGCTGGCCGCGAGGAAGGTCATGAGGTCATCGGTGAGGCCGCGGTCGAAGCGGGAGGGTGCGCTCATGGGTTCACCTTAACGACGTACGAGGGCCCGCTCCCGGTGACGGGGAGCGGGCCCTCGTGAGGACGGTGTGGAGTTCCGCGGGGCTGTACGGGGTTGTACGGCTGCGTCCTAGAACGCGTCCTCGTCGAGCTCCATCAGGTCGAGTTCGACGCCTTCGGCGACCTTTCGGGCGAGGGTCACGCCGGGCAGGACGTTGGCCGCGAAGAACTTCGCCGCCGCGATCTTGCCGGTGTAGAACGGCCGGTCCTTCGCGGTGGCCGTCTCCAGCTTCTCGGCGGCGATCGCTGCGCCCTTGAGGAGCAGGTAGCCGACGACCACGTCACCGGAGGCGAGCAGGAGGCGGGTGGTGTTGAGGCCCACCTTGTAGATGTTCTTGACGTCCTGCTCGGTCGAGGCGAGGTCGGTGAGCATCAGGCCGACGATGGCCTCCAGCTCGACGGCGGCCTTGGCGAGGTGCTCGCGCGCCCCGGCCAGGTCCTCGCCGCCGGTGCCGAGTGCCAGGAACTTCTTGATGTCCTCGGCCAGCGAGTTCAGCGCGGCGCCCTGGTTGCGGACGATCTTCCGGAAGAAGAAGTCCTGGCCCTGGATCGCGGTGGTGCCCTCGTAGAGGGTGTCGATCTTGGCGTCGCGGATGTACTGCTCGATCGGGTACTCCTGCAGGAAGCCGGAGCCGCCGAAGGTCTGCAGGGACTGGGCGAGCTGCTCGTAGCCCTTCTCGGAGCCGTAGCCCTTGACGATGGGCAGCAGCAGGTCGTTGAGGGCGTGGTCGGCGGAGGTGTCCTCGCCGGCCGCCTCCTTGACCGCGATCGTGTCCTGGATGGACGCGGTGTAGAGGACGAGGGCGCGCATGCCCTCGGCGTACGCCTTCTGCGTGATCAGCGAGCGGCGGACGTCCGGGTGGTGGGTGACGGTGACCTTGGGCGCGGTCTTGTCCATGAAGTTCGCCAGGTCGGGACCCTGGACGCGCTCCCTGGCGTACTCCAGCGCGTTGAGGTAGCCGGTCGACAGGGTCGAGATGGCCTTCGTGCCGACCATCATCCGGGCGAACTCGATGATGCGGAACATCTGGCGGATGCCGTCGTGCTTGTCGCCGATCAGCCAGCCCTTGGCGGGGTGGCGGTCGCCGAAGGTCATCTCGCAGGTGTTGGACGCCTTGAGGCCCATCTTGTGCTCGACGTTCGTGGCGTAGACGCCGTTGCGCTCGCCCAGTTCGCCGGTCTCGAAGTCGAAGAGGTACTTCGGGACGAGGAAGAGGGACAGGCCCTTGGTGCCGGGGCCGGCGCCCTCGGGGCGGGCGAGGACGTAGTGGAGGATGTTCTCCTCCATGTCGTGCTCACCGGAGGTGATGAACCGCTTGACGCCCTCGATGTGCCAGGAGCCGTCCTCCTGCTGGACGGCCTTGGTGCGGCCGGCGCCGACGTCCGAGCCCGCGTCGGGCTCGGTGAGCACCATGGTGGAGCCCCAGGTCCGGTCGACGGCGATCTTCGCGATCTTCTTCTGGACGGCGTTGCCCTCGTCGAAGAGGATGCCGGCGAACGCCGGGCCGGAGGAGTACATCCACACGGCCGGGTTGGCGCCGAGGATGAGCTCCGCGTACGACCAGATCAGGGACGGGGGAGCGGTGGTGCCGCCGATCTCCTCGGGCAGGCCCAGGCGCCAGTACTCGGAGTCCATGAAGGCCTTGTAGCTCTTCTTGAAGGACGCCGGGACCGGGGCGGTGTTCGTCTCGGGGTCGAAGACCGGCGGGTTGCGGTCGGCGTCCGCGAAGGACTCCGCCAGCTCGTTCTCCGAGAGGCGGGTCAGCTCTTCGAGGATGCTCTTCGCGGTCTCGGCGTCCATCTCCTCGAACGGGCCGGTGCCGTACAGCTTGTCGCGCCCGAGGACCTCGAAGAGGTTGAACTCGATGTCGCGGAGATTCGACTTGTAGTGCCCCATGGCGACGGCTCCGTAGCGAGATCGGCGAGGCAGTGGCTCCTCGCGCCGGTTCTTGGTTCACGCGGTTCTGGTTCACGTACCAACGAGTAGCTACGATGATGCTACCCGTCGGTAATAAGACGCAACCCCGAAGGGGTCATCTGTGAGCCGTTACTCTTTCGGGCATGTACGGCTACGACCAGAACGCCGGTGCTCAGCAGCAGTACGCCCCGCCGCAGCAGCCCATGCCCGGGGGCGCCGGAGCCTACGGGCAGCAGCCGCCGCTCTACCCCGAGCCGTCCCCGCCCTCGCTCGCGGACGCGGTGCGCGCCTTCACCACCGGCCAGGTGACCGCCGAGGACTTCCAGCAGGTCTTCGCGACCTCGAAGGTCTACTGCCCGCGCGGTGACAACCCCGGCTTCCTCGCCCTGCACAACACCCAGCAGCCGGTGATCCCGATGTTCACCTCGCTCAAGGAGCTGCGGCGGTACGCGGGCAAGGAGTCCAAGTACTTCGTGATCACCGGTGCCGAGGTGATCGACCTGCTCCCCACCGGCTACGGCTTCGTCCTCGACATGGAGGGCGAGCACCGCATGGTCTTCGACGCGAAGGCCGTGGAGCAGATGGTGGAGTTCGCGATGCGCCGCATGTACGGCTGAGTCGTCACCCGATCCCGTCCGGATCCTCCCGGATGATGGCCGGCGCCCTGGTGCGGGGCGCCGGTCTTCTGCTGTCCCGGAGGGAATGCGCTCCGGACTTTCGCGGTTATGGGTGGCAGAAAGTTCAACGCTCAACTAAACTCGGAGCACAAGGAGGTACCGACATGCCTGCAGTGACCGTCGAGAACCCGCTGACGCTGCCCCGCGTCACCGTGTCCGCCGACGCCGTGGCCCGTCCCGTGCTCACCGTCACGACCGCACCGAGCGGTTTCGAGGGTGAGGGCTTCCCGGTGCGCCGAGCGTTCGCCGGGATCAACTACCGCCACCTGGACCCGTTCATCATGATGGACCAGATGGGCGAGGTGGACTATCAGCCTGGGGAGCCGAAAGGCACCCCGTGGCACCCGCACCGCGGCTTCGAGACCGTCACGTACATCATCGACGGGATCTTCGACCACCAGGACTCCAACGGTGGTGGTGGCACCATCACCAACGGTGACACCCAGTGGATGACAGCGGGCGCGGGCCTGCTGCACATTGAGGCGCCGCCGGAGCACCTCGTCGTGTCGGGCGGTCTCTTCCATGGGCTCCAGCTGTGGGTGAACCTGCCTGCCAAGGACAAGATGATGCCTCCGCGCTACCAGGACATCCGTGGCGGCAACGTCCAGCTGCTGACCACGCCCGATGGCGGCGCGCTGCTGCGCGTGATCGCCGGTGAGCTGGACGGGCACGCTGGTCCCGGCATCACGCACACGCCGATCACGATGATCCATGCGACGGTGGCGCCGGGTGCGGAGCTGACGCTGCCGTGGCGGGAGGACTTCAACGGGCTGGCGTACGTGCTGGCGGGCAAGGGCTCGGTTGGTGCCGAGCGTCGTCCGATCCAGCTGGGCCAGACTGCGGTCTTCGGCGCTGGCGGTTCGCTGACCGTCCGCGCGGACGAGGAGCAGGACTCCCATACGCCGGACCTGGAGGTCGTCCTCCTCGGCGGGCAGCCGATCCGCGAGCCGATGGCTCACTACGGCCCGTTCGTGATGAACACCAGGGAAGAGCTTCAGCAGGCGTTCGAGGACTTCCAGAAGGGGCGGTTGGGGACGATCCCGGCCGTGCATGGGATGTCTGAGGGCGGACTGTAGGGCTCGCTGAGAGCTCCATGCGGACGAGCCCAGCCCGGACAGGGAAGGGCTCGTTCCGCGGTTGCTGCCGCCTTCTTGGTCTCCTAGTAATCGGCCGGGTCGGTGACCTGCCGGGATCTTCCTCGTGGGGTGCTGACCTGGCCTTTTGCTGATGGCTGGCGATGGGGTACGACGGTAGCGATCGGGTGTCCTGCGGACTGCTTGGCCCGCGCGAGCATGACCCTGCTGGGGCGGGCGTCGAGAGTCCAGGGGAGCACGGTGTCAGCCGGGGCGCCGTCCGCACCGCCGTCGCCGACCTCGTGAGCAGGCGCACCGGCGCACCGCGGCCGGGCGGGCCTTGCGCTGTGCCGGGACCGCCGAGGTCCCCAGGGTGCCGTCCAAAGGCCGGCAGTCATCACGCCGGCGTGAGACAGGGTTCCGGCGTTGAGTGCCTTGGTGAAGAAACCGGTCGCCTGGGAGATGGCGGCCTTGGCGCGGGTGCGTCGGCTGTTACGAGGGGCGGTATTGTGGCCATCCTTGTGCGTCGAATACGGCGATGAGGTCCCGATAGTCGCGCCAGTGCGTCACCTTGCGGTCCCTGACAGTCACGACGGAGACGAAGCGGTTGTCGTAGGGTCGTGATGTCACCGCCGACGTGCCGTGGTCTTCGTACTCCGGGCTCGACCGCATCCTCGGGTTCTCCACCGTGAGCGGCGAGCAGCGCCCGCAGCTTCAGTTCGGCGACGCCGTCAGCGAGGACCCGCAGAGCACCGCGCAGAATCCTCGGCCTGATCGCTCAGGCCGACGCCGCATCGACTGATACCAAGGTGCGCACCTTGCATCCGGAGCGGGGCGACGCCCGCGTAACGAGGTCGTGCGCATCCACGCAGAGACCGACGCAGCCGTACCCGACCCCACCTAGGGCCTGTTCCAGGTTCGGATCATGTTGGTTGGAGGCTGCGGATCCAGATCACGGCACCGTGAAGGTGGAGTCCGGCGAGGTAGCTGGTGGCGGTCTTGTCGTAGCGGGTGGCCAGGCCGCGCCACTCCTTGATCTTGTTGATGCAGCGTTCGACGGTGTTGCGGTCCTTGTACAGGTCCGGATCGTGACCGACCGGGCGGCCGCCGCGAGAACCCTTCTTCTTGCGGTTGGCGGCCTGGTCGACCTTCTCCGGGATGACACCGCGGATGCGGCGTCGCCGCAGGTAGGAACAACCGGTGCGGGAGGAGTACGCCTTGTCCGCGGCGACGGCGCCGGGCCGGGTGCGCGGGCGGCCGACCGGGCCACGCACCTTGATGCCCTCCAGTACCGGGACGAAGCAGGGGCTGTCGGCGGCCTGCCCCGGGGTGAGGACGAACGACAGCGGCCGGCACCGGCGTTCGGCCGCGAGGTGAGTCTTGGTGGTCAGCCCGCCCCGGGAACGGCCCAGTTCAGCCGCATGGAGCCGGGCTCTGCGCCGCCGTAAACGCCGCCGCTCCTCACGCACCACGTCGTCGCCGTCCTCGTCCGGCCCAGCTACCGGTGCGCTTTGCCCCTTTCGAGAAGCCCCTTTTCCTCGGTGACGGCCTTCTCCAGCTCGTCCAGCAGCTCGGGGTCGACGGCCATCCCCGCCGCGTGATGATGAGCGCGCGCGATCGTGGAATCCACACTGACCAGATCGAGATCGACCTGTCCGCGGGCCGCCGCCTCGGCGATCATCCCTTCCATCAGCGTCCGGAAGGTCCCGGCCGCCGCCCAGCGCTGGAACGCGCCGTAAACGGTCGACCAGGAGCCGTACTCCTGCGGCACGTCCCGCCAGGGGCACCCAGCCCTGAACCGCCACATCACGGCATTGAACAGCCGCCGTAGGTCAGGGACCGGACCACGCTCGCCCACCGGCAAGAACGGCTCGACCAACTCCCACTCGGCATCCGAGAGATCACCACGCGCCACCCTCGACAATTACCAGACTCCAGCCGCCCGCCACCGGCGAATCCCCAAACCAATGATCCGAACCTGGAACAGGCCCTAACGCCCGTTCCTAAACATCAACTCCGAGGGCATGATGAGCCGTTGTGAAAGAGTTAGTGATCGCTCTCGTGGCAGCGGTGTTCGGGTTGGCCGGAACCGTGATGGGTGCCGTCATCGCAGCACGCTCAACCAGAATCGGCGCCGAAAAGAACGCTGAGAGCGTGAGGCGACAGGTGCAGGACCAAGGTGTCGTTGAGCATGGCCATTGGCTGAGGCAGCAACGGCTCAGTACATATGAGGGCTTCCTCGAAGCGTGGGACGAGTGCTTGCGCATCACACAAGCGTCTGGAGACCTGCACGAGCCCAACTCAACGGGCCTCGATGATCTGAGAGGGGCCGCAGGCCATATGGCGGAACGCGCACGGCGCATAGCCCTCTTGGGACCGGAGGAAGTTACACACGCGGCTGAGGAACTGACCGCGACGATGCAGGAAGACGTCGAGGTCTCCACCCGGTTCATCGAAGCAGCCCAAGCCGCGACAGCGGCGGTCGACGGCCGCCCGGTTGCCCTCGACGCCATGACCGAGGCAACAGAGGAATACAGGCAGCGCACGGGGCAACTTGCAGAGCTCATACAGGCCGCACGTGATCAGGGGCGAGATCTACGAGACCTCGATGGTCACCCCCTGTTGCGCGAAGTAATGCTGAGCATGGAGCAGTACCGGCAAGCTTCCGCAGAGGCGCAGGGAGCACTGTTGGAGAATTTCGAGCGGCTGTCCGCAACCATGGACGAGGCATCCACAATGGTTGGAGTACTCAAGCGCAACAAGGAAGCACGGGAACTCAGCCGGGAACGCTTCACGAGCGCGGTTCGAAAGGCGCTCGGCACCCCGCCTCTGCCCGAGTAGCGATTTTGAACGGGGGTGAGCGGTGCCCGTCTCCCCCGAACTGACCGAAGATCTCACCGCGGGTACATACAGCCTCTACGCGGACGCCGAGGGCTTTTGCAGCGCATTGCACGGCAGCTCGCCGCGGGTTTCGAGGTGACGTCCCGTCTCGTCGTGTAGCCGATCAAACTGGCGGAATCCCCAGGTCACGGCCCGAATCGCCTCGCTGGACGCCCTGTTGAGACATATGGAGCCGGGACCAGCGGTGATCGCCCCACCGCCCGCAGCGGCACGTACCGGACGGCTCCGAAGCGGAGACGACAGACCATGATCGCCTACACCACGCACGAAGGAGGACACGACCCTCTTGATGGTCGGCCCGGATCGCCGAACGGCGGGCGCGGTTGAACACCTGCGCTGCTGCTTGTAGTTCGGCCCGGTGCGGGCCGTGGCTGGCGAGGGCCAGGTTGTGGAGGGTGTCGCCGAAGGCATCCAGGTGGCCCTGGGCCACGGCCTCGCCACCTGAGTCGAGGACGGCGTGCGAGGCGCCAGACCGGCTGGGCGACCAGCTTGCCGTCGACGACGCGGCCGAAGTCGCAGTCGCCGACGACGGGCTCGGAAGCCTTGGACAGCGAGCACGTACGAGGGGTGTTGAGTCGCTGGCGGCGAGCGGTGCGCGGGTGGAGGCACTCACTTGTCGCGGTTTTGCGCTGCCGGCGACCCTGGCCGGAACAATAACCGTCGGTCGGCGAAGTGGGGGAGGGGCTGGGCGAGGGGTTGTCCAAGAGACGGCTCCTAATGGCTGGGGGCAGGAGCGCCGGAGCAGCGACGCGGCTGCCCGGCGCCCCCGAGGACACCGTCAATGCTCCGGAGAATCGCCGGTTTTCCTAACCGGCGATGTGGGTGTATTACCCCCCGCTCGTCTCGGGTCAGCAGCAGGTCAGACCGCTTCTGCCAACGCCTCCCTCTGCCGCGATTCGTTGGCCTCTGCCCCATCGCCCTCGGCCTGTTCCGGCCGTACGAACTCGACCGTTGCTCGCTTCTCGACAGGCGTCGACCTTCCCGCACCGGACGCCTTAGAGACCGTGACCCGGCGCACGAACAACTTGACGAAGTCCCGGCGCTCCTGGGTCGTCGCGGCCTCCCACCACGAACCCTCGCCCACTGGATCGACGTCCCCCGCGCCCAAGGGCAGCCACAGGTGGATCGGGAGCGTCGGCGTCGCCGCCTCCTCCAACTCGGCGAGACGGGCCTCCGCCCTCTCCATGCGACCGAGGAGCCGTTCCCTGCGCTCCCGGAATCGGCGCCGTCCGACAGGGTCGTCGTAGTCGCCAGCCTCTTCCCGGTCGTAAAGCTCTTCTAGCGCGTGCTTGGCATCAGCGCGTTCGGTGACGAGATTGCGGCGTTCGCCCACGATCTCGGGCTGCTCTGTCTGGGCCGTGTACCGATGGGCAGCCTCGGCGAGAATGACCGCCGTCTCGGGGTCGTCCTCGACGGTCTGGATGAGGGCGAAGATGCGCCGCGCCACGTACAGGTCCAGGGTCTGCATGCTGATGGTGCACTCGCCCTCGTGCTGTTCCGGCAGCGCTTTCCGACGGCGGCAGCGGTACGCGGCCTTGTTGGGCGTGGTGGCGCGGTGCGACGTCATCACCGCACCGCAGTCGCAGAACAGTACGTCCATGGCGGAGAGGACGGCGTGCCCGCGCGACAGGCCCTTGCCCTGGCCCCGCCCGTCGAGCCACTTCTGCAGTTCATGCCAGTCGTCCGGCGGGATGATCGGCGGGTACGCCTGGACCGGCTTCATGGTCTCTGGGGCGCGCTCGATGCGGTAGCTCTCGATGATGCTGGTCAGCTTGCCGTCCTCCCGGCGCTTGTACACCGGGGTCGCTGCGTAGCCCGCGATGCGGGGGTCGCGGAGGATGCGCATGGCCGTCTTCGGATCCCAGACGCTGTCCTTCGTCTTCTTGCCGACCCGCTGCCCCTTCGTCGGCACGCCGTCGGCGGTCATCTGGGCACAGATGCCCGTGAGGGAGCCCGGGTGGCGACGACCTCCTCCTGGCCGGTACGGCATGTCCTTGTGCTCTTTGATCCGCGCCCACATGTCCTGGATCACCGGCACCTCGTCGGGATCGTTTTCGAGGACATAGATCACGACGGGTCTGCCATCGGGCGTCGTTCGCGTTGCGGGGACCATACGGAAGCCGTACGGGGGCTTGCCGCCCACGTAGCCACCGAGTTCACGGGCCGTCTTCTTCGCGCCCCGCACCGCATCACTCTTGTTCTTGCTCTCACTGTGGGCCGCGTCCAGCCGCAGGATCAGATGGATCAGGTCCATCAGATTGCCCTTGCGGAACTCGCCTTCGGTGAGGCTCACGATCGTCACGCCGAGGTTGAGCAGCTCCGTGACGATGGGGATGGCGTCCAGCGGATCCATCCGTGACAGGCGGCTGATGTAGTAGACGATGATCAGGTTGATCCGGCCCTCGTGGCAGTCCTTGAGTAGCCGGTCGAAGTCCGGGCGGCCGTCGCCCGTGAAAGCGGATATGCCGAGGTCCTCGTACTCGGTGATGCTGACGGCCCCGCGCCGCTTCGCCTCGGCCACACCTGCAGCGCGCTGCGTGACCGTGCTGACCTCGGACTTGTTGGCCCGCCCCACGGACTGACGCCCATAGACCCCTGCATGGATGTTCATGCCGGTCACCACCCCTGGTCTGATCATGGGGGGACTCTAGCTGATTTTTTGGCCCCCCAACTGGTTTCATCCAAGGGCATCCCCTGGCACCCGCACCGCGGCTTCGAGACCGTCACCTACATCATCGACGGCATCTTCGACCACCAGGACAGCCAGGGCGGTGGCGGCACCATCACCAACGGCGACACCCAGTGGATGACCGCGGGCTCGGGCCTCCTGCACATCGAGGCGCCGCCGGAGTCGCTGGTCATGTCCGGCGGTCTCTTCCACGGTCTGCAGCTGTGGGTGAACCTGCCGGCCAAGGACAAGATGATGGCGCCTCGGTACCAGGACATCCGGGGCGGCAACGTCCAGCTGCTCACCACGCCCGACGGCGGCGCGCTGCTGCGCGTCATCGCGGGCGAGCTCGACGGCCACCAGGGTCCCGGTGTCACCCACACCCCGATCTCGATGATCCACGCGACGGTCGCGCCGGGCGCCGAGCTCACGCTGCCGTGGCGGGAGGACTTCAACGGGCTGGCCTACGTCCTGGCCGGGCGCGGTTTCGTCGGCACGGAACGGCGTCCCGTCCACAAGGGCCAGACGGCGGTCTTCGGTGCCGGTTCCTCGCTGACCGTCCGCGCGGACGAGCAGCAGGACTCCCACACCCCGGACCTGGAGGTCGTCCTCCTGGGCGGCCGGCCGATCCGTGAGCCGATGGCGCACTACGGGCCGTTCGTCATGAACACCCGCGACGAACTCCAGCAGGCGTTCGAGGACTTCCAGAAGGGCCGCCTGGGCACGATCCCGGCAGTTCACGGAATGTCCGAGAACGGGATGCAGTAGTCCGCTACGGTAGGAACAGGCCCGAAGCCGCAGAATCTGACTGCGACTTCGGGCCTGTTGATGTTGGCGCCCTCAGGGCAGCAGATACACCGGCGCCCCGTCGGAGGTGCATCCGGCCTGCTTCACGCATCCCCGCTTCTGCAGCATGCGCAGGGAGTCGTGGACGCGGTCCTGGGGCAGGCCGGTCCGGTCGGCGATCTCCTCGACCCGGAAACGGGCACCGCCGTGCAGGAGGGCCGGCGCCAGGCAGGCGGCCACCGCGTGCACGTCGTCGGTGACGACGAGGTTCTTCGCCTTCCAGGTGTCGAGGAGTTGCCGGGGCGTCACCTCGGGCGCGGCGCCGGGACGGGAGCGGTCGGCGGGGCGCCCGAGAGCCTCGGCGATGTCCCGCAGCGCGTCGGCCATCGTGTGCTGGCTGCGGCTGATCTGCCGCAGCAGGTCGTTGTGCTCCTCCTGGAACGCCAGCATCGTCTCGTCCGCCCGGATGTTCCGCTCCTCGAGCCGGACGATCACGTCGGCGACCTGCTGCGGCATGACATAGGCGGTGCCGCCGGTGGCGGCGGGCTGTACGGCGGCCGGTTCCAGGGCGTAGGAACCGTCGCGCTGGATGGTGGCGATGACTTCGGAGACCCAGGCTTTGAAGGGTTGCGATTCCGGCTTCGTGCAGCCGTTGACCAGGCTGATCAGGCCCTGAAGATTCACCATCTTCATCGACTTCTTGAGTCCGTGACCTGCGGTCTTGTGCCATGTGTCTGTTCCGTAGACGCTTTGCGCAAGATCGCTCAGAGTCATCTGTGACTCTCCTGCAACATGCCAGATGAGCGCCTGCCGTGTGTTCGCGTAGCCCAGGTCCGCGGCCACGTCCGCCGCCACGAACCAGTGCGTCCCGTCCGGCATCGTCAGCCTCCGTACCCGCGCCCCCGTGGCCGCGAACACGAAGTCGTTGATGTCGATCGCGTCCTGCCGCCGTGCCGTCGGCTGGTCCGGCGACGTGTTGTTCTGCTCGTACATCGAGCACCACCTCCGCCCCGGACGCTAGGCATGCGCAGATGCAACGTGCGTACGGATCAGTGCCGTTCACCCATTAGTGGACAGAAGCATCGTTTCTGTCGAGGGTGGCATCGCGGTCGCCTCACGTGTCGGCGTCCGCCTCGTAGAGCTCGAACCAGATGCTCTTGCCGTCGCCCCGCGGGTCGACGCCCCACATGTCCGCGAGCATCTCGATCAGCACAAGTCCGCGGCCCGAGGACGCCAGTTCGCCCGGGCGGCGCTTGTGGGGCAGGTCGTCGCTGGTGTCGGTGACCTCCACGTGCATCCGGCGCATCCCGGGCTCTCCCCTGACCTCGGCCAGCAGCAGCGCGTCCGCGTCGGTGTGCACCAGCACGTTGGTCAGCAGCTCGGACAGCAGCAGCACCGCCGAGTCCACCTGGTCCGGGGAGGCCCAGTCGTGCAGCAGTTCCCGGAGCTGGTGCCGGGCCACCGCGACCCGCTCGGGTTCCGCCTGTGCGACCGTCAGCATCGTGCGCCGCACGGCGTGACGGGCGTGATCGCCCCCGTCCCGGGCGAAGTCGCCGCCCTCGTCCCTCCCCTGCCGGTGCAGCAGCAGGACCGCTATGTCGTCCTCCCGCCGGTCGGCCAGCGGGCCGGTGGTGTGGTGGGAGGAGGGCCCGTGCACGCCCTGCACCAGGGCGTCGGCCAGTTCCTCCAGGTCCCCGTCGTGCGCCTCCAGGATCGCGCGGATGCGTTTCCAGCCGGTCTCCAGGTCGTGGCCGCCGGTCTCGATCAGGCCGTCGGTGCACAGCAGCATGGTCTCGCCGGGTTCGAGGGCGAGCCGGGTGGTCGGGTAGTCGGCGTCCGGGTCGATGCCGAGGGGCAGGCCGCCCGCCGTGGGCCGCGTCAGGACCGTCCCGTCCGCCATGCGTATCGCGGGGTCCGGGTGGCCGGCGCGGGCGATCTCCAGGATGCCGGTGCCGGGGTCGACCTCGACGTACAGGCAGGTCGCGAAGCGCAGGTCGGTGCTGTCGGGGTCCTCGTAGGTCATCCCGTGCAGGAAGCGGGAGGCGCGGGACAGCACCGCGTCGGGGCGGTGGCCCTCCGAGGCGTACGCCCTGAGCGCGATGCGGAGCTGGCCCATCAGTCCGGCCGCCCGCACGTCATGGCCCTGGACGTCGCCGATGACCAGGGCGAAACGGCCCGAGCCGGACTGTGACCGGGAGGTGCCCCCGGGCAGCGGGATCATGTCGTACCAGTCGCCGCCGACCTGGAGGCCGCCGCCGGTGGGGACGTAGCGGGCCGCCACGCTCATGCCCGGGATCTGGGGTCCCAGGGTGGGCAGCATGGAGCGCTGGAGGCCATCGGTGAGTTCCCGCTCCGACTCCGCGACCCCGGCCCGGGACAGGGCCTGGGCGAGCATGCGGGCGACCGTGGTGAGGACCGAGCGCTCGTCGGGGGTGAAGGCGACCGGGTGGCCGAAGGCCGCCATCCAGGCGCCCATCGTGCGGCCGGCCACGGTCAGCGGCACGAACGCCCAGGACTGGCGGCCGAAGTAGCGGGCGAGCGGCCAGGTGACGGGATAGCGGTCCTTGTAGTGTTCGGGTGAGGACAGATAGACGGCCCGGCCGGTGCGGACCACCTCGGCCGCCGGGTAGTCCGTCTCCAGGTTCATGTGGGTGAAGGGGCCCTCGTCACCGGGCTGCTGCCCGTGGTGGCCGATGATCGTCAGGCGGTCGCCCTCCACCCCGAAGACCGCGAGGCCGTCCGGTGAGAAGCCCGGCATCGACAGGCCGGCCGCCACCCGCAGCACCTCCTCCGTGGACCGGGCCTCGGCCAGCGCCCGGCCCGCGTCCAGCAGGAACGCCTCGCGGGAGCGCCGCCAGTCGCCGGTGACCGCCGTACGTCCGGACGAGGTCCCCGGGGGCGGTTCGGTGACCTCCTGGAGGGTGCCGGTCAGCAGGAACGAGCGCCGCTCGGGGTCGTAGGACGGCTTGGAGCGGCTGCGTACGGTGCGGATCACCCGGCCCCGCTCGTCCATGATCCGGATGCGGACCTCGGCGAGGGTGCCCTCGGCGACGGCGAGCTGGACGATTCCGGTGATCTCGTTCCAGTCGACGGGATGGAGGCAGGCCCGTGCCTGGGCCTCCGTGAGGGTCGCCGGGCCGCCGGACAGCCCGAGCAGTCGAGCCGCCTCGGAATCCACCGTGACCAGCCCGTCCGCCGTGTCCCAGTGCCAGACGCCGGTCGCGAGGGCTGCCAGGACGTCCCCCACGGCGGGCAGGGGCTCACCAGTGCGCATTGCCCCACTTTAAGAAGAGGAGCTCGAAGAATGCCACCGATCGCGTACGGCGACCGAGTAGGCGATCTTGAAACGGGCCGGTAAATGGTGGGGAGGCGATCTTTGGGTGCCCGGTACGCTGGGGGTGTTTCACGTGAAACAGCCCCCGATCCGCAAAGACTGGATGAACGACGATGCATCGGTACAGGTCCCACACCTGCGGCGAGCTCCGCGCCTCTGACGTCGGCACCGACGTCCGGCTGAGCGGCTGGCTGCACAATCGGCGCGACCTGGGCGGCATCCTCTTCATCGATCTGCGCGACCACTACGGCATCACGCAGCTCGTCGCCCGCCCCGGCACCCCCGCCTACGAGACCCTCGACAAGGTCACCAAGGAGTCGACGGTCCGCGTCGACGGCAAGGTCGTCTCCCGGGGCACGGACAACGTGAACCCGGACCTGCCCACCGGTGAGATCGAGGTCGAGGTCGGCGAGGTCGAGCTGCTCGGCGCAGCCCAGCCGCTACCCTTCACGATCAACACCGAGGACGGGGTCAACGAGGAGCGGCGCCTGGAGTACCGCTTCCTCGACCTGCGCCGCGAGCGCATGCACCGCAACATCATGCTGCGTACGGCGGTCATCTCGGCGATCCGGCACAAGATGACGGCGCTGGGCTTCAACGAGATGGCGACGCCGATCCTGTCGGCCACCTCCCCCGAGGGCGCCCGCGACTTCGTCGTCCCCTCCCGTCTGAACCCGGGCCGGTTCTACGCCCTTCCGCAGGCGCCGCAGCAGTTCAAGCAGCTGCTGATGATCTCGGGCTTCGACCGCTACTTCCAGATCGCCCCCTGCTTCCGCGACGAGGACGCCCGCGCGGACCGTTCGCCGGGCGAGTTCTACCAGCTCGACGTCGAGATGAGCTTCGTGGAGCAGGAGGACGTCTTCCAGCCGATCGAGAAGCTCATGACCGAGCTGTTCGAGGAGTTCGGCGGCGGCCGGCACGTCACCTCCCCCTTCCCCCGCATCCCGTTCCGCGAGGCGATGCTCAAGTACGGCTCCGACAAGCCGGACCTGCGCGCCAAGCCGGAGCTCGTGGACATTACCGACGTCTTCGAGGGCTCGGAGTTCAAGGCGTTCGCGGGCAAGCACGTGCGCGCGCTGCCGGTACCGGACGTCTCGGGTCAGCCCCGCAAGTTCTTCGACCAGCTGGGCGACTTCGCCGTCTCGCAGGGCGCCAAGGGCCTGGCCTGGGTGCGGGTAGCCGAGGACGGGTCGCTGACCGGCCCGATCGCGAAGTTCCTCACCGAGGAGAACGTCGCCGAGCTCACCAAGCGGCTCGGCCTGGCCCCCGGCCACGCGGTGTTCTTCGGCGCCGGCGAGTTCGACGAGGTCTCCAAGATCATGGGCGCGGTGCGGGTGGAAGCCGCCAAGCGCGCCGGGCAGTTCGAGGAGAACGTCTTCCGGTTCTGCTGGATCGTGGACTTCCCGATGTACGAGAAGGACGAGGAGACCGGCGCGATCGACTTCTCGCACAACCCCTTCTCCATGCCGCAGGGCGGTCTGGAGGCCCTGGAGACCCAGGACCCGCTGGACATCCTGGGCTGGCAGTACGACATCGTCTGCAACGGCGTCGAGCTGTCCTCCGGCGCGATCCGTAACCACGAGCCCGACATCATGCTCAAGGCCTTCGAGATCGCGGGCTACGACCGGGAGACCGTCGAGGACAAGTTCGCCGGCATGCTGCGTGCCTTCCGCTTCGGCGCCCCGCCGCACGGCGGCATCGCCCCCGGCGTCGACCGCATCGTGATGCTGCTGGCCGACGAGCCCAACATCCGCGAGACGATCTCCTTCCCGCTCAACGGCAACGCCCAGGACCTGATGATGGGCGCGCCGACGGAGCTGGAGGAGACCCGGCTGCGTGAGCTGCACCTCTCGGTGCGCAAGCCGCAGCCGAAGTAGCACCACCGCTGCGAGTGGCTCGGAACCGTCGTCGGTTCCGAGCCACTTTCGCGTTCCCGGGTCGCTGACAGCTCTCTCTCATGCTCCTGACAGGTTCCGTCCCTAGCGTCCCGGCCTCATGACTGACCATCAGGAACCATGCAGAGAACGGGAACTGACGCGCCGCACGGTCGTGGCGGCCGGCGCGGGCGGTCTCGCGGCTGCGGGCCTCGTCGGCGGCGCCCTGGCCACGACCGCCTTCGCGGGAGACGGCGGGACGGGCGCGAACGGCGCGGGCACGCCGACGCGGGACGGCGTCTGCTACCGCCTCACCTCGGAGACCGTCGAGGGCCCCTACTACATCGACGCGGACAAGCTCCGCCGTGACATCACCGAGGACCGGGAGGGCATTCCGCTCCGGCTCGACCTCGGGGTGATCGACTCAGAGACCTGCCGGCCGCTGCGTGACGCGGCCGTCGACATCTGGCACTGCGACGCGGCCGGCGTCTACTCCGGCTACGAGAACCAGGGCAACGGCGGTGGCGGCGGCCCGGCCCCCACGGGCGAGCCCCCGACCGGCACGCCCACCCGCACGCCCCCGACCGGCGGTCCCGGCGGCGGTGGCGGCGGCCACCAGGAACCCACGGACGACACGCGCTACCTGCGCGGCACCTGGCGTACCGACCGGCACGGCCACGTCTCCTTCCGGACGGTGTTCCCGGGCTGGTACCGGGGCCGTTGCGTGCACATCCACGTCAAGGTCCACGTGGACGGCACCTGGACCGACGCCGGCTACGAGGGCGGCCACACCTGCCACACCGGGCAGTTCTTCTTCGACGAGGAGTCCGTCCTCGCCTCCGCGGAGGTGGAGCCCTACGCGAGCAACGCCGCCGAACGCACGACCCTGACCGAGGACACGATCTACGACCAGAGCGGCACCCAGGGCGGTCTGCTCGGGCTGCGCTACGACCGGCGGGACATCGCCAGGGGCGTCCGCGCGTCCCTCACGGTCGGCGTCGACCCGGAGTCGACGGAGGACGGCCAGGGCGCCCCGCCCCAGCCGAGCACGTCCGTGTCCGCGTCCGCGACGGCGTCGTAGGCGGCTGAGTCGTAGGCGGCTCACGAGGGAACGGCGTGGGCCGTGGAAGCGGGGGTACTGGACGGAGGACAGCACGCTTCCACGGCCCGTCGTCCGCTCCTGGTCACCTCACCGGCGACGCACAGGAACCCAGGGGGCGGGAGCACAGCGGCCCGTCGTCTCATGGGAGCACGGGGTCGCGGGACCGCAGTCCGCCCCGGATCGCCACGCAGGGGAGGAAACCATGGGGTTCACGCTCGTACTCGCCGTACTGCTCATCGCCGGGGCGGTGTTCGCGGTCGTCGTCCAGCGGCGGCGGCACCACCGTTCGCCGTCCGGCCTGGACGCCGAGGTCGAGGCGAACCAGTGGCTCGTACGGCTGGGCGGCGGTCTGGTCCCGCCCGACGCGGGGGCCTGGGCGGCGGCGGACGAGAACGCGGCGCGCGCCCTGACGGAGGCGGCGGAGTGCCATCGCGAGGCCAGCGCACGACTGGCCGCGGCCCGGACGGCGGCGGAGTACGACGGGGTGACGCGGACGGCGAGGGAGGGCCTGCGCCACCTGGGCGCGGCCCGCGCGGCGCACCGGGCACTGTAGAGGCGCCTTCGCGTGCTGCCGGCGTCACACGGTCGGCCCGTGCTGTCCTCGCCCGTCGGCTTCGGGAACGGCCGCGGTGCGCGGCAACCTTTCACGGGCCTGCGGCCACTGGGGAGTTGTGGGCGCCGTTCACCGGAGCTGCACACCTCGTACGCGATCCACCAGAACGTAAGGACTCTCCCCCGTGGCAACCCCCTCCCACCGCCGGTCCCTCCGCTCGCGGCGCATCCTCGTCGTCTCCGCCGCCGTCGTGGCCGCCGGTGCCGGCGCCGCGACCCTCGTCATGAACGCGAACGCCGGTGGCGTCGACCTGTACCGCCAGACCCTGTCCGCCAAGGACGGCTGGGCGTCCTCCGGTTCCGGTACGACCGGCGGCACGAAGGCCGACGCCGCGCACGTCTTCACCGTCAGCACCCGCGCGCAGCTCGTGAAGGCGCTGGGTTCCGTGTCCGACACCGCGCCCCGGATCATCAAGGTCAAGGGCACGATCGACGCCAACACCGACGACGCGGGCAGGAAGCTGACCTGCGCGGACTACTCCGCGGGCACGGGCTACTCGCTGTCCGCCTACCTCAAGGCGTACGACCCCGCCTCCTACGGCACCTCGAAGCTGCCGTCCGGCACCCAGGAGAAGGCCCGCGCCGCCGCCCAGACCAAGCAGGCGAAGAACATCGTCTTCAAGGTGCCGGCCAACACCAGCATCGTGGGCGTGCCCGGCACCAGCGCCGGGATCACCGGCGGCATGCTCCAGGTGCAGAACGTGGACAACGTCATCGTCCGCAACCTCGCCTTCTCCGCGACCGAGGACTGCTTCCCGCAGTGGGACCCGACGGACGGCGACGACGGCAACTGGAACAGCAACTACGACTCGCTCACCCTGCGCGGCGCGACCCACGTCTGGGCCGACCACAACAGCTTCACCGACGCCGCGCACTTCGACAGCGCCAACCCGAAGTACTACGGCCGCGAGTACCAGATCCACGACGGCGCCCTCGACATCACCAAGGGCTCGGACCTGGTGACCGTCGAACGCAACCAGTTCACCAACCACGACAAGACGATGCTGATCGGCAGCAGCGACACCGACAGCACCGGCAAGCTGCGGGTCTCCATCCACCACAACGTGTGGAAGGGCATCGTGCAGCGCGCCCCGCTGGCCCGCATCGGCCAGGTCCACATCTACAACAACGTCTACGACACGACGACGCTGAACGGCTACGCCCCGCTCTACAGCATCAACTCCCGCGCCAAGGCGCAGGTCGTCGCGGAGGACAACTACTGGAAGGTGCCGAGCGGCGCGAAGCTCGCCAAGCTCCTCAGCGGCGACGGCACCGGCTCGGTCGCGGGCAGCGGCAACCTGGTCAACGGCACGGCCACCGACCTCGTCGCCGCGTACAACGCCGCGTCCTCGAAGAAGCTGAAGACGACCGTCAACTGGACGCCGACCCTCACGGCGGGCCTGGAGACCTCGGCGAAGAACCTGCCGGCGGAGCTGGCGACCACGACGGGAGCGTCAGTCCTCACCGCCTCCTGACCCCCCGTTCGGCCGGCGGCCCGGTGTCATCCTGTCCCGGGCCGTCGGCTACCCCTTCCCGCGCCGGTGTCAGGGTCTTGCTATCCGGTTCACGCGAGGCGCATGACCTTGTTCTCCGAGGCCAGCAGCCAGTGGAAGTGGTCTACCAGCGGCTCCACCACGTACGGATCCCGCAGCACCACACCGAGCTCGATGTTGTCGGACAGGGCACGGTCGGTGAGGTGCCAGATGCCCCGTAGCCGCATTCCAGCGCGAACTGACGGATCAGGACATGGGCCAGCGTGTGCAGGAGCACGTATCGGATGCCGGGCCACCGGGGCTCGACGCGGCGGGCTGGCGGGTGGAGCTGCGCCCGAAGGACGTGGAGAGGGCCACCGCGGCCTGGCTCGACGGGTTCGAGGTGGCCGTGCACGGCGATGTGGAGCCGTACGGGACGGGAGTGCGGATGCGGGGGGTGCGGGCGTTCGTGGTCAGGCCGCAGTGAGGGTCAGGCCGCAGTGAGTGAGTGCGCGCCGGCTGCGTTCACCGGTCACTCGTCCGCGAAAACGTCCTCGGCTGTGGGAGCGGTGACGGATCGGGTGAGCCAGCGGCCGAGGGTTTCCGGGTCGTCGCAGAGCGTGATGCGCTCACGGACGTGTTCAGGCACCTCGATACCGCGCTGCTCCAGGACGAGCAGCAGGGCTTCGGCGCGGCCCTGCGCGCGGCCTTCGTCGCGGATCTCTTCCGAGATGTACGACTTGTAGAAGGAGAGGTCCACGGCCACCAGTCTCCTCCAGATCTGCTCGGCCGGGCGCTTGCCCAGGCCCTGTGCGGTGAACTCGATGATGGGGTCGGCGATGTCTTCGGGGACCCCACGCAGAGCGGTGGACAGGGTTTTCAGTATGGCACCGATGTCCGGATCGGCAGCGTGCGTGATCGCGGACAGAGCAGCCAGCGCTAGGTCTGCTCGGGCCTCGTCCGGATCGGTGATCACGGGCATGTTGTGAGGGCCCTGCTGCTCAGGGCTCACGCGATCGGCGCAGGCGCGCGGGTGCGGCAGTCGCCGCAGCGGCCCGGTTCAGGGCCGCGGAAGGCGTGGTCGCAGTCGTCGCAGTTGCGGAGGGGATGCCTGACGGGCGGGGGCCGCTCGGGCGCGCGGTACGGCGGCAGGGGTGGGAGCTGGGCGGTCAGGCGGTGGGCCAGGAGGGCGGCCGGGCGGTGCAGGGGCTCGGCCGGCAGGTCGCTGGTCAGGGCGTGGCGTACGGCGGTGGGGGTGAGGTCGCGCTCCAGCCAGGCGGCGACTCCCGGGGCGAGGTGCTCGGCGTCGGTGGCGGAGAGGAGGAGGCGGGGGTCGTGGCGGCGGAGGCCGGCGAGGACGTCCGTGGCCGTCTGGAGGAGGGTGGGTGAGGTGTACGAGGGCTGCGGTACGGCGGGAAGGGCACGGCGCGGCGGCTTCTGCTGCGCCGCCGCTGCCCGGCGGGCCGGGGGTCTGGGGGCGGCGTCGGCCGCCCCGCCGCCGTGACGGCCCGGCTGGTTGCAGGAGACGGTGCGGGTGACGATGCGACCGCTCTCGGTGCGCTCGCGTGGGCGGCGCAGGTAGCCGTGGGTCTCCAGCTCGCGCAGGGCGGCGGCGATACGGGTCGTGCCCTCCGGGAAGCGGGCGGCGAGGGTCTTGATGTCGACGCGGGCGCCGGCGGGGAGGGACTGGATGTGCACGGCCAGACCGATGGCGAGCCCCGAGAGGTCGGGGTGCTGCGCGAGGTGGTTGCCGATCACCGTGAAGCGGGTGGTGTGGCGGGTGTTGTCGTGGATGACGCCGCCGGTGTGCGCTGCCGTGGAGGCGCGACGGGGAGGGTGGTTTTTCCCGCCGATACGGGACTGGGCGTGCGGGCGCACGCTAGGGTTTTGGGTATCCATCGGGAAGGTTTGGCTTCCTTGGTGGTCAGGCCCTCGCAACGGGATGCCAGTCCCTGCGAGGGCCGTCGTATGTCCGGAGGTTGTGCTGTCTCGCGCTGAGCGTAGGGCAGGCAACCGGTGCCGAATCCAGCTGAGTCGGTGATGTTCACTCGCGCGAGTGAGCGGGCTCCGTGGGCGGGAGGGGTGGGGCTTGGTGAGGTTTCTTTCCCTCTCGTGTTCCTTGGAGGAGGGCGCCCGAGCCACCGGAGCACACGTTTCCGAACTTCGGTGAGAGGTCGAGTTCGGCCCAGACGGTCTTGCGGGGGACGGGGCCGAGCTCGACGCCCCAGCGGTCGGAGAGCGCCTCGACGAGGAGGAGGCCGCGTCCGGACTCCGCGTCGAGGGGCAGTCGTCGGCGGTGGGGTACGTCGTCACCGCGTGTGTCCGTCACCTCGACGCGGAGGGTCTCGCCGCGTGCCAGGAGTGCGAGGCGGAAGTCGCGTCCGGGGAGACGGCCGTGGGTGGCGGCGTTCGCCGCGAGCTCGGCGACGAGGTGTTCGGCGGTCTCGGTGGCGTGATGTGGGAGGTCCCAGGTGCGCAGCCACTCGGTGGCGAGGAGCCGGGCGAGGCGGGCGCCGCGTGGCGTGGGGGACAGCAGGACGCTGAAGTGACGGGTTGGTGGGTGGAGTTGGGTGGAGTTTCTCTGGTTCACGTCACTGAGCGTGGCGGTGCGTGCTTACCGTGAACAGTGACTGCGCCGATGCGTAGGGTGACTGTCCGGAGCTTGTCCACTGTTGTCCGGGCTGTCGGAGCGGGCCCTCCGGGTACGGGCGTTGCGGCACGGCGGGACGGCGGAGGGGTGCGGAATGTCGGTGGACGGCGAGGTACGACGGCTCAGGACCGAGGCGGACGAGCCGGGGTGGGAGGTGGACCCCGACGACGAGTGGGGAGTGGCCGTCATCACCACCGTGGGGCGGCAGTTGAGGCTGCGGCGGGAGGCGGTGGGGATGCGGGCCGCCGACTTCGCGGTGGCCGTCGGCTACGGCGAGGACCTGGTCTACAAGATCGAGGGCGGGAAGCGGATCCCTCGGCAGGAGTACCTGGACAAGGCCGACGCGGTGTTGAAGGCGGGCGGACTCGTCGCGGCAGCCTGGGAGGACGTCAAAAAGGTCCGGTATCCGAAGAAGGTTCGGGAACTGGGCAAGCTGGAGGGCCAGGCGGTCGAGATCGGTGTGTACGAGTGCAACATCGTCGCCGGGCTGCTGCAGACACCCGAGCACGCTCGGGCCGTGATCGGGGCAGCGCAGCCGCCGTACTCGCGGGACGATGTGGAGCGCATGGTGGCGGCCCGTCTGGCCCGGCAGTCCGTCTTCGAACGTGACCCGGCCCCGTCGATCCACTTCGTACTGGAAGAGGCGCCGCTACGCCGAGAGGTTGGGGGCACAATGGTGTGGCGACAGCAGCTCGAACACCTGTTGAAGGCCGGCCGGTTGCACAACGTCACGCTTCAGGTGATGCCGACGAACACCGAGGCCCACCCCGGGCTGGACGGCAGGATCGAGCTGCTGAAGTTCCCGGACGGCACGGCGGTGGGGCGTTCCGACGGTGCGTTCAGCGGGCGGCCAATCACCGATCCGAAGCAACTGCGCATCCTTGAGCTGCGGTATGGCACCATCCGGGCGCAGGCTCTCTCACCGCGGGAGTCGCTGGCCTTCATCGAGCAACTGCTGGGAGAGACATGATGCGCAAGGCATCCGCCGGGGACGCCTCCGAACTGGCGTGGTTCAAGAGCAGCTACAGCGGCGGCACCGACGGCGAGTCCTGCGTCGAGATCGCCACCAGCTCCGGCACCGTCCACGTCCGCGACTCCAAGAACGTCGCGGGCCCCCGTCTCGCGCTCGCTCCCGGCGCTTGGGCGCACTTCGTGACGTACACCTCGGAACGCTGATCCCAAGGGGTGGGGGGGGGGGGGGGGGGGGGGGGGGGGGCCCCCCCCCCGGGGGGGGGGGGGGGGGGGGGGGGGTTTCTTCCCTCTGGGGGGAGGGGAAGAAGAGCGAGGGGGGTTGGGGGGGGGGGGGGAG
>NZ_JBWKDW010000002.1:361636-447979 GCF_056435735.1 Streptomyces sp. NPDC043878
GTCTCCCCTTCCTCCCTACTCGCCCCTCTCCATCAGCTCCTAGTCCGCCCCCCCCCCCCCCCCCCCCCCCCCCCCCCCCCCCACCCCCCCCCCCCCCCCCCCCCCCCCCCCCCCCACCCCTCGCGTCGCGGTGGGGCGTTACGCGGTCGGCTTCTCCTCCAGGCGGGGGAACAGGACCGCGCCCTTGGTGATCGTGGAGCCGGCCGGGAGGCGGCCCCAGTCGGCCGCTTCCCCGATGCGCTGGTCCGCGAGGGCACCCAGGGACGCCTCCGCGCCCAGGGATTCCCACAGCTTCTGGGAGGTGTCCGGCATCACCGGGTTGAGCAGGACGGCCAGTCCGCGCAGGGACTCGGCGGCCGTGTAGAGGATCGTGGCCAGCCGGGCCCTGCCCTCCGGGCTGTCGTCCTTGGCCACCTTCCACGGCTCCTGCTCCGTGATGTAGCCGTTGACCTGCTTGACGAAGTCGAAGACGGCCAGGATGCCGCCCTGGAAGTCCAGCTCCTCGCCGATCTTCCGGTCGGCCTCGGCGGCCGCCTTCGCCAGGCCGTCGTGCAGCGCCTTCTCCGCGTCTCCGTCGGCGGCGGACTCCGGCAGGGCGCCGCCGAAGTACTTGCCGACCATCGCCGCCACGCGGGAGGCGAGGTTGCCGTAGTCGTTCGCCAGCTCGCTCGTGTAGCGGGCGGAGAAGTCCTCCCACGAGAAGGAGCCGTCCTGGCCGAAGGCGATGGCCCGCAGGAAGTACCAGCGGTAAGCGTCCACGCCGAAGTGCGAGGTCAGGTCCTGCGGCTTGATGCCGGTCAGGTTCGACTTCGACATCTTCTCGCCGCCGACCATCAGCCAGCCGTTCGCGGCGACCTTGCCCGGCAGCGGCAGGCCCTGCGCCATCAGCATCGCGGGCCAGATCACCGCGTGGAAGCGCAGGATGTCCTTGCCGACCAGGTGGACGTCGGCCGGGAACGTGGACTCGAACTTCTCCTGGTTCTCGTTGTAGCCGACCGCCGTCGCGTAGTTCAGCAGCGCGTCGACCCACACGTAGATCACGTGCTTCTGGTCCCACGGGATCGGGATGCCCCAGTCGAAGGTCGAGCGGGAGATCGACAGGTCCTGGAGCCCCTGGCGGACGAAGTTCAGGACCTCGTTGCGCGCGGACTCGGGCTGGATGAAGCCGGGGTTCGCCTCGTAGTGCGCGAGGAGCTTGTCGCCGTACTCGCTCAGCTTGAAGAAGTAGTTCTCCTCGCTGAGGATCTCCACCGGCGTCTTGTGGATCGGGCAGAGCTTCTGCCCGGCGAACTCGCCCTCGCCGTCGAGCAGTTCGCCCGGCAGCTTGTACTCCTCGCAGCCCACGCAGTACGGGCCCTCGTAGCCGCCCTTGTAGATCTCGTCCTTGTCGTACAGGTCCTGCACGAACTCCTGGACGCGGTCGGTGTGCCGCTTCTGCGTGGTGCGGATGAAGTCGTCGTTCGCGATCTCCAGGTGCTCCCACAGGGGGCGCCAGGACTCGTCGACGAGCTTGTCGGCCCACTGCTGCGGGCTGACGCCGTTCGCCTCCGCGGTGCGCATGATCTTCTGACCGTGCTCGTCCGTGCCGGTGAGGTACCACACCTTCTCGCCGCGCTGACGGTGCCAGCGGGTGAGCACGTCGCCTGCGACGGTCGTGTAGGCGTGGCCCAGGTGAGGAGCGTCGTTGACGTAGTAAATGGGGGTGGTGACGTAGTACGCCTTTCCACCCTGCTTCTCGGATCCAGTGGCCGCCATGGTCGAAATCCTACTGGCCCCGCGCAGATCGACTCACCCGCGTTTCGGGGGGTGGACCCGTGGTGCGGTCCACCCCCCGAACAGCTCTTGTACCGCCTGGGCGCTACGGCCGCCAGTTCGCCAGGACGCCCTCGTACAGCTCCGTGTCCGTCAGCTCAAGCGGGGTCGGGCCCGCGTGGAAGAAGGACGTGTTGCCCGTCCTGAGCTTGCGGAGGTAGTCGAACGCCTTGTTGTCCTGCTCGCCGAAGGCCACGAAGGAGAAGAACACCGCGGGGTGGTTCTTCGCGGCGTCCGTGAGGGACTGCGTCGCCGGGGTCTTCGCGTCCGGGGCGCCGTCCGTCTGGAAGATCACCAGGGCGGGGGCGGCGGGGTCCGCCGACTTCCGGTGGTGCGCGAGCACCTCCTCCACGGCCACGTGGTAGCTCGTACGGCCCATGCGGCCGAGGGAGGCGTGCAGCTCGTCGATCTTGTTCTCGTGGTCGGCGGGCGTGAGGTCGGCGGTGCCGTCCAGTTCCGTCGAGAAGAAGACGACGTGGACGGTCGCCGTGGCCCCGGGGTCGAGGTGGGCGGCGAGGGCGAGGGTCTGGTCGGCCAGGGCCTGCGCGGAGCCGTCCTTGTAGTACGGGCGCATGCTCGCGGAGCGGTCGAGGACGAGGTAGACCTTCGCGTGGGTGCCGGTGAGGTCGGTGGCCTTCAGGGCGGCCGCGGCGGCGGTGTAGGCGGTGGCCAGGCCCGGGGGGACGGGGGCGGCGTCTGTGACGCCCGCTGTCTGTGGTGCGGCCTCGGCTTCGCCTTCGGCCTTGGGGTTCCCAGCCGCACCAGGGGCCTCGGCGGCGGGCGGCTCTTCGGCGGCGGGTGTGGCTGTGATCTCCGGCTCGGCGGGTGCCTTGGCCTCCGGCTCGGGGGTGGGCTTCGGTGCGGCCTCGGCTTCGCCTTCGGCCTTGGTGTTCCCACCCGCACCGCCCGTGCTGCTTTCGTCGTCGGCCGCGAGTGGCTCCTGTGGGGCGTCCTCGCCGTCGGCGGCCGCGGGGGCCTCGGCGGCCGGCGGCTCCTCGGCGGCGGGCGGCTCTTCGGCGGCGGGTGCGGCTGTGATCTCCGGCTCGGTGGGCTTCGGTGCGGCCTCGGCTTCGCCTTCGGCCTTGGTGTTCCCACCCGCACCGCCCGTGCTGCTTTCGTCGTCGGCCGCGAGTGGCCCCTGTGGGGCGTCCTCGCCGTCGGCGGCCGCGGGGGCCTCGGCGGCCGGCTTCGCCTCCGGCTCGGGCACCGTCTCCGCCACCGGAGCCGGTGCCTCGGTCTCCGGCTCAGGCTTCACCTCGGCCTCCGGCTCAGGCTTCACCTCGGCCTCCGGCTCAGGCTTCACCTCGGCCTCCGCCACCGGGGCTGGCGCCTCCGCCACCGGGGCCTCGGCCTCCGGCTTTGCCGGCTCCGCCGCCTCGGTCTCCGGCTTCACCTCGGCCTCTGGCACCGCCACCGGAGCCTCGGCCTCTGGCACCGCCACCGGAGCCTCGGCCTCCGGCACCGCCACCGGAGCCTCGGCCTCCGGCACCGCCACCGGAGCCTCGGCCTCCGGCACCGCCACCGGTGCCTCCGCCAGCGGAGCCTCGGCCTCCGCCTCCGGCGCCTGCGCCGCCGCCTCCGGCTTTGCCGGCTCCGTGTGTTCGGGGGTCCGTTCCGGCGTCGGGGCCGGGACCGAGACCTTGTCGAAGGCCGCTGAGACGAGGTCGTGCTCGTCGTCGTCCATGGCGGACGTGCGGGGCTCGGGGACCGTCGCGGTCGCCGTGGGGCGCGGTTCCGGGGACGGGGAGGGGACGGTCGGCTGCGGTGCCGGCGAAGGGGTGCTTTCCGCACCCTCCGCGTCGGCGGCACGCCCCTTGCGTGACCTGCCGAACGCGTTCCGCAGGGAGGTGAGAATGCCCATGTGCGCAACCCTTCGAGTGAGTTGAAGCCCGTCAATCCCTGGCCAGGACGGACACGTAAGGTTAGCGGCCCTGAAGGGTGATCTTCGGCAGGGGCAAGGTGTGATGGACGGCCCGTGTCAACACCGCGTCACGTCCTGGCAGTTCACCCCTGATTCAGCAGGTCACCGCGTCGCCGCGCCTCGTGCGTCCATCATCAAGTTGATGCCAAGATCGGGCAATGGAAGAGTAAAGCGACGCCTTGTGGGTGATCGCGACCGCTCAGCGCGCGTCGTGCAGGCTGAGGTCCACCACCAGCGCGCGGTGGTCGGTGTCGGCCAGGTCCAGGAAGCGGGCGTCGCGCGCGGCGAACTGCTCCGAGACGAGGACGTGGTCGATCTGCGCGCCGAGCGTGGGGGCGGTGCGGGCCGGCCAGCTGGGGACGCGGTCGGCTCCGGACAGCCGGGCGGCGTCACGCAGCCCGGTGTCGAGGACGCGGCGGAAGACGGCGTGGTCCTGGGAGGCGTTGAAGTCGCCGGCCAGGACCGTCGGGGTGGTGCCGTCGGCGGCGGCGAAGTGCCGCAGTGCGCCGAGTTCGCGGCGCCACAGGCCCAGCTGACCGGGCAACGGGGGCATGGGGTGCGCGAGTTGCAGCCGTACGGCACGACCCCGCACGTCCGCGACGGCTCCGGGCATGCCCATGGTGCCGGGCACGCCCGCCGTGGCCCGCAGCGGGAAGCGGCTGAGGATCACCGAGCCCTCGGAGCCGTCGCCCTCGACGGCTCGCCGGTGCGGGTAGTCCCTGCCGAGGGCCCGCTTCAGCCGCACGTCGCAGGTGTGCTCGCACTCCTCGACGAACACCAGGTCGGGCCTCTCCCGGCGGACGGCGGCGACGAGCGGGCCGGCGGCCTGTCCGAACTCGACGTTCGAGGTCAGCACCCGCAGTTCGGCGACAGCCGGCCCCGACGGCTCGCCGGCCCTGCCGTACGGCTCGATGAACCAGGCGAGGAGACCGAGCAGCACCAGGCCCCACACCAGGCCGGCCCACCAGCGGGCGAACAGCCCGGCCAGCAGTCCCAGTCCGGTGGGCACGAGCAGCCAGGGCAGGAAGGCGAGCAGTTGCGGCACGGGGGTGACGCCGTCGGTGTCGGCGGCCCGGCAGCCGACGACCACGCTCACTCCGGCGAACAGCGCCACGGCGCACCGGACTCCGGCCCGTCGCCCGGTCCGCCGCCCGCGCGGGTCGCCGGGGAGCTTCCGTCCGGCCGTCGTCGCAGTGTCCACGTCCCGGCCCTCCGCTCACGGATCGGATGACCGCATCCTCCCTCAGAGACGGGGTGGCGGGGCGGAGGTCTGCGGGGTGAGGGCCGAGGGGACGGTGGTGGCCGGCCGGGGCCGCGGACGCCGTAGGAGGTGGGCGTAGCGGCCGCTGAGCCAGGCCGCCAGAGCCACGGCCAGGCCGAGGGCGACCAACAGCCAGGACACCGTGCGCAGGGTGGCGGTGAGGGCGTCGTAGACGGCTCCCGCGGCCGGCTGGTGGGCCGCGTCGGGCAGGTCGGCGAGGGTGAGGCGGCGGCCGACGGAGACGGCGAGGGCGAGCAGGCCGCCGCCGAGGGCGGTGCCGAGCGCGGTGGCCGTGACCGCGCGGCGGCGGCAGGTGGCGACGGCGATCCCGGCCACCGCGAGGGCGGCCGCGGCGAGTGGGAGCCAGAAACCGGCGACGTCGAGCACGAGGTATCCCTTCCTGAGCCGGGCCAGGTCCTGGGCCGGGAGCACGGCGACAGCGGTGTGCTCGACCGGGATTCGGCCGGCCAACGGCATGTGTTCGTAGGCGAGTTGTGTCTTGACCTGGGCGGTGACCGGGGCGAGGTCGACGGTCACCGCGTGCGTGGCGGCGTCCTCGTCCTCGTCCCGCAGCGCGCGCAGCACGGCGTCGTGGACGGCCCGGTTGGCCGCGTCCCACGCGGTGCGGAAGGCCTCGGTCCGGGTGAAGGAGCGCACCGCGTCGTGCACGAAGGGGCGCACGGTGGCCCGCATGGGTCCGGCGTCGAGCCGGTCGCCGACCTGCTGCATGATGCCGGCGCCCACCGCGTCCGCGACGGCGTCGCGCACGTCCGGGTCGGTGGCGAGCGGCGCCATCGTGGTGACGTACCGGGTCGTGTCGGTGAGCCCGTACGCCGCCCAGGCGGCCAGGGCGCCGAACGGCAGCAACAGGCAGGACAGCGCGATCAGTACGGCCGACAGGGCGCTCCGGATGCGTGCGGGTCGAGGGGCCACGCTGTCAGGCAACGGCCGGGCGGCGCCCGGCGCGAGCGGAGTGACTGCATTCGGGCGCACCGGACAAGCCGAACGGGCGTTCACCGCCATGACCCCCGGCGGAACCGGGCACTCCGCTCTCCGGTGGAGGGTTCACCCGAACGGGTGTTACCTGGTTCTGGGGAGAAGGAGGCCGATTCATGCGCACCACTGTGGCCCTGCGGGCCGTCGCCGCGTCCGTGCTCGCCTGCGGCGGTCTCGTCGCCGCCGGAGCGGGTACCTCCGCGTCCGCCGCGACCGCACCGTCGTACTGGGAAGGAAACGGTGACGGCGGATCAGACAGGCCCGTCCCGGGCACCGTCGTCTCCGGCACCGCGCTCCACGTGAGGGCGGAGCCCACCACCCGGTCGGCGACCGTCGACCGGCTCGCACCCGGCAGTCACGTCCGCGTCCAGTGCAAGGTGCGCGGACAGCGCGTCGACGGAAACCCGTACTGGTACTGGCTCGTCGGCGCGCAGGGCTGGGCGAGCGCCGCGTTCGTGGACACCGGCGGAACGCGGGTGGCGCCCTGTGCCGACCCCTGTCCGCAGTGGAAGAACGGCGCCTGGTCGAACGCCGACCGGAACGACCCCGACTGGAGCCGGCCCTGGGCCGTCTCGGGCTCCCTGTCCTGGAGCTTCTCGGGTTCGTGGAACCTCACTGTGACGTCCGGAGCCTCGTCGGACGGCTGGAGCACGCTCCCCGTCGTCTGGTGAGTGGAGGGATGAGGGAAACGTGCGGGCCCCGGCAGACCCCGCCGGGGCCCGCACGTGAACGCCTCACGGGCGGAGGGTTCGTGAACGCTCCACGGGCGGAGGGTTCGTGAACGCTCCACGGGCAGAGCGTTCGTGAACGCCTCACGGGCAGAGGGGGTTCATGAGCGCTCCACGGGCGGAGGGTTCGTGAACGCCCCACCGGTGGCGCCGGTGAACGCGTCACGGGCCCGGCCGAGGGTGAACGCGTCACCGGTATACGTGAACGCCCCACCGGCGTGCCGGGCCGGTGAGGCGTTCCGCCGGTCCGCGGACGGCCGGTCCGCGGACGGCCGGTCAGCGGATGCGGTTGCCCTCTCCGTCCTCGCGTGTGTAGTAGCGGTAGAAGAAGACGCCGAAGACGCC
Source organism: Streptomyces sp. NPDC043878 (assembly GCF_056435735.1). Lineage (NCBI taxonomy): Bacteria > Bacillati > Actinomycetota > Actinomycetes > Kitasatosporales > Streptomycetaceae > Streptomyces > Streptomyces sp. NPDC043878. The sequence continues at coordinate 368,700 of NZ_JBWKDW010000002.1, forward strand.
CGCGGTGACCACCACTCCCAGGGCCACCGACCGCAGCACGCTGTCGCCGCTCTGGCTGTAGAGGAAGCCCACGGACGCGCCGGCGAAGGCGGACTTCGTCAGCGAGTGCAGTTCGCGCTTGAGCAGCGGGGCCAGCCTCGCCACGGCGAGGCAGAGCACGATGAACGCGATCGCCGTGACGAAGCCGAACAGGACGTTCCAGCCGGTGACGGGCCCGCCGCCGCGCCGGTTGGCCGCGGCCCAGTAGCCGTAGACGAGTCCGAGGACGACGGGTACGCCGACCTCCGCGGCCCGGTGGACCCGCTCGTCGAAGATGTCGGGCGTCCGGATCGGACGGATCTGCCGGGTCGCCCCGCGGGACCTGGGTGCCGCATGAGCCATGAGAGCACTCCTCTCTCCTCGCCCCCGTCTTCCAGAGCACACCTGGCGACAGGCCCTGGCAAGTCGGCGGACACGGGAGTTTCCGCCCAGGTGCGGGCCGTCCCGGCCCGTGTTTCGCTGGGGATCATGAAGCCCGTACTCCCCGGCGCGCCCGGCACCCGCGGAGAGGTGGCACAAACGATCACACAGGCCGTGGCGGCCCGGCGGGCGTCGGTACGGGGCCGCCCGAGGCCGGCCGCGCGCCCGGGCCCGGGACGGTGAGCGGCCGGCGCGTGGGGCGCGCCGGTGACGACGGGGGCCGGAGGCTCGTCGGCCCGCTGCCGCGCGTGGACCCCGCGCACGACCCGGCGCCGAGCCAGCAGCTGCTGCGGGTCCGGGGCCGAAGTGCCGCCTGGGTGCCGCCGCTGCTGCTGCTGTGCGGGATCTCGCTGATCGACCTCGACACCGACGGCGAGTTCCGCACCATCACCTGGATCGTGCTCGTGCCCGGCATCGCCGCCGCGATCTGCGGGGTGTGGGGCACGGCCGCCTTCGCCGTGCTCGCACTCGTCACGTACGTCCTCGCGGACAGCGCCTGGCCGAACCAGTACGAGACCGGCCTGCCCGACTTCATCCTGGTCGCCGTCGGCGGCGTCCTGGCCGTCCTCGCCTGCGTGGTCCGCCTGCGCGGGGAGCGCCGGCTGCTGCACATGCGGGACATCGCCGAGACCACCCGCCGTACCGTGTTGCGCCCCCTCCCGCCCGGCTGGGGCGGCCTCGACCACGCGGCCGTGTACCTCGCCGCGGACAGCGAGGCCCGGGTCGGCGGCGACTTCTACGACATCCAGCCCGGCCCGCACGGCACCCGCGTCCTCGTCGGCGACGTCCAGGGCAAGGGACTGGGCGCGGTCGAGGCGGCGGCCGCGCTGCTCGGCGCCTTCCGCGAGGCGGCGTACCACGAGCCGGAACTTCGGACGGTCGCCCACCGGCTGGAGATCCGGATGCGGCGACACGGCCTGCACTGCACGGCGCTCGGCCGTGACGACGGCGACCGCTTCGCCACCGCCGTCCTGCTGGGCTTCCCCGCGCCGGAGGGCCGCCGCGCCGCCGGCCACATCGAGATCGTCAACTTCGGCCACGAACCGCCGCTCCTGGTCGGCTCCGGCGGGGTCCGCCCCCTGCCGGCCGGCGACGGACTCCCGCTCGGCCTCGGCGAGCTGACCGGCGCCCCCGGCCCGCCGCCCACCCTGCGGGTCCCGCTCGCCCCGGGTGACACGCTGCTGCTGACCACGGACGGCGTGACCGAGGCACGGGACGGCGACGGCCGCTTCTACGCCCTGGCCGACCGGGTCGCCGAGGCCGTCGCCGCCGACCCGCGCACCGCCGCACCGGACCGCCTGGTCGCCCTCGTCCGGGACGGCACCCTCCGCCACAGCGCCGGCCGCCTGGCCGACGACACCACCATCTTCGCGGTCCGCCGAAGCGAGACCCGACCGCCGGCCGAGCCGCACCCCAACCCCCAACTGCCCCACCCCCCACACCCGTAGCCGCCGGCCTGGATCGAACCAAAGCCGCACCGGGGGTCGAACCGGTAGGGGGGCGGGGCCGAGTGGGGGGCTTCTCGGTGCTGGCGCCCTGCTTTGCAGCCGCACCCGTTACGGTGCTGCCATACGTGATCGACGGGGGATGGGGAGGGACCGATGCCCGGGACCGTGCTGCTGCTCGCCGCCTCACCGGCGGGCAAGGGGTGTCTGGTGGACGCGGCGTCCGTGCTCCCCGTCCTCGCGGCGGTCCCGCCCGCCGTGCTGTCCGGCACCGACACCGCGAACGTCGTCGAGCTCGTCGACCCGCTGGAGCCGCAGGCCGTCCTGACCCGGCTGCGGGCGGCCGCCGCGGCCCCCGGCCCGCTGACCGTCTTCGTCGCCGGGCAGCTCCAGCTCGACCGGCGCCAGCGGCTGCCGCACCTGGCGCTGGCCCGCACCACACCGGCCTCGGTCCGCTACACCGCGCTGCCCTGGCACTGGGTCCGGGAGGAACTGCGGCTGCGTTCCCCGGGCACGACGACGCTGTTCCTCGATCTGCGCGCGGACCCGGAGACCTGGGAGTGGCTGCGCGCGAACCCGCTCGACTCGGGCCGCAACAACGCGGTCTACGGGCGGATCGGACCGCCGCCCGCCCGGCGCGCGGTGGCCGTCCCGTCGTACATGAAGGCGGTCGCGACGATCCTGCGCAGCGGGCACCGGCCGCCGCTGCGGCAACTGCACGAGCACGCCTCGGCACGGCTCGGTGCCGAGGGCTACGCGGACCTGGTGCTGACGGCGCCCGGCGCCGCCGGAGCCTTCGACGCCGGGCCCGCGCACCGGCCGCCGGTCCCGCCCCGGCCGCCGGCCCCGCGCGCGTCGGCGCCGGACGGCCCGGGGGACACCGATCCGCACGCGGCGATCTCCGCCGCGGTCGCCGCGGACCGGCACTCCGACGCCGACGCCCTGGCGGCACACCACGAGCAGGCCGCCGCGCACGCCCACGGTCCGGCCTCCGAGGAGGCCCTGCACTGGACCGAGGTCCGCGCCGACCTGGCGATGTTCGCCGGGGACCCGGCGCGCAGCTGCCGCGCCTGGCTCGCGGTGGCCACCGCACGGCTGTCGTCGGGGCAGGCGCCGGACGCGCCCGGTGTGGAGACGGCCGTGGACCGGGCCCACCACCAGTGGGGCCTGATCACCGACCCGGCGCGGGCCCGTGAACTCGGCCTCGCACTGGCCGAGTTGCGCCTGCGGGTGCCGGGACGCAGACAGGGGGCGCTGGACCACGTACGGCGTCAGCTGCGGCAACTCCAGACGCAGAGCTGATCAGTCGACCAGATACGCCAGCGCTCCCGACACCAGCGTCCGCACGCCCGGCGCCACCGTCGACAGGTCGGGGGCGAAGCGGGGGCTGTGGTTGCCGGGGACGGCGGCGAGCTTCTCCCCCAGGTCCTCGCCGGGCGCCGCGTCCCACACCCGGGCCGGAGTGCTGGTCACGAACCAGTAGGAGTACGGCAGTCGCCCCTCGGCCAGGTGCGGGAAGTCCTCGCTGGCCATCGCCGGGCCCGGGTCGATGACCGTGCCGGCGCCGAACACCTCGCCGTGCACGGCGGCCACCCGCCGGTCGGTCTCCGGGTCGTTGACGGTGAGCGGGTAGGAGTCGCCGACGAGGATCTCCGGCTCGCGCGGGCATCCGGCCGCCGCGCACTCGCCCGCCGCGATCCGCCGTACCGCCGCGATCATGCGGTCGCGGACCGCTTCCGACCGGGTGCGGATGTTCAGCCAGACACGCGCCTCGCCGGGGATGATGTTGGACCGTGAACCGGCCTCGATGCGGCCGACGGTCAGGACGGCCGCCTCACCGGCGGCGATCTCGCGCGAGACGACGGTCTGCAGCCGGGTCACCAGGAACGCGGCCGTCACCACCGGGTCGACCGCCGACTCCGGCCGGGAGCCGTGCCCGCCCACCCCGTGCACGAGGATCTCGATGTCGGTGGAGGCGGACAGGATCAGGCCCGGTGTGTGGCCGTACAGCCCGGCCGGGCCGGGCACGGCGTGCTGGCCGAGCAGCACGTCGGGGCGCGGGACCCGCTCGTACAGCCCGTCGGCGACCATGCGGGCGGCTCCGCCCCCGGTCTCCTCCGCGGGCTGGCCCACCAGCACCAGCGTTCCCGACCAGGTGTCGCGTCCGGCGGCCAGCGCGTCGGCCGCGCCCACCAGCCAGGTCACGTGCAGGTCGTGTCCGCAGGCGTGCATCAGCCCGGGCGTCAGGGAGGCGTACGGCAGTCCGGTCTCCTCCTGGACGGGCAGCGCGTCCATGTCGGCGCGCAGCAGCACGACCGGCCCGTCACCGTTGCGCAGCACCCCGGCGACGCCGGTGCCGCCGATGCCGTCCGTGGTCTCGTACCCGGCGGCGCGCAGGCGTTCGGCGAGCTTTCCGGCGGTGCGGTGCTCACGCAGGGACAGCTCGGGATGGCGGTGCAGATCCCGGTAGAAGTCCTCCAGGGCGGGGACCGGGAGGCCGGCGGTGAGATCCAGCGCGGTGCGGGCGGCGGGAGAGGTCACGGGGGCAGCGTACGCGGGGCGGCCCACGACGGGCGGGGACGAGCCTTTCCATGGCCGGGACCACGGGGTCGCGCCATGACTACGATGGCGTCACGTCACCGGCGGGTGGCGGAAGAGGCGCCGGCGGGGCCGGGGAGGCCGTCGCCGGACTGCCCGATCGGCTCGGCCCGCTCGACCCGCGCCGCATGGTGGGGCGAGGTCCTGTCCGCCGCTCTCGTCGGGCCCGCGTTCGCGGCCAGTACCAGGGTCACGACGGCCACCACGGCGGCGGCGGCCCCCCTCGTGTATCGCGTGGTGGTGCTGGGGCGTTCGAGCACGGCGACCTCGCAGCAACGGCGGACGGACAACGACAGTGACACCGGCGACAGCACTGACAACGGCAACGGCAATGTCTACGGCAACAACAGCGACATTGTGTTAAGCACGTTTAATACGCCGTTTAACCTAGGGGCTCTCGAACCCGAACGGCAAGACCCACAGGGGGAGTTGGCCCATGTCCGACCGAGACGAACCGGGCACCATAGGGCGCCGGGTGCAGCAGTTGCGGGTCGAACGGGGACTGACGCAGAAGCAGCTCGCCGAACCCGCCTACACGCCCGCGTACATCTCCACCCTGGAGTCCGGCCGGGTGCGCCCCTCCGACGAGGCGCTGCGCCATCTCGCCGACCGGCTCGGCGTGGCCTTCGAGGAACTGACCACCGGCCGGCCCGCCCACCTCGTCACCGGACTGCGGCTGCGGCTGACGGAGGCGCAGCGCACGCTCGCCACCGGAGAGGCGCAGGAGGCGGCGGAGCAGTACGCCGCGCTGCTGGGCGAGGCCCGGACGCACGGGATCGTCGAGGTGCAGGCGGCCGCGCTGCTCGGGCTCGGCGAGTGCGGGCTCGACACCGGGGAACTCGACGCCGGACGCGAGTACTTCGAGCGGGCCGAACAGGCCCTCGCCGACGCCCCCCTGCCCGCCCGGGTCCCGGCCCTGCGCGGACGTGCCGTCTCCCACTACCTGGCCGGTGAACTGCGGTACGCCGTCTACCTGCTGGAGTCCACCCTCGACGAGCTCAACCGCGGTGGCCTGCACGATCCCGACGCGCTGCTCCTCCTCTACGCCAGCGTCATCGGGCCCTACATGGACATGGGCGCCCACGCCCGCGCCGCCCAGGCCGCGGAGTTCGCCCTCGCGCTCGCCCCGCAGTCCGGCGACCCGGCGCTCGTCGCCCGGATGCACCGGTCCGTCGCCCGCACCCTGCTCGCCGAGGGCCGCCTCGCGGAGGCCGACGTCTCGCTGGCCAAGGCCTCCGAGCTGTACCGGCAGCTCCAGATCCGCACCGAGCTCGCCAACTGCCACTGGATGCGCGGGTACGTGTACGCGCAGAACGGCGAACTGGAGCGCGCCGAGGCCGAGATGCGCGAGGCCCTCACCATGCTCTCCGCCAAGCGGGCCTCCCTCTACTCCAGCCAGGTCGCCGTGGAACTGGCCGACGTGCTGCGCCGGCGCGGCAAGAGCGAGGAGGCCGCCGAACTGCTGCGGCACGTCCTCAGCGACTTCAGCCCCGAGCGCGGCGCCCTGCACTCCGCCGCCGCGCACCGCCTCCTGGGCATCATCGCCGAGGACGCCCGCGACACCGAGGCCGCCGAGGAGCACTACGTACGGGCGCTGAGCCTCCTGGAACGGGCGGGCGCCGTCGGCGACCTGGCCGACCTGTGCCGGCTGCTCGGCGACCTGCTGCGCCGTACCGGCCGGGTGGAGGCCGCCCTGGACGCCTACCGCACGGGCCTCGGACACCGCACGGCCCCCGGCACAACCACCCTGGGCCCGGCCCCGGCCCAGCCCCCGCTGTGACGGCCGGGGCCGAGCCACGACCGCGCGGGCGGCTCGCCGGATCGCCCCGTCGGGCCGACCCGCCGGGGCCCGCCCGTCGTGCCGACCTGCCGGGGGCCGCCCGTCGTGCCGACCTGCCGGGGGCCGCCCGTCGTGCCGACCGGGGGTCCGACCGGCGGCCTGCCGGGAGCTGACCGCCGACCGCTGGTCGCCCGCTTCCGTGCGGTCTGCCCAGCGTCCGTCCGGCGTTCTGCCGGGAGCCGACCGCTGGCCGTCAGCGTCCGTCCGGCGGCCTGCCGGCTTCCGTCCGGCGTTCTGCCGGGAGCCGTCCGGCGGTCTGCCGCGGACCGACCACTGGCCGTCAGCGTCCGCGCGGCGGCCTGCCGGCTTCCGTCCGGCGTTCTGCCGGGAGCCGACCGCTGGCCGTCAGCGTCCGTCCGGCGGTCTGCCCGCTTCCGTCCGGCGGTCTGCCGGGAGCCGGTCCGCCCGGAGCCGTCCGGCCGTTTGCGCTCACGGTCGAGGCGGTCCTGCTCATCGTGACGGCGGGTGTCGGCCCGCTCCTCGCGCTGCCGCTCCAGCCCGGCTTCGGCGAGGCGCTCAGGATCCTGCGCCGGCACGCGGAGAGCAGGCGGACCACCCTCACCTCGGTGCCCGCGAACCGGCCGCGCGCCATGGAACCGGCGGACTTGTGCCAGCGGGCACCGGGACGTCCCCGAGCCGCCCCGCAAGGCGGAGGTCCCGCTCCGGTTCACACCTCCAGCCGGGCCTGTCTGCGGACCTCCGTCAGACGCTGCGTCCCCAGTTGTACGACCGCCGCCGTGACGTCCGGCGAGACGTTGCCGAGGCCGCCGTTGGTCAGGACGATCACGTCGTCGCCGACCCGGACGGCGGCCAGGTCCACGGTGAGCGTGGTCGGCTCGCCGTCGGCGCTCTCCCCGGCCAGTGTGAGCCGCAGGCCCTCCCGGGCGTCCCCGACGGCCGGCAGCGCCGCCTCGGCCACCCGCGCCCCCTGTACGGCGCCGCCGGCCGTCGTGGCCTTGAACTGCCCGCACCTGCCCGGCAGCGAGCGCAGCCAGGCCAGGGTGCGGTCCACGTCCGCCGGGTCGTGCGCGAGGACCTGGTAGCGCAACTGGGCCTGGTCCATGGCGTCGTCGAGGCCGGCGACCGCGTGGACGGCGGTCTCGGGGCCGAACACCTCCTCGGTGTAGACCGCGTCGAGCAGCCGCCCGCAGTCGGGCGGGTCGGCCTTCGCCTTGAGCAGGGTGTCCCGCCAGGTCCCGGCCCCCTGCGTCGGCTCCCAGGGCTCCCCCAGGTCCGCCGCGGTGACCAGCGCGGCCTCGGCCTGGGCCGCGGTGAGCGCGGCGGCGGACGGGGAGGGCGAGGCGGCGGGGGTGGAGCGGCCGGCCGTGGGCGAGGCGGCGGGCGCGGGCCGGTCGGGGGTCTCCGCCGAGCAGGCGGTCAGGACCGGCAGACAGGCAAGGCACAGTGCCGAGGCGCCCGCGAGGAGACGGCGGGCCGGGGGGCGGGTCATCGGGGGCCTCCTGCGCGCGGCGAAGATCGAGTACGTGTGCCCACAGCACCACCGCGCCGCTCCCGCCACCAGCGCGACGGTCCGTCCGGGTTACCGCCCGCGGCCCCGGCGGCCCGGAACCCGCCCGCGCGCGACCGGCCGCGCCCCCGCGCCGCCCACCCGGACCGCGGGGTGCGGGGAACCGCGCCGGGCTGCGTAAGGTCGGTTCCGTAGTGCCCGCGCTGAGACGGTCGTAGGAACAGGAGCTCCGCCGTGAACGGTCAGCCCATCCCGGTGATCATCGACTGCGACACCGGTGTCGACGACGCCCTCGCCCTGCTGTTCGCCGTCCGCCACCCCGGGCTCGACGTGCGGGCGATCACCTGCGTGGCCGGGAACACCGACGTGGACGGGGTCGTGCGCAACACCCTGACCGTGCTGGAGCAGGCCGGCGCCCCCGGCATCCCGGTCGCGCGAGGTGCCGAGCGGCCGCTGATCGAGCCGGTGCGCACCGCCCGGCACGTGCACGGGCAGGACGGCATGGGCGACCTCGGGCTGCCCGCGCCGACCCGGGTGCCGGTGGACGTGGACGCGGTGACGCTGCTGCGCCGCGAGATCCTCGCCTCTCCGCGCCCGGTCACCCTCATCCCGACGGCACCGCTGACGAACATCGCGCTGCTGCTCAGGACGCACCCGGAGGTGGTGCGGAACATCGAGCGGATCGTGTTCATGGGCGGCGCGGTCGCGACCGGGAACGCCACGCCGGTCGCCGAGTTCAACGTGTGGCACGACCCGGAGGCGGCGGCGGTCCTGCTCACCGCGGGGGTGCCGATCACCATGTACGGCCTCGACGTGTTCCAGCGGGTCCTGGTGCCGGCCGGGGACGTGCAGCGGCTGCGTGCCAGCGCCGAACCCCGGCTGCGGCTGGCCGGTGAGCTGCTCGCCCACCGCGACCCGGCCACCTCGGGCGACCCCACCCCGACGGGCGGTCTCGGCGACGCGGGCGCGGTCTGCGCCGTCGTCGACCCGGCGGGGCTGACCACCGAACGCCTGCCGGTGGAGGTCGCGTTGGCTCCGGGCCCGACCCGCGGCCAGACCCTCGTCGACCGCCGTCCGCGCCCCGGCGAGTCCGAGATCCACGAGGGCCCGCGGGAGCAGACCCTGGTGGACGTCGGCCTGGGCGTGGACGTGGAGCGGTACGTGAAGCTGTGGCTGACGACGGTCGAGGGCGCGTAGGCCCCCCCGGGGCGGCCCGGTCCGGACCCGTTGCCTGTCGCGGCACTAGCGGCTGTCGGCCGGCCGTACCGCCCAGCGCTGCTCCACCTTGGCGACCTTCCAGTAGGTCACGGCCGCCGCCCACACCACCACGAACAGGCCGACGATGACGTAGCCGACGTTGTCCAGGTCGAGGCCGGCGATCCAGCCGCTGAGGTCGTCGCGCAGGTCGAGCTTCTCGTGCAGGACGCCGACCAGTTCGATGGTGCCGATGAAGAACGCGACGGCGATGGACAGACCGGTGATGGTCAGGTTGTAGAACACCTTGCGCACGGGGTTGGAGAAGGCCCACTGGTAGGCGAAGTTCATGAAGGTGCCGTCGAGGGTGTCGAACAGGCTCATGCCGGCGGCGAACAGCAGCGGCAGGCACAGGATCGCGTACCAGGGCAGGCCGGCCGCCGCGCCCGAGCCGGCCATCACCATCAGCGTGACCTCGGTGGCGGTGTCGAAGCCCAGACCGAAGAGGAAGCCGAGCGGGAACATCTGCCCGGGGCGGCTGATGGACTTGGTGAGCCGGCCGAGGATGCGGTTCATGAACCCTCGTGCGTCCAGGTGCTGTTCGAGTTCCCGCTCGTCGTAGGTGCCCGCGCGCATCGCTTTGAAGACCTTCAGGATGCCGAGCAGAGCGACCAGGTTGAGGGCGGCGATCAGGTAGAGGAACGTCCCCGAGATGGTCGTCCCCATGAAGCCGAGGGCCTGGTGAGTGCGCGAGCCCTCGTTCATGACCCGGCCCGCGAGCTGTGTGCCGCCGGCGATCAGCGCGGCGAGCAGGACCACCACGCTGGAGTGGCCGAGCGCGAACCAGAAGCCCACCGACACCGGCCGCTTGCCGTCGGCCATCAGTTTGCGGGTGGTGTTGTCGATGGCGGCGATGTGGTCGGCGTCGAAGGCGTGCCGCATGCCGAGGGTGTAGGCGGTGACACCGAGGCCGACGCCGAACGCCTTGGTCCCGACCTCGTAGTGCTCCGGGACGACGAGCAGGAACAGGATGCCGAAGGCGACGACGTGCAGGACGGCCACGGCCGTCAGCAGGCCGGCGGTCTTGACGGTGTCCTCCCGGCGCCACTTGAAGGACGCGGGTCCGGACGCCTGGGCAGGCTCGGGCAGGGTCATGCGGTCACGCTCCAGCACCTCGTGGATCACTTCGTGAGATGCCGTGGCCGGTCTCCTGGCTTACGGGTGATACGCCGCCGGCCCGCCTTCCCGGTCACCCTGCGGCGACCAGTGGCTGTCCCTCGCGGGACGGTGGGCCGGAAACTCCCCGATCACAGTGGCGAGGGCCGCGCCGGCATGGACCTTTGAGGGGTCGTCACCGGCTTCCCGAACACCACGGCCCGCCCACCGTAGGACGGCGGACGGTCCGCTGCATAGCTGCGCACCTGCGCAGGTATGGAAGATCACACGGTGGGCCTGCGAGGATGACGCCATGCATCTCGTCCCGGCCGACCGCGCGGACCGGCGCACCATCGACGGCCACCGGGTGTGCGACGCCATCGCCGCCATCGGTGAACCCGGCCACGTCCGCACCTGGGCCGACCGCTTCTCGCTGCTCGGGGAGCCCCGGCGGCTCGCCCTGCTGCTGGCCCTGCACCGCACCGGACCGCTCGCCGTGTCCGACCTGGCGATCGCGACCGGGATGAACGACCCCGCCGTCTCGCAGGCGCTCAGGCTGCTGCGGGCGGCGGGGGTGGTGGAGGGCGAGAAGGAGGGCCGGATCGTGCGCTACCGGCTGGTCGACGAAACCGTCGCCACCCTGCTCGACCAGGCCCGCCCCTAGTCCTCAGCCGCGCCGGCGCGGCGTTCTCCGCCCCGCCGGCGCGTTGATTCCCAGCCCCTCGGGCGTTCGAGGAGCGGGGGTCCAGGGGGCTGAGCCCCCTGGAACGGTTCACGCACCCGTGCCCCGACGCCGACGCGTCACGATCACCAGGCCCGCGCCGCCGGCCAGCAGCACCGCCGCCCCGATCGCGATCGGCCCCGTCGTGCTGCTCGCACCGGTCTCGGCGAGGTCGTCACCGCCACCGTCGGGCGTGGTGGCCGGCGCGGTGGTGGACTCGGAGGTGGCCGGAGTCGGGGTCGGAGAGTCCGTCGACGGCGTCTCGTCCGCCGGCGGCGTGGACTCCTGCGCGGGCTGCGAGGGCTCGGAGGACCCCGGGGCCGCCGGGGTCGGCGTCGGCGTGGACGGCGTCTGGGAGGGGGCCGTCGTGCACTCCTTCGTGCCGCCGTTCCAGGCCGCGATCAGCTTGTCCTTGATGACCGGGTGGTCGGGGCCCTTGGGCAGGTCGCCGTGTTCGAAGCCGTCCTTCGCGTCGAGTTCGCCGTCGAACCTGACCGCGCCCCGGTAGAGGTCGATCTGCGCGAAGCAGCCCGCGTCCGGCACGGCGATGTCGAGGGACTCGGTCTGGCCGGGCTTGACCGTCACGCTGTCGAAGTCGACGAAGACCTGCTCGCCGGAGGTGCGGAAGCTGGACCCGTGGGCGAGGTAGGAGGCCAGGGAGGCGGTGCAGGTGGTGGCGTCGCCGGCGGTACGGACCTTGATGTGGACCTTGCCGTCGTCGGTGGGCCGCAGGTTCTGGTCGTCGACCTTCACGGAGTCGTAGAAGTTCGTGCCGTCGAGCGAGAACTGGCAGCGGTCGGTCTCCGTGATCGTGCCCGCGCCCGATCCCGGCCGGTAGCCGTCGGCGGACTTCCAGCCGTCACCGCCGGGCGTGCCGGTGGCGAAGGCGCCCGAGGCGGCGGCGACGGAGGCGGTACAGAGGGCGAGCGTCGCGGCGCCCGTCCCCAGCAGGCGGCGCACGGTGACACGTCTCGCTATGGACATGCGTATCCCATCTTGGCGTGTGCAGGGGGTGAGTAACCCGAAGAAACACTGGGCTCATAGGTCACATGCGCCACAGCGTGCGGACATCGTGGATCTCTCGGCTCAGGGCTGTCAACCTGCGCCGATGCAAAGCGGGTTGAGTCGGTCATCACCATTCCCCCACATAGGGAACACCTCGCTCCGGGCCGTGGGGAGGCAGGCCGGATGTTCACTTTTCCGGCCAAGTGGACAGGGTTCTGGATATCGCCCGTACGGCATCCGGTCGTACGGCATCCGGTCATACGCCCCCTGGCCGCACGGCATCCGCCCACACCCAGCACGGAGGAACACGCGTGACCGTTCGCACCACGCCCGACCTCTCCGGCAAGGATCCCGACTGGTGGCGGCAGGCCGTCGTCTACCAGGTCTACCCGCGCAGCTTCGCCGACGCCGACGGTGACGGGCTCGGTGACATCCGGGGCGTCACCCGGCGCCTGACCCACCTCGCCGCGCTCGGCGTCGACGCGCTGTGGCTGAGCCCCTTCTACCCCTCGGAGCTCGCCGACGGCGGCTACGACATCGCCGACCACCGCGACGTCGACCCGCGCCTGGGCACTCTCGACGACTTCGCCGCCATGGTCGCCGAGGCCCACCGGCTGGGCCTGAAGGTGATCGTCGACCTGGTGCCGAACCACACCTCGCACCAGCACGTCTGGTTCCAGGAGGCCCTGCGGGCGGGGCCCGGCTCCGCCGCCCGCGACCGGTACGTCTTCCGCGACGGCCGCGGCGCGCACGGCGAACTGCCGCCCACCGACTGGCAGTCCGTGTTCGGCGGCAGCGCCTGGCGCCGGGTGCCGGACGGCCAGTGGTACCTGCACCTGTTCGCCCCCCAACAGCCCGACCTGAACTGGGACAACGACGAGGTCCGCGCCGACTTCCGGACCACCCTGCGGTTCTGGTCCGACCGCGGGGTCGACGGCTTCCGCGTCGATGTCGCGCACGCCCTGGCCAAGGACCTCGGCGAGCCGCTGCGCGACCTCGGCACCGCGGAGACCACCGGCGAGGCCGCGCTCGCCACCCTCCCGCCCGGCACGCACCCCTTCTACGACCGCGACGAGGTGCACGAGATCTACCGCGACTGGCGGACCGTCTTCGACGCCTACCGCCCGCCCCGCACCGCGGTCGCCGAGGCATGGGTGCCGGGCGCCCGGCGCGCGCTGTACGCCCGGCCCGACGAACTCGGCCAGGCCTTCAACTTCGAGTACCTCCAGGCGGGCTGGGACGCGGCCCAACTGCGCCAGGTCGTCACCGACTCGCTGGACACGGCCGCGTCGGCCGGGGCGTCGGCCACCTGGGTCCTGTCCAACCACGACGTCGTCCGGCACGCCTCCCGTCTGATGCTCCCGCCGGGCACCGACGACAACGCCTGGCTGCTGTCCGGCGGCCACGCCCCCGCCGTCGACCCGGTGGCGGGCCTGCGCCGGGCCCGGGCGGCCACGCTGCTGATGCTGGCGCTGCCCGGATCGGCGTACGTCTACCAGGGCGAGGAACTCGGTCTGCCCGAGGTCGCCGACCTGCCCTTCGAGGTCCTCCAGGACCCGATCTGGGAGCAGACGGGCCGGGTCCGCAAGGGGCGCGACGGCTGCCGGGTGCCGCTGCCGTGGACGCGCACGGGACCGTCGTACGGCTTCGGGACGGGCGCGGCCTGGCTGCCGCAGCCGGAGAGCTTCGCGGCGTACGCCGTCGAGGCCCAGGACGGGGTCGAGGGCTCGACGCTGGAGCTCTACCGCACGGCCCTGAGGCTGCGCCGCAAGCTGCTCGACGGGGAGACGCTGGCCTGGACGGACGACGTCCCGCCCGGGATCCTGCACTTCGCCCGGCACGAGGGCTGGCGCTGTGCGGCGAACCTGTCGGACCAGGCGGTCCCGCTGCCGGCCGGGGAGGTACTGCTGACCAGCGGGCCGCTGGAGGGCGGCCTGCTGGGCCCGGACACGACCGTGTGGCTCGGGAGTTAGCGGGGGCGGCCGACGGCGGGGCAGGGGCCCGCGGGGGCCGGCCGTCACCCCACGGTCGGCAGCGGCTGCGGGGTCTGGGTGCTGTTCGCCGGCGGGGTGAGGACGACCTCCGGCTGACCGGCCGGCGGGGCCGGCGGCGTCAGGTCCGTCTTGGGCAGCTTCGGCGGGGTGGTCTGCGTGAAGAGCGCCTGGTCGAAGTTGACCAGACCGGTCTTCTCCATGACCGTGATGTGGTCCAGGACGGTCACGTTGGCCTGGTCGGCCAGCGCCCGCACCAGGGAGTTCTTGGTGGTGGAGCGGATCTTCGCAACCGTGTTGAAGATCGACCCGTGCGTCACGCGCAGGATGTTGGCGAAGTCCACGTCGAACTGCTTGCCGGTGTCCGCGCTCAGCTGCGACACGAAGCCCTGCTGCTGCGGGCTCGCCACGTTGGGGAGCGTGATGTTGAGCATGGGGGCGATCTTGCGGCAGGTCGCGTCGAGCCCGGCGTGCCCGTCGATCAGGTGCTGGCTCGCCGTGAGGACCCCCTTGGTGGTCCCCTTCTGCAGGCCGATCTGACCGACCGGGTACTCCCACAGCCCCGCCGCGCGCACCTTGACCACGAAGTCCCGGTCGGACTCCGTCAGCGGCCCCCACTGCGTCTGGGCGATGATCCGGTCCGGCGCACTGGAGACGGTGCTGAGACCCAGCATCGACGGATAGGCCAGCGCGGCAAGGGTCAGGCCGAGGGCACCGCCCACGAAGATCGTTCCCGTCGCGTTCCGCGAAAAGCGCACCATGCCTCCTGCCTCGTGGCGGTCCCGCCGTCAGGCGGGTCGGACGCAGGGAAATACGGAGGCGGCGCCACCGGAAACCTTTTGAATTGGTAAAGAGTGAGGCCGGGTGCTGTGACGAGGGCCTCAGCCGGACCGCGTGCGGCCGTCCGGTGCCGGTGGTCAAAGGGCGCATAAGTCACTAGGTGCACGCGCGAGTTGACGGAATGTTGACCGCGCTGCGGGAGAGTCGAGACGATCCCCCGTCCTACATTCGGCCGCATGCCCCCACAGCCTCCCCGCCTCCCCACGGCTCGTCCCGCCCTTCCCGTCCTGCCCTACCGCAAGCCCACCAAGGGGCGCGACTACTGGGTCCTGGACGACGTCCTGTCCGATCCGGACGCCGTCCGCGAGCGGTGCCTCGCCAAGGACGACTGGATCGAGGGCCACCCCCACAAACCCGAGAGCTGGCCGGGACTGCGGGCCATGCCCGGCCTCGACGCGGCCGAACTGGGGCGTGTCGAGGCACTGGTGCGCAAGGCGACCGGGGCCGGCCGCCTGTGGGTGCAGCAGGCGCCCGGCGGCGGAACGCTCAACCACAACTGCGTGCAGGTCGTCGGCGAGGGCGAGAGCGAGCCCCGGCCGCACACCGACTCACGGGCCCTGTGCCGGTACGCGGCCGTGCTCTACCTCAACCCGTCGGTGCCCAAGGACTGCGGGACGAGCTTCTACCGGCAGTCACTGCCCGGCGGACGGCTCGGCGGCAACGTCGTACAGGCCCCGCACAACAACCTCGTCGACGCGCTCGGCACCCGGTTCGTGTCCGCCGACGCCTTCGAGGAGGACGTGCGCGTGCCGCACCGCCACAACCGGCTGCTCCTGTACAGCGCCAACCTCGTGCACAGCGCGACCGGTTACTGCGGGACCACGCTGGAGGAGAAGCGCATGACGGCGGTCTTCTTCTGGATGGCGTGAGGCCCGGTTCCGGCTGGATGGCGTGGGGCCCGGTTCCGGACGGCGTGCGGGCCGACGACCGCTCAGGACACGATCGCCAGGTCGTGCGGGGTCGTGTTGAGCCGGCGCCCGGCCTCCTCGGTGCACGTCACGACGTCCTCGATGCGCACCCCGAAGCGGTCGGGCAGGTAGATGCCGGGTTCGATGGAGAAGCACATGCCGGCGACCAGCGGCTCGTCCTCGCCCTCGGCCAGATACGGCGGTTCGCGGGTGGTGACGCCGATGCCGTGTCCGGTGCGGTGCACGAAACGGTCGCCGTAGCCGGCGTCCTCGATCACCGTGCGGGCCACCCGGTCGATCTCCCGGCAGGGCGTGCCGGGCCGTACCGCCTCGAAGGCCGCCTGCTGCGCGGCCCGGACGACCCCGTGGACCCGCCGTTCCTCCCGGGTCGGCTCGCCGACGTGGACCGTGCGGGTGGTGTCGGAGCCGTAACCGTCGCGCAGGCCGCCGAAGTCGAGCACCACCATGTCGCCGTCCTCGATGGTGCGTTCGCCCGCCTCGTGGTGCGGGTCGGCGCCGTTGGGGCCGGCGCCGACCAGGGTGAAGTCGACCTGGCTGTGGCCGTGTTCACGCAGCAGCCGGGCCAGGTCGGCGGCCACGTCGGCCTCCCGGCGCCCGGCGAAGCGCACGGAGAGGATCTCCGCGTACGCCGCGTCGGCCGCCGCGCCCGCGGCCGCCAGCCGGGCCACCTCGTGCGCGTCCTTGACCGCGCGCAGCAGCGGCAGCACCACGGTCAGCGGCCGGTAGGTGGTCAGCGGCAGCGCCTCCTGGAGGCCCAGCAGATGCAGTGCCCAGGTGGAGTCGCAGACGCCGTAGTGGCCGTGCGGGCGCAGCAGTCCGGCCGCGGCGGCGTACGGGTCCTGGCCGTCGTGCCAGACGAAGGTGCGCAGCGCTCCCGCGCCGGGAGCGGTCTCGGCGTCCGGCAGTTCCCGGGCCGGTACCAGCAGCCGGGGTTCGGAGTCCGCGGCCAGCACCAGCAGGGTCAGCCGCCCGGTGTCCGCCGCGGGCCGGTAGCCGCACAGCCGGACCAGGTCGGGTCCGGGGGTGACGAGCAGCCCGGCGAGCCCGGCGAGGGCCGCCTCCCGGGCGGCACGCGTCATCCGGGCCGCGTAGTCCGCCTCCGTGAAGAGTTCCGGTGTCTCGCTCATCGCCTGCCTCGGTGCCTCGTCGCCCGGTTCTCACGCGGCCCGGGGGCCGCGCAGGCGGTGGGCGGGCTCAGTACCGCACCGCCCGCGCCACCTTCGTGCGCACCTCTCCCTTGCCCGTGTCGGTCAGCTTCCGGTTGCTGCGGGCCGTGGCCTTGCCCGACCCGCCGGCCGGCACGTCGGACACGGTGACGACGACCACGTCGAGCAGCCCGCCGTCCTGGCCGGTGAAGTCGACCTGCACGGCGAAGGACTTCGCCGAGCCCGCGGTGTTCGCGGCGGTGACGTCGACCGTCGTCCGTCCGTCGGCGTCGGTGGCCGGGGTGCCGAGCGTGACGGACCCTTTGGCGTCGGTCCCGCCCTTGATGTCGTCGAAGGTGCGGCCGGCCTCGGCCGTCGCCGACGCGTACGCCTCCGAGGCCCGCGAGGCGAGGGAGGACGCGGCGGCCGTCACCTCGGCGCCCGCCGACCGGGCCGCCGAGGCGGCCTTGCTGACCGCGTCCGACGGGCTGTCGTCGCTGGAACAGCCGGTCAGCGCGGCGGCCACGGCCACCACGGTGGCGGTCAGCGCTCCGGCCGTCGTCCGGCGCGCACGGTAACCGGCCATCTCGCCTCCAGAAGTCTCGCCCCGGGCCTGCGTAACCCGTGTGGGTGTCTTCCGTCCCAGTGAAGATCGGCGGGCGCCCGGCCGCATGCCGGGCGTCACCCGTTCGGCCCAGCTCCCGTGGTGGCGGCCCGGCTCCGGCCGGATCGTCGGAGAACCGACGACATACGGGCGGACGGTGTACGACACCCGACGCCCCGGAAGATGTGGGGTACGGCCATGACCCAGCAGCCGCACGCGAAGCCGCCGACCGGACAGGAGCAGACCTCGGCCTGGGCCGAGGGGCACCGGCCGGCCGGCTCGGCACCCGAGGCGGGCAGCCCCGGCACGGGACACACCAACTCCGCCTGGGCATCCGGCGGCGCCGTCTTCGCCGGTGTCCTGATGCTGATGAACGGTGTTCTGGCGATCTTCCAGGGCATCTCGGCGCTCGCCAAGGACGACGTGTACGCCCGCCTCGGCGACTACGTCTACAAGATCAACCTGACCGGCTGGGGCTGGATCCTGGTCATCCTGGGCGCGCTGGCCGTGGCGACCGGCGCGGGCATCCTCAGGGGTCTCACCTGGGCGCGCGTCACCGGTATCTTCCTGGCCTCGCTGAGCATGCTGGCGCAGTTCCTGTTCCTGCCGTACGCGCCGCTCTGGTCGCTCGTCATGATCGCCATCGACTTCTTCGTGATCTGGGCGCTGGCGGTCTACCGGCCGGCGGACAGCCGGGTCTGAGGTGACCGGAGTCCGGGCCCCCGGGCCCGAGGTCGCCGGACCCGGGGCCACCTGACCCGGGGCCACGGGTTTCCAGGTGCACGACGAGGCGCCTGAAGTGTCCGAGGCGCCCGGAGTGGCCGAGGCACTCGAAGTACCCGAAGCGGGGCTGCCCCCGTCCCCCGTGGACGGCAGGGCGGCCCCCGCGTCGTCCGGGCCCGTTACGTGTGTCCCAGGCCGCCGCTGCCGAAGGAGCCGCTGGAGCCGGGCTGCCAGCGCCGCCGCCGCTGGTCCTCGCCCCGCCTGGTCCCGGCGTGGCGGAGCTGGTACGGCATGAGCCGTTCCGTCTCGTCCGCCGCGACGGGGACCTCCTCGGCCTCCCGCATCTCCCGTGTCTCGCGGATCGCGCCGGTCGCGGGCAGCCGGGGCTGCTCCTCCGGCCTGGGTCTCGGGGACTCCTCGTCCCCGACCTTCATGCCCAGTCGCACGGCCCACACCAGGGCGCCGGCGATGACCAGGCCACCCGCGAAGGCCGCGAGCACGTTCAGCACGTCACCCGACTGGGCCGCCAGTTCAAACATCACGTTGCTCATAGGTCAATTATTCGCCCGTACGGGTGCAATAGCGACTCTTTGCCGCCCCCTGCCCGCCCAGCGTTCGGGTGGCGGCCGTACGGGTGACGTGCGGACCCCGCCCGACGGCGTGGCCTCACCGCCGGTGCCCGTGGTGTCTCCCCGGGTCACAGTGGGGACCTGTGACCCCCGGCGGAGAGATACGGTCGGGGCCGCGACGGAAAATCTGGTGTCGGCGGAGCAGGAATTCCGTCGGGGTCGGACACTTCTTTTTGCGCATATTCTTTCCGCGCTTTTCGGGTGCTAGGGTTGGGTCCCAGTTGCAGTTTTGGTTGCCATTTTGCTGACGGTTTTTCCCTGGCAGGTGATCATCACGGCGATGAGCGGGGCTCACGCGGTGTGAGCTCCCAGCACTGTTTCAGGAGTTATGACATGGCCACCGGTACTGTGAAGTGGTTCAACGCGGAAAAGGGCTTCGGCTTCATCGAGCAGGAGGGCGGCGGTCCCGACGTCTTCGCCCACTACTCGAACATCGCCACCCAGGGCTTCCGTGAGCTGCAGGAAGGCCAGAAGGTGACCTTCGACGTCACGCAGGGCCAGAAGGGCCCGCAGGCGGAGAACATCGTCCCCGCCTGATCTGCGCTCACCCGGCGTAACACAGGGGCCCGCACCTTCCGGTGCGGGCCCCTGGCTGTTTTCCCGAATTGTTCAAGAGTTCTACTGCTCTTCTTCCCGGGGCTTCCCTGTGGCTTCCCCGGGCTCCCCCGTGGCTTCCGCGGGGCTCACCCCCCGCACCCGCCCCCGGCCCGCTCTCCGGGCCGGCGACGGGTGACCGACGGCCACGAGCGGCAGGGGAAACCCCGCCGCCCGATGGCCGGTTGGCGGGTCAGTTGGAGAAGTACAGGTACTTCCAGGAGCCGTACGTCGTCGAGTTCACGGAGTCACCGGAGGAACCGTTGACGTACGTCGAGCGCATCCGCGCCTTGATGCCGGCCTCGCCCGGGGCGCCCAGACTCACGGCCGACTTGCCGTTCGTGCCGAGCCCGAAGTACTCCGAGTCGGCCGAGTTCCACGTGCCGTTGTAGTAGACCTCCAGGTCGAACCGCTGCTGGCGGCCCGGGTAGTAGGTCATCGTCGTGGTGAGCAGCGGGTCGGTGCTCTTGTGGAACCAGTAGTACGAGTGCGAGCCGATCCGGCCCGTCTTGTAGTGCCTGGAGACGGACGTGGAGATCTTGACGCGGGCGTACGCCGTGGACTTCACCGACTTCGGCGCGTAGCGGGCGTCACCCTTGAAGACGGCGGTGACGGTCGTGTCGCGGGTCATGTCCACGGTCGCCGAGAGGTTGCCGTGGGAGTTGACCTTGCCGGTCTTGATGAGCTTCTTCGGCTTGTCGCCGCCGAAGGGGTCGGCCCAGATCTCGACCGTACGGTTCTTGTACGTCGTGCCGAGGTGCGCCGTGAACGAGACGTCGGTCCCGTAGTCGTAGAGGTTGCCGTTCTTGTTCAGCGTCAGGGCCGTCGAGGCGCGGGAGACCGCGACCTTGTCGGAGCCGCTCGCCGAGGAGTGCTCGGCGTCGCCCGCGTAGCTGACCTTGTACGTGACCGTGCCGCCGGCCGGCGGGGTGTCCGTGAAGGAGTACGTGCCGTCCGCCTTCACCGTGGCGGCGGGCAGCGCCTTGCCGTCCGGGCTCTCCAGGTCGGTGCGGGTGACCTGGACCTTCACGCCGGCGGGCAGCGGAACCGTCGCCGACAGCTTGCCCTTGACGGTGAGCTGCTTGGCCCGCGGGGCGGTCGCCGGGGCGCTGACCGTGAGCGTCGGGGCGTTCAGCGTCGGACCGGTGAGCGCCTTGAGGACGTAGGCGCCGCCCGAGGGGACCAGCGCGAAGAGCCGCGAGGAGTCCGGGGCCCAGGCCAGGTCGCCCGTGCCGTCGCTGCTGGTGGTGTAGGTGCGCACCGGCTGGGTGGTGTTCGGCTTGTAGACGGCCACCTTGTCGCCCGCGACCTGGGCGATCAGGCCGTCGGCGGCGATGTCCGCGCGCTGCCCGGCCGGGTAGGAGCCGGCCGCCTTGAACGTGCCGTCCGCGTAGGCGTCCCGGTCGTGGCCGTTGACCAGGACCTGCTTGCCGCCGGGTATCAGGTCGATGTCCCCGATGCCGCTGTTCAGCGAGTAGTCGCCCTGGTACCAGGCGACCTGCTGCGGGGTGGCGCCGGACACGTCGAGGACGGCCATCGAGTCCGTGGAGATGCCGGTCTCGCCGACCGCCAGCACGCCCGGCTGGTTCGGGTCGGTGTCCAGGAGCGCCTGGCCCCAGACCTTGTTCGAGTACTGGCCGAGCGTCACCGGGTCGGTCTCGCCCGCCGGGTCCACGGCCGGGTCGACCGAGCCCAGGTCGCCGTCCCACTGGTCGCCGTAGGAGAACCAGAGCTTGCCGCCGGCGAAGGCGACGTGGCGCGGGCCGGTGGTGGTGGAGACGGTGTAGCGGTGCTTGACGTCGAGGGTGGCCGCGTCGAGGGCCACGATCTCGTGCAGGTCGGGCGCGGCCGCGTACAGGGTCGCGCCGTCCTCGGACAGCGCCAGGTCGGAGATCTGGCCGATGCCGCTGATCGAGTCGACGAGGGTGCCGGAGTAGTTCGCGGCGACGATCCGGCCGGCCGAGCTGTCGCCGACGAAGACCCGCTGCAGGGCCCCGTCCGCGACGATGCCGCCCGGCGAGGTGACGGTCGCCGAGGCGGCCGACGCCGTACCGGCCGCGACGACGCTCAGCGCCGCCGAGCTGAAGAGAACCGCGAGCGTCGTCGCGGTAGAGATGCTGCGCCTGCGCACAGTGCTGATACCCCCACAAGAAAACCGGTGGGACACCGGTAGTTGAGTGCGCCGCGCAACGCCCGGATACGACCGCTGATCGCGGTGGCGTCCGGGGCGCGGCTGCTATGCGCAGCGTATGGCATGCCTGTGACAGATGAGGAGGGGGTTTTCCGCCGGGGACCGCGGGGTCGGCCGCCAAGGCCGCGCCGGGTCCGCCGGCCGGTGGTAGCGCTCCCATCCCCGCGGACCCTCCCGCGTCGCTCAGGCCGGCCGGCGGACGTCCTCCAGGTAGCGCAGGACGGCGGCGACCCGGCGGTCCACCCGGTCGGTGGGGGCCAGGTCGAGCTTCGCGAAGATGCTGCGGATGTGCTTGTGGACGGCGCCCTCGGTGACCACCAGCCGTTCGGCGACGGCCGTGTTGCCCAGCCCCTCGGCCATCAGCGCGAGCACCTCCCGCTCGCGCGGGCTGAGCCGGTCCAGGCGGCTGTCCTCACGCGAGCGGGTGAAGAGCTGCACGACCACCTCCGGGTCGATCGCGGTGCCTCCGGCGGCCACCCGGCGCAGCGCGTCGAGGAACTCCTCCACCCGCCCGACCCGTTCCTTGAGCAGATAGCCGAGGCCGGCCACGCCGCCGGTGAGCAACTCGGTGGCGAAGGACTGCTCGACGTACGCGGACAGCACCAGCACGGCGAGCCCGGGCTGCCGGCGCCGGGCCTCGACCGCCGCCACGATCCCCTCGTCGGTGTGGGTCGGCGGCATCCGTACGTCGAGGATGGCGACGTCGGGCGTGTGCGCGCCGATGGCGTCCAGCGCGCCGTCGGCGGTCCCGGCGGTGGCCACCACGTCGAGGGACTCGGCGCGCAGCAGCAGCGCCAGCCCCTCCCGCAGCAGCGGGTCGTCCTCCGCGATCACGATCCGCATGGCAGGTCCACCTCCAGGCTCGTCGGTCCGCCGGCCGGGCTGGCCAGCGTGAGGGTGCCGTCGTGCGCCGCGATCCGGCGGCGGATGCCGGTGAGCCCGGAGCCGGCGCTCTCGTCGGCGCCGCCGCGGCCGTCGTCGCCGACGCGCAGGCGCAGCCGGCCGGCGTGGGCGCGGGCGGTGACGGTGGCGTGCCCGGCGCCGCTGTGCCGGGCGATGTTGGTGAGGGCCTCGGCGACCACGAAGTAGGCGGTCGCCTCGACGGAGGCGGCGCAGCGCACGGGTACGTCGACGTCGATCCGGCAGGGCACCGCGCACTGGGCGGCCAGTCCCGACAGCGCGCCGGCCAGCCCCCGGTCGGCCAGCACCGGGGGCAGGATGCCGCGCGCGACCGTCCGTAGTTCGGCCAGGGCCTGTTCGGCGGCGGACTGGGCGCGTTCGAGGAGTTCGTCGGCGCCGGCCGGGTCGCGGGCCACCATCCGGCGGGCGGCGCCGAGCAGCACGGTCACGGTGACGAGCCGGTTCTGCGTGCCGTCGTGCAGGGAGCGTTCGATGCGGCGCAGTTCGGTGGCGTGGGCGTCCAGGGCGGCGGCGCGGGTGGCGGTGAGTTCGGCGACCCGCAGGGACAGGTCCGTCTCGGGGCGGGCCGCGAGCAGCCGGCGTCCCGGCCGCTCCTGGAGCCGGGCCATGCCGGGGGTGAGGCCGAGGATGATGGCGGTCCAGCCGGCCCCGAGGAGGAGCACGGCGAGGGCGCCGGGCCACGAGCGTGTGGTCCCGATGCCGGGCGACGTGCTCGTCACGTTGTCGGGCACCAGGCGCCACCACAGCGGGAACGTGCTGTCGCGCACGGCTGCGACCGGCAGCAGGACCCCGAGCAGCCCGAGGAGCAGTCCGAGGGTGGCGTGCCGGACCAGCCAGCGCAACTCGCGCCGGGTGACGGGGTCGGCGAGGGCGGTGCGCGGCCGCGTCGGCGGGGGCTGTGGGGCGAGGACCTCCGGACCGTGCCGGCCCAGCCGTTCGCGTTCCCGGCCGGCCAGGGCGTGCAGGGCGCGCAGCACCGCGGGCGCCATGAGCAGGCCCGCACCCACCGGGACGGTCAGGGCGGTGACAGCCAGCCAGCACAGCACCCCCAGCGCTCCCGCCGCGGTGCCCAGCCCGCCGGCCAGCCGCCCGAGAGCGCCGAACGCTTCGCCGAAGGCCCGCGCGAGGACCTCCCCGGCCCCGGCACGGCGCCCCCCGCCGTCTCGCGGCCGGCTCCGGGGCCGGTCGCGGCGGGATGCCGCCCCCTGATGGTCATCAGCCCTCCTCTTCGCGCGACGGAACGGAACGGTGCGGGACGGGCGCGACGGGACGCGGACGGACGGGACGCACGGGACAGGTCCCGGCCCGCGCCGGTACCGGCACCCCGCACCCGCACCCGCAGCCGCTCTCCCGCACCCGCGCGTTCGCGCGCCCCCCCACCCGACTCCCCTGCCCGGCTCGTGAACGACCTTAGAGCGCACCGCAGTTCACGTCAGTCACAGGGGCCGGGAGTACAGCCTGCTGTACCTCGAACCGGGCGGTGGGCGGGATCGGCTCGCAGGGGGTCCGGTCCATAGCGTCGGTGACGACAGCAGACGGGGAATCGAGCGGAGGAGACCTCCATGTCGGACGCGGTGCGCACACTGTTGTGGACGCTGGTGGTGGTCAGCGTGGTCGCCAACACGGTGGCGTCGTACGCCGGTGCCGGTACGGCCGTACACCTGGCCATCGGCGCGACGACGGCCGTCTGTGTGGCCGCCCTCGCCGTCCGCGGACTCCAGGGCCGGCGATGAGGGCCGCGACACACCCCGCGAGCACCACGCGGCGGGCGTCGGCCATCGAGCTCACGGACGTCACCAAGGAGTACCCGGGAGGGGTACGCGCCCTCGACGCCGTGTCGCTGACCGTGGCACCCGGCACGTTCCTCGCGGTGATGGGCCCCTCGGGCTCGGGCAAGAGCACGCTGATGCACTGTGCCGCCGGGCTGGACTCCCCGACCTCGGGCAGCGTCCGTGTCGACGGCCGTGAGATCGCGGGCCTGAACGAGACCCGCCGTACCGAACTGCGCCGGGAGCGGATCGGGTTCGTGTTCCAGTCCTACAACCTCATCCCCTCGCTCAGCGTCGAGGACAACATCACGCTGCCTCTGCGGCTGGCGGGCCGCGCCCCGGACCGGGACTGGGTGGACATGCTGGTCGAGCGGGTCGGACTGGCCGACCGGCTCACCCGTCGTCCCGCCGAGCTGTCCGGCGGCCAGCAGCAACGAGCCGCCCTGGCACGGGCGTTGGCGGCCCGGCCGGCAGTCGTCTTCGCCGACGAGCCGACCGGCGCGCTGGATCTGCGCAGCGCCCGCGACGTGCTGGACCTGCTGCGCGAACTCGTGGACACGCTGGGCCAGACGGTCGTGATGGTCACCCACGACCCGGCGGCCGCCGCCCGCGCCCACCAGGTGCTGGTGATGGCCGACGGCCGGGTCGTCGAGTCCCTGAACGCCCCGACGGCCCCCCGACTCGCCGACCGGCTGGTCATGTTGGGGGAGAGGTAGAAGACGATGCTGCATCTGGCGATACGGATGGCCGGGCACCGCCTGGCCGCGCTGTCGGCCGTGGCGTGCGCGGTGCTCGGCGGCGCGGCCCTGATCACCGGCACCGGAGTGCTGGCCGAGTCCGGTCTGCGCTCCCACCTGCCGGCCGGCCGGCTGGCAGGCGCGGACGTGGTGGTCGCGGCCGACCAGGAGTTCCGCCCGGGCGGTGGCGACCTGCCGGTCGCGCTGCCGGAACGGCGCCGCGTCCCCGCCCGGCTGACCGCCGAACTCGCCGCGCTGCCCGGGGTCACCGGGGCGGTCGGCGACCTCGGCTTTCCCGCCGCTCTCGTCGACGACTCCGGCCGGGCGGTCCCGGGCGTCCGGGACCCGGCGACGGCGGGGCACGGCTGGTCCTCGTCGCGCCTGTCGGCCGCCGCGCGCGTGGCGGGCCGTCCGCCGGCCGGCTCCGGCGAGGTGGCGGTCGACAGCGCCCTGGCCGACGCCGCCGGGGTGCGGCCCGGTGACCGGGTCCGGGTGGTGGCCGCCGGCCGGACCGCCGCCGCGTACCGGGTCTCGGCGGTCGTCGCCGCGCCGGACGCGGGTCTCCTCTTCGCCGACCCGACGGCCCTGCGGCTGTCCGGCCACGGCACCGGAGCCGACGCGACCGTCGACCTCATCGGTCTGCGTACGGCGCCCGGCGCGCGGGAACGCGTCGCCTCCGAGGTCCACACGAAGCTGGCGGGCACCGGGCTGCTGACCCTCACCGGGGGCGGGCGCGGCGACACGGTCTCCCCCGGCGTGGGCGCCTCCCGCTCCCTGCTGATCCTGCTGTCCGGTTCGCTCGGCGGGATCGTCCTGCTGATCACCGGGTTCGTCATGGCGAGCGCGCTGGCGGTGGCGGTCGGCGGCCAGCGCCGCGACCTGGCGCTGATGCGGGCCGTGGGAGCGACCCCGCGGCAGATCCGCCGCCTGGCCGCGGCCCAGTCCGGCGTGGTCGCGGCCGTGGCCGTGGCCCCCGGTGTGGGACTCGGCTACCTGCTGGCCGGCCGGTTCCGCCGGCTGCTGACCGACCAGGGTGTCGTCCCGCCCGAACTCCCGCTCACGATCAGCCCGTTGCCGGCTCTCGCGTCCCTCCTGCTGATGGCGGCGGCCGTCCAGCTGTCGGCCCGGGGAGCCGCCTGGCGCACCTCGCGGATGCCCGCCACGGAGGCCGTCGCCGAGTCGCGCAGCGAACCCCGCGGCCCGTCGAGGGCCCGCACCCGCGCCGGCCTGCTGGTGCTGGCCGGCGCGACGACCCTGTCGGTGACCCCGCTGTTCTCCCGCACGGTCGTCGGCGCGGCGGCCACCTCCATCGCGGGCATCCTCGGGGCGATCGGCCTGGCACTGACCGGCCCGGCGCTCGTGCGGGGCATCGGCTCGCTGGCGGTCCGGCGCACCCGGTCCGCGTCCGCCCCGACCTGGCTCGCCGCCTCCAACGTGCGCGCCTACGCCCTGCGCAACGCGGGGATCGTCAGCGCGCTCGCCATGGCGGTCGTGTTCGTCCTGACATACGTCCTCACCCAGACCACGGTCCTTGCCGCCACCGCCCGCGACACGCGGGCCGGCACCCTCGCCCAGCAGCGGCTCACCGCGCCCGGCCTGGGCGGCCTGCCCACCGGTACGCTCTCCGCCGTACGGCACACACCCGGCGTACGCGCGGCGGCCCCCGTCGGCTCCACCACCGTGGTGTGGCGCTACGAGCAGCTCGGCGACCCCCAGGCCGAGGCGCAGACCGCGATGATCCTCACGCCGTCCGCGGCCGGCGTGCTCGACCTGGACGTCAGGGACGGCAGCCTGCGCCGCCTGACCGGCCGCACGGTCGCCGTCAGCAGCGACGTCGCCCGCACCCGGGGGGCCCGGCCCGGCCGGCACGTGAGCCTGGTGCTGGGCGACGGCACGAGGACCGACGCCGAGGTGGTCGCCGTCTACGCCCGGGGCCTCGGCTTCGGCACGCTCGCCCTGTCCGGCGACCTCGCCGCCGGGCACACCACGACGGCCCTCGACCAGTCCGTCCTGATCCGCACCGACGGCACGGCCTCGGCCCACCGTCGCCTCACCGCCTTCGCGGCCTCCCGGCCCGGCCTGGCGCTCGCCGGCACCCGGCTCCCCGCCGCCGACGGCCTGGAGGACGCCCCGCCGGAGGTGTGGATCAACCTGGCCACCGTCGTGGTCCTGCTGGTCTACCTCCTGCTCAGCATCGCGAACAAGCTCGTGGCTGCCACCGCGCAGCGCCGAACCGAGTTGGCCACGCTACGGCTGAGTGGTACGACCCCCCGTCAGATCCGGGCGATGATGCGCCGCGAGGCCGCGGTCACGGCCGCCACCGCCCTCACCGCCGGCCTGCTGCTGTCCGCGATCCCGCTGATCCTCCTGGGCCAGTCCTTCCTGGGCCGCCCCTGGCCCGCCGGCCCCGGCTGGCTCCTGCCCGCCCTCGCCGTCACGATCACCGCGACCGCCTTCCTCACCACGACCCTCCCCACCCGCCTGGCCCTGCGCATGCCGGCAGCGAACGTCGTCCGCGCCCAGTGACGGCCTTCGGGGAGGGCTGTCGTACGGTCGCCGCTGCCGACGCCGAGAGGGCGGCCGGCCCCCGTGAACTCCACGGTGCCAGGCCGCCCTTGGCGGTGGGTGGCCCGGCGTCACCCCGAGGGCGCCGGTGAGACCGTCCAGGACGAGGCCGGGCGCAACCGCCCGAGCGCTGCCGCCGCCCGGCTCGCCGGCCCGGTGAGGCGGGCCCGCGTCCGCCGGGCACGGGTGTCGGCGCCGACCGTCTCCCCGGCGCGCGCGGGGGCCGCCGTCGCCGTGGCGCGGGTGCGGCCGGTGGCGAAGACGAAGAGCCGCAGGAGCAGGAAACGGCCGAGGCCCGCGACGCCCGAGGCACCGAGGTACACGATCTCCTCGGTCAGCGTGCCGGGAGACTGCCGCACCAGGTGCAGGACGAGCATCGCGGCGCAGGTCACCGCGTAGGCGGCCGCCGCCGAACCCGCGGACTGCCAGTGCCGGCGCAGGCCGGCCCGGCCGCCCGTCCCGAAGGTGAAGCGCGCGTGCAGCTCGGTGCACAGCAGCGTGGACGCGACGGTGATCAGCGCGTTCGCCACCGCCCAGGGCATCAGCCCGGCCAGCCCCGCCACCGCGCCGCTGGAGAGCACCCCGACGCCGCCGCCCAGCACCGTGAACCGGAGGAAGGAGGTGAGCGGTCCGGAAGCGGCGGCCGCTCGGGCCGTCGTCTCCTGGCGCTCCACGCGCCCCGCCTCGTGCGCCGCCGCGGGCTTCGGCGAGAGCAGCGTGTTCATGGGCGTTCCTTCCGGATACGGCGAGACGAGACGGGGCGGTGGCCGTGCGGGGCGTGTGGGTGAGGCGGCGCGGTGAGGCGCGTGGTGCGGTGGGCCGGGGGACCGGTCCCGGGTCAGGCCCTGGCTTCGGCGGTCGCCGGGGAGGTGGGCGCCGGGTCGGTGGTGCGGGCCGGGACCGGACGCTTCGGGATGAAGGTGGCGAGGGCGAAGGCGAGCAGGGCCGCTCCGGCACCGATGGCCATGACGGTCTTGAAGCCGTTCTCCGCCGGGAGGGCGTAGCCGCCGAAGTCGGTGGTCATCTGGGCCAGTACGACGCCGGCGATGGCGCTGGCGAAGGAGGTGCCGAGCGAGCGCATCAGCGTGTTGAGGCTGTTGGCGGCACCGGTCTGGGTGGGGTCGACGGCGCCCATGATGAGGGCGGGCAGGGCGCCGTAGGTGAAGCCGACGCCGGCGCCGATGACGCAGGACACCAGGACGAGATGCCAGACCTCGCTCATCAGGACGAGGCTCACGCCGTAGCCGGCGGCCACGATCAGGGCGCCGATCATCAGGGTGACCTTGGGTCCCTTGGCCTTGGTGACTCCGGCGGACACGGCGGACATCGCCATCATCACGAGGCCCTGCGGGGCCAGTACCAGGCCGACGGTCAGCATCGACCTGCCGAGGCCGTAGCCGGTCTGGGTGGGCAGCTGGAGCAGCTGCGGCAGGACCAGGGACATCGCGAACATCGAGAAGCCGAGGGCGACGGAGGCGAGGTTGGTGAACAGGACCTGCTTCCTCGCGGTGGTGCGCAGGTCGACCAGCGGCTGCCCGGCGCGCAGCTCGTAGAAGCCCCAGGACAGCAGGATCATGACGGCCGCGGCACCGAGACCGAGGGTGGTGGCGCTGGTCCAGCCCCAGTCGGAGCCCTTGGAGATGGCGAGCAGCAGGCAGACCAGGCCGGCCGAGAGTCCGAGCGAGCCGACCAGGTCGAAGCGGCCACCGGCCCGCACCTTGGACTCCGGCACGATCAGTACGACCAGGACGAGGGCGAGGGTGCCGAGGGCGGCGGAGACCCAGAACAGCAGGTGCCAGTCGAAGTTGTCGGCGATGAAGGCGGCCGAGGGCAGGCCGAGGGCGCCGCCGACACCGAGGGAGGCGCTCATCAGGGCGGTGGAGCCGGCCAGCCGCTCGGCGGGCAGGACGTCACGCATGATGCTGATGCCGAGCGGGACGACCGCGGCGGCCAGGCCCTGCAGCGCCCGGCCGATGATCATCGGGAGCAGGGAGTCCGCGAGGGCGCAGACCACCGAGCCGGTCACCAGCAGCACGATGCTGACCAGCAGCATGCGTCGCTTGCCGAACATGTCGCCGAGCCGTCCGACCACCGGGGTGGCCACGGAGGCCGCGAGGAGGGTGGCGGTGACAGCCCAGGCGGTGTCGGAGGCGGGGGCGTCGAGGAGTTTGGGGAGCTCGGGGACGATCGGGATGACCAGCGTCTGCATGAGGGAGACGACGATTCCGGCCAGGGCCAGCACCGCCACCACGGCGTTCGACCTGGGAGGGGCGGGCGTGGCCGCCTCGGCGGGTCGGGCAAGGGCGTCGGACATGACAGGGACCTCCGTCGGCGCATCTGAGGTTTGCTTGACTTACTCAAGCATAAACAAGATTGATTGAGTTAAGCAAGTGCAAGAGCGAGGGGGACCGTGCCCGTCGCCCGTCGTGGCGGAGGGGGCGGCTGGGCGCCCGCCGTGGGTGGCGGTGATGCCGACCCGGTCCGCCAGGTCGACGAACCGCCACCAAGCACGCTGTCACCAGCTCGGCGGAGGTGCGGCTTGGCCGGCGTGGGGCCCTGGGCGACGAACTCCGGATCAGCCCCGCGCCCGCCGGGGGCGCCCCTGAAGGAGTGCGACCCCCGCGCCGACCGAGACGACGGCCATGCCGGCACTGGTCACCAGGCCCTGCACGCCGTCGACCGCGAAGGGGGCGACCGCCGCCACGGTGAGGTTGAACAGGAAGAGGAACCACAGGACGGGCTTGGAGGAGAGCAGCGCCTTCATGGGAGGGACCTTTCGGGGAGAGCCGTGGACTCCCCGACGGGGAGCCGTTGACCTGGTGAGATCAACGATCCCGTGCCGCGCCCGCCGTCACGAGGGAGCGCTCTCCCCGACCGGGGGTGTAGCCCGCTACACCCGGCGGTCTCCTTCGGGCCGTACTCCGGGACGGCCTGTCGGCTCAGCGGTCGGGCCGTAGCCGGTACGGCCCGTCGGCTCAGCGGTCGCCGGCGTGCCCGCGCGGCACCACCGTGACACGGCGGAAGTTGCAGGAGGCGAGCGGCGGGGCCGCGCCGGAGCCCTCGGCCAGATGGGCCTTGAGGGCGACGCTGACCAGACTCATCAGCAGGTCGACGTCCCCGCCGCAGTCGAGGTGGACGGTGACCCAGCGGGACCCCGGCACCAGGTGTACGGCGGTCGACCCGCGTAGGTCGTCGCGGAACCGCTCGATCGCGGGGACGGTGAGATGCAGGTCGACGTCCCGGTCCGAGTGGAAGTGGACGATCTCGTGGTGGACGGAACGAAGAGCCCGCCCGGTGCCACAACTGGGCAGGCCCGCACTGAGATCGGGCCAGACCTCCAGTCGTTCCATGGCTCGCTCGGCCAGAGTCATGGCCCCATGGTCACCCGCTCACCGCCCCGCAACCAAGGGTTGAGCGAAAATTAACCGCGCCGTGAGGTGGGCGGGTCCGAGCGAGCGGCGGGACGCCGTCACGGACGCCCACCGCCCGATGTGCCGAAGGGCCGGCCCGGCGCTCACGCGGCGGGCCGGCCCGGCGTGCTCACTGATCCGAGTAGCTGATGTCCCCGACGGTCCAGGCGTTGACGTCCTCCAGGGCGACGCGGTACATGCCGCCCGTGTCGGGGATGCCGAAGTTGCCCTGGAGGATGCGGGCCACGTGGAAGTGGAGGTGGGTGGGCCGGGCGCGGGGTCCCGGTGCCTCGCCGCCGGAGTCCGTGACCGGGTCCGGTGCGGTGAACACGTCGGAGAAGGGGGCCAGTTGGGCGGAGTCCCGCAGCACTTCGGCCACGCGCTGCTTCCACATGGCTTCCGGGGCCAGACGTCCGGTGATGACGGCTCCGGGGATCACCACGGTGAGGGACATCCGACTGTGCTGCTCCGACTCCACTCTCGCGGCGAGGTCGACGAGCAGGTCATCAGGGTGCGACATGGGTCAGGAGCCTACTCCAGTGACGTACCGACCGGGTGTCGCGGGGGAGGTTGGGTCCGGCCGCCCCGGAACTCCGGGGGGCCGGGACCCGTTCAGCGACCGCTCGCCTGCGGGGCGGACCGGCGGCGGCCCTGGCCGGGACGGCCGCGCCGTCCGGCGGCGGGGGAGCCGGTGCGCTTGGGGCGTTCGGCCGCCACCGGCGGGGTGACGACGACGGGCACGCCCGAGGGCGCCTGCGCGCCGGTGATGCGGTTCAGCTCGGACTCGCCCGCGCGGACCCGGGTGGTCTGCGGGGTGATGCCGGCGTCGGCCATCAGGCGGGTCATGTCCCGCCGCTGGTGCGGCAGGACCAGCGTGACGACGGTGCCGGACTCGCCCGCACGGGCCGTACGGCCGCCGCGGTGCAGGTAGTCCTTGTGGTCGGTGGGCGGGTCGACGTTGACGACGAGGTCGAGGTTGTCGACGTGGATGCCACGGGCCGCGACGTTGGTCGCCACCAGTGCCGTGACGTGGCCGTCCTTGAACTGCGCCAGGGTGCGGGTGCGCTGGGACTGGGACTTGCCGCCGTGCAGGGCCGCGGCCCGGACACCGACGGCGAGGAGCTTCTTGGCCAGCCGGTCCGCCGCGTGCTTGGTGTCCAGGAACATGATCACGCGGCCCTCGCGGGCGGCGATCTCCGCCGTGGTGGCGTGCTTGTCGGCGTCCTCCACGTGCAGCACGTGGTGCTCCATCGTGGTGACGGCGCCCGCGGAGGGGTCGACTGAGTGGACGACCGGGTCGGTGAGGTAGCGGCGCACCAGCAGGTCGACGTTGCGGTCGAGGGTGGCGGAGAACAGCATCCGCTGACCGTCGGGCCGGACCTGGTCGAGCAGCGCGGTGACCTGCGGCATGAAGCCCATGTCGGCCATCTGGTCGGCCTCGTCCAGGACGGTGATCGCGACGCGGTCCAGCCGGCAGTCCTGCCGGTCGATGAGGTCCTTGAGCCGGCCCGGCGTGGCGACGACGACCTCGGCACCGCCCCGCAGAGCGCTCGCCTGGCGGCCGATCGACATCCCGCCGACGACGGTGGTCATCCTCAGGCGCAGCGCCCGGGCGTACGGGGTGAGCGCGTCGGTGACCTGCTGGGCGAGCTCACGGGTCGGTACGAGGACGAGCGCGAGCGGCTGCCGGGGCTCGGCGCGCTGCCCCTCGATGCGGGCCAGCATGGCCAGGCCGAAGGCGAGGGTCTTGCCGGAACCGGTGCGGCCACGGCCCAGGACGTCCCGGCCGGCCAGCGAGTTCGGCAGCGTCGCGGCCTGGATCGGGAACGGGGAGACGACACCCTCGACGCCGAGAGCGGTCAGCAGCTGCTCCGGCATGTCGAGTTCGGCGAACGCCTCGACGGGCGGCAGGCCCGGGGTGAGGGTCACCGGCACGGCGAACTCCCCGCCGGGCGCACCTCCGCCACGGCCGCCCCTGCCCCCGCCCTTCGACGAGCCGGAGGCGCCCTGGCGCCCGGCCGGCTGGGGGCGGAAGCGGCCCCGCCTGGAGGAGCCGGTCGCGCCCTGGTCCGCGCGCGAGCGGGAGGCGGAGGAGTTGTTGTTCGTGCGAGCTGTGCGGTTCATGGGGAACCTTCCTCGATGCGGCACGTATCGAGGAATTCCTTCGAGCGCTGACGAGCCGCATTGAGGATTCACAAGACTGAGCCGAGGTAAAAAAAATGAAGCCGGTCCGTGGGCCGTGGACCGGTGCGCCCGGTCGGTAAGGCCGCACGCCGTGCCGCGAGAACGCGGTGCGGTGTCCTGGCGCCGGTGCCGGGCGGTTTTTCCGTACGTCCGCGAGGCCCCGCCGGGACCTGTGGGTCTCTTTCGGAGGGGACGCGGAAAAGGCAATGCGCTGGGGCCCGCACCCAAGAGTGCGGGCCCCAGCCACGTAGTACGCGTCAGCGTCAGGCGGGAACGATGTTCTCGGCCTGCGGGCCCTTCTGGCCCTGCGTGACGTCGAAGTTCACCTTCTGGCCTTCCTGAAGCTCGCGGAAGCCGGAGGCGGCGATGTTCGAGTAGTGGGCGAACACGTCAGCGCCGCCGCCGTCCTGCTCGATGAAGCCGAAGCCCTTTTCCGCGTTGAACCACTTCACGGTGCCAGATGCCATATTGAATCTCCCTTTGGGGCAGTACCCGGAGCCCGCACCTTGCAGACCCGGAGTCGCAGTGGCGATGTACCCCGCCCGAAGCTTTTAAAGCTCCGGGAAACGAAAAGAGTGCTCGTCGACGGAAGGTCGGAAGAGCACTCAAAGTCTCTGGTAACCAAAACTGCAACTCTGATCACGTTACCACACGTCGGGGCGCGGGGTTCGGGGGCCAGGTGGCCCCTGTGTAATTCCGCGTGTCCTCCGTCCGTATTTCTGTCGCAGCGGCAGTAGATATCCGGCTCCGCGCGTCGTACAAGATCGGCGGGCGGGTCAGTGCCTGCTGTCCTTCTGCCCGCGCATCTGCTCGTTCAGGCGCAGTGCTTCCTCGAGCTGGTCCTCGAGGATGATGATGCGGCAGGCGGCCTCGACCGGGGTGCCCTGGTCGACGAGCTCGCGGGCGCGCGCGGCGATGCGCAGCTGGTAGCGGGAGTACCGGCGGTGGCCGCCCTCGGAGCGCAGCGGGGTGATGAGCTTGGCGTCACCGATGGAACGCAGGAACGCGGGGGTCGTGCCGAGGATGGCGGCGGCCCGCCCCATGGTGTACGCGGGGTAGTCGTCGTCGTCGAGGCTGTCCACGGCGGGGGAGTCAGCGGGCATAGCACCTTCGTTTCAGGGACGCATCGAGGGGCCCGGGTGCGTTCGGCACCCGGGCCCCGAGGGGTTCAACACCATCTACCGGCTGTGTGTCGCGCCGGCTCTGCGGTTCCGCACGGACGCCCGGAAGAGGCGGGGGTGCGGGGATCGTGAATGCTTGACCGGGGACCACCTTCCATTCTGGGGCCTGCGGCACCCGGGCCGGTCGTGCCCTGCCCGGGCGATCCTGATGGCGTTCGCTCCTTACGTTGCCTCGGACAGGCTGGCGTACTGCTCGCGGCCTTCAGGGGCCGGTACTGCGGTCCTGCCGCGAGGCAGTTCGCTGTCTGCCTCGCCCGCTCGATATCTCGGTTACGGGAGAAACTCTACGACCCTCGACTCCGTAATGTCTACTCTTGCCGCGACAGATTTTTGGTGTCTGTGGGTGGAGGAACCCTCTGCACACGGTGACGCCCGCCACGGACCGTGTGTGCGGGGGGAGTTGACCGGTCGGGAGCCCGGGATGCCGCTGCCCGGACGCCCCGATCAGCCCGAGCCGACGCCCGATCCCGCCCCGGAACCCCCGCCGCCGCCCGCCTCGTGCGCCGCGCGGCGGTACTCCGCGTGGATGCGCCGGGCTTCCTGGAGCTGGTCCTCGAGGATGACGATGCGGCACGCGGCGTCGGTGGGGGTGCCCTGGTCCACGAGTTCGCGGGCGCGGGCGGCGATCCGCAGCTGGTAGCGGGAGTACCGGCGGTGGCCGCCCTCCGAGCGGAGCGGCGTGATCAGACGGGCCTCGCCGACGGCCCGGAGGAAGCCGGGGGTGGTGCCGAGCATCTCGGCGGCCCGGCCCATCGTGTAGGCGGGGTAGTCGTCGTCGTCCAGCCGACCGTTGAGCGGGCTGTCTGCTGTCATGTCACCTCGTTGTGCAACGCGCGCGTCGAGGGGCCCCGATGCCGTACGGCACCAGGGCCCCGGCTGAATTCAACACCATCGGCCGGTCACGCCGTCGGGCCGGTGGTGCGGGACGTCGCCGCGGGACATGGCGAAGGCCCCGGCGACACCTTGGGTTCTGGTGTTCGCCGGGGCCTTCACGGTTCGGTGAGCGGTGCGGAGCGTTCTCAGGCGTCCGCGGTGGTGGTGCTGCCGAGCAGCTGCGACGCGTTCTCGAGCGGAGTGAGAGGGGTCACGGCCGGGGTGGCCTCGGGGTGTTCGTGGCAGGTGAAGCCGAGCCGGACCATGGCCCGGGTGACCTCGCCGCTGGAGAAGTCACGGCGGTCCTGACGGGTGACGACCTCACCCACCTGCTTGACGGGGTAGCGGCGGCGGCCGATGGTCACGGACTCGCCCGTGACGGGCTCGGGCGTGATGCCCTTCATCGAGGCCAGCACTCCGTCCTTGGTCAGGTCGAACGGGTACCGGGCGATGACACAGCGCATGTTGCCTCACAGGGAGAAGGGAAACGGTGCCGGCCGGGCGAGTGGATCGGCGGGGACGAGAACGCCCGGGACGATGCCATTCTCGCCGACGGCGACGGTCCGGACACCGAGGGAGGCGGATGATCCGCCGAGGATGTCCCGCAGGCGGACCCGGTCCGTGTACGTGGAGCTGCCGCGGGCCAGGGTGAGCTGGGCCCGGCTGACCGAGCCGGTGCGCTGGTCGTCGGCGTCGCACAGGACCAGGTGTTCGACCCGGGCACTCGTCATGACCAGGTCGGCGACCTCGACGGTCATGTCGTCACTGACCCGCGGTCCGTGCCCGCCCGGCTCGTCGCTCACGGTCAGGTGGGCGGGTACCGCGCGGTGCCGTTGCGTGCGAACCGGTGTCAAGGTGCCTCCTGCCGAGATGGGTGAGCTGCCGGACCACAGGGCCTTCAGGCCGCCGGGTCGACGACGGGCCGGCGCGGCGCCCTGGCGCGCGAGGGGGCGCCCGTGCCGGCGGGCGCGCCCTGGCCGCCGCGGCCACGACGGCTGCGGGACGACGAGGAGGACCGCGAGGCCGACGACGGGGACGAGCTGCGGCGGGCCGGGGCCGGGGAGGTGATGACGACCGGGACGCCGGACGGGGCCTGGGCGCCGGTGATGCGGCTCAGTTCCGCCTCGCCCGAACGGACGGGCGTGACCTGCGGGGTGATGCCGGCCGTGGCCATCAGCCGGGTCATGCCGCGGCGCTGCCCCGGGGTGACGAGGGTGACGACGCTGCCGGACTCGCCCGCACGGGCCGTACGGCCGCCGCGGTGCAGGTAGTCCTTGTGGTCGGTGGGCGGGTCGACGTTGACGACGAGGTCGAGGTTGTCGACGTGGATGCCACGGGCGGCGACGTTCGTGGCCACGAGCACGGTGACGTGCCCGGTCTTGAACTGCGCCAGGGTGCGGGTGCGCTGCGGCTGGGACTTGCCGCCGTGCAGGGCGGCGGCCCGGACACCGCTGTTCAGCAGGTCCCTGGTCAGCCGGTCCACGGCGTGCTTGGTGTCCAGGAACATGATCACGCGGCCGTCGCGGGCGGCGATCTCGGTGGTGGTGCGGTGCTTGTCCGTGTCGTGCACCTGGAGGACGTGGTGCTCCATCGTGGTGACGGCGCCCGCGGAGGGGTCGACGGAGTGGACGACCGGGTCGGTGAGGTAGCGGCGCACCAGCAGGTCGACGTTGCGGTCGAGGGTGGCGGAGAACAGCATCCGCTGACCGCCGGGGCGCACCTGGTCGAGCAGGGCGGTGACCTGCGGCATGAAGCCCATGTCGGCCATCTGGTCGGCCTCGTCCAGGACGGTGATGTCGACCTGGTCCAGCCGGCAGTCGCCCCGGTCGATGAGGTCCTTGAGCCGGCCCGGCGTGGCGACGACGATCTCGGCACCGGTCCGCAGCGCACCGGCCTGCTTCCCGATCGACATCCCGCCGACCACGGTCGCGAGCCGCAGCCGCACGGAGCGGGCGTACGGGGTGAGCGCGTCGGTGACCTGCTGGGCGAGCTCACGGGTCGGTACGAGGACGAGGGCCAGCGGCTGCCGGGGCTCGGCGCGCCGGCCGGCGGTTCGGGCCAGCAGCGCGAGACCGAAGGCGAGGGTCTTGCCGGAACCGGTGCGGCCACGGCCCAGGACGTCCCGGCCGGCCAGCGTGTTCGGCAGGGTCGCCGCCTGGATCGGGAAGGGCACCGTCACGCCCTGCTGGCCGAGCGCGGCCAGCAGATGCGAGGACATGTCGAGGTCGGCGAACGCCTCGACCGCGGGCAGCCCCGGCGTCATCGTCTCCGGCAGCGCGAACTCGCCCTGCAGGGTCTGCCGGCCTCCGTAGCCGCCGGAGCGGCGCGGGCCGGCGGCGCGGCCGGAGCCACCTCCGAACCGGCCACCGCTACGGCCGGAAGCGGAGCCGGACGCCGAGCCGGAGCCGGAGCCGTAGCCCGAGCCGTAGCCGGAGCCGCTCCTGCCGGAGGACGAGCCTCCGGTGCGAGTGCGGGTGAAACGTTCGTTCGTGCGGGCGCGGTTCATGCGAAACCTTCCTTGACAGGGCGCGTTTGGCACGTATCAAGGAATTCCCGCGGCATGGAAGCGGCAGTGGGAATCGCGAGAACGAGCCAGGCATACGGGTCCGGAGCGGATCGCTCTCCCGGACCGGCCGGTTCGCTGAATTCACGGACATGTGAATTCGGAACCGGCGGGGAATCAATGAAATGCAATGTGCGTATTGATGTGCGAGGTGTTCGAGCGGCGGCGGGCCGGGCCTCGAACACAGCGAGCTGGGGCCCGCACCCCTAGGTGCGGGCCCCAGCTGCGAGCTGTACGACGTCAGGCCGGAACGATGTTCTCGGCCGTCGGGCCCTTCTGGCCCTGCGCGATGTCGAACGTGACCTTCTGGCCTTCCAGCAGCTCGCGGAAGCCCTGGGCGGCGATGTTGGAGTAGTGGGCGAAGACGTCGGGGCCGCCGCCGTCCTGCTCGATGAAGCCGAAGCCCTTTTCGGCGTTGAACCACTTCACGGTGCCGGCTGCCATATCAATTCTCCTTCGGGACGGTGCTCGGAGTTCGCCGTGTGCGTACTCCGGTCGCCGTGATGATCACCCCGTCGGAAAACCTTCAGGCAAGACCACAACTGCAACTGACGTCGACACTAGCATGGAGTGATCGGGCGGCCCGGGGAAAATAATTCCGCTCGGCCGGTCGAACGAGGAATATTCCTGGCGGGGCGCGCTCAATTCTCACCTCCCCGCCACAGATATTTCCGCGCTCCGGCCGCAGTGTTGCCCCTCCCGTTCCCGGCCGCGGGGCTGTGACCCCCACGGATGGCTTTCCGTCCCGTCAGCCCCGCCGTCGGCGGGCGGACCTCCGGCACCCGCACCGGAACCCCGCACCGAGAGGAAGGCCACACCGCGCGCGCCCGCGACCGACAGCCGTCGGTTCCCGGCATTCGGTGCGAGATGCCGTCGAACTGCGGAATACTGAGAAATCGGGATGAACAAGATGTCTCACGGCGCGTTCCGGGTGGCGGTGGCGGTGCGCGCCCGGCAGCGGGGGCCTCGACGCGACGGAGAACCCGACGAGAGCGAGATGAGTGACGATGCACCAGCGTCCCGCCGGCGACCAGGGAGCGAGCCGCGTCCAGGACATCGTCGGTGAGGCGCTCACCGCGCGGGTCACCGTGACCGACGAGGGCACCGTGACCGGCTGGAACGAGGGCGCCAGGCAGCTGCTCGGTCACACGCCCGCGCAGGTCGTGGGCGGCTCGGCGGCCGTGCTGCTCGCCGAGGAGCTTCCCGCGGGGGACCGGCCGGCCCTCGCCCGGCTGCCAAGGTGGCACGGCCGGCTCGCTCTCCGGCACCGGGACGGCCGCCGCGTCGAGGTCTTCGTGCTGGCCCACCACCGGATGCCGGCCGCGGGAAGCGGTGCGTGGCTGCTGCTCTCCCCGCTGACCGGACAGGAGCCGCTGCCGGCCGACGACACCCTGGTGGCACTCGGCTTCCGGCAGTCCCCGAGCTGCGCGCAGGCGCTGTACGACACCAGGCTGCGGCTGCGGCGGGCCAACAGGGCGATGGAGCAGTCCGTGGCCCTCACCGAGCGCGAGATGCTGGGGCTGCGAGTGGGGGAGATCGTCGACAACGAGGCCGGTGAGCTGGCCGAACAGGACATGCTGCGGGTGCTGGAGACCGGTGAGCCGTACTACCGCGAGAACTATCTGCGGGCGGCCGGCGAGAACCGCGAGCACGCCTGGTCGGTCGTCCTGGCACCGCTGCGGGACGGCGAAGGCCGCATACGGGGTGTCTGTCTCACGGCGCACGACATCACCGAGCAGTTCTGGGCCCGCAAACGCCTGCAGTTGATCGCCGAGGTCGGCAAGCGCATCGGCAGCACCCTGGACGTGACACGGACGGCGCAGGAGCTGGCGGACGTGGCGGTGCCGGAGTTCGCCGACTTCGTCACCGTGGACCTGCTGCCCGCGCTGTGGGAGGAGGGCGCCGTCCACGCCGTCGACGCGCCGGCCGGGGAGCCCGGAGGGCTCGCGGGTGCCCCGCCCGCGGGGGGTTCGGTGACCTTGCGGCGCGTGGCCCACCAGTCCGTGCTCGCGGGCGTTCCCGAGGCGGCCGTGGCGCTCGGCGGACTGGACGAGTATCCGGACGGCTCCCCGCTGGTGACGAGCCTGCGGTCGGCGCGGGCGGTGCTGCACCAGATGAACGAGCCCGCGATCCTCCGGTGGCTCGCCGAGAGGCCGCTGCGGGCCGCCCGCGTCCGCGAGTTCGGCTTCCACTCGGTGATGGCCGTGCCCCTGGCGGCCCGCGGCACCACCCTCGGCGTCGCCGTCTTCATCCGCCACCGGCATCCGGACCCCTTCCAGCAGGACGACCTGGTGCTCGCCGAGGAACTGGCGTCCCGGGCGGCGGTCTGCATCGACAACGCCCGGCGGTACACCCGCGAACGCGCCACGGCCGTCACCCTGCAGCGCAGTCTGCTGCCGCAGCGGCTGCCCGAGCAGTCGGCGGTGGAGGTCGCCTCGCGCTACCTCCCGGCCGGTGCCCGGGCCGGTGTCGGCGGGGACTGGTTCGACGTGATCCCGCTGTCCGGGGCCAGGGTGGCGCTGGTCGTCGGCGACGTCGTCGGCCACGGCATCCACGCGTCGGCGACGATGGGGCGGCTGCGTACCGCCGTACGCACCCTCGCCGACATCGATCTGCCCCCGGACGAACTCCTCACCCACCTCGACGATCTGGTGGCCCGTCCGCCCACCGAGACGGAGGGCGCCGAGGGGACCGCCGACAGCGGGGAGACCGCGGGTGACGTCGGCGCGACCTGCCTGTACGCCGTGTACGACCCCGTGTCCCGCCGCTGCGCCCTGGCCCGGGCCGGGCACCCGCCGCCGGTGGTGGTGAGCCCCGACGGGAGTGCGGAGCTGCTCGACCTGCCGGCGGGGCCGCCGCTGGGCCTGGGCGGGCTGCCCTTCGAGTCGCTGGAGATCGAGCTGCCGGAGGGCAGTCTGCTCGCCCTCTACACCGACGGCCTGATCGAGGCCGGCGACAGGGACGTCGACGCGGGCGTGTCCCGTCTGCGCGAGGCGCTCTCCCGCCCGACCGCGTCGCTGGACGCGCTGTGCGACGGGGTGCTCGCGGCCACGCTGCCCCGGCGGCCCGCCGACGACGTCGCCCTGCTCGTGGCCCGCACCCGGGCGCTGGACGCCGACCGGGTCGCCGCCTGGGACATCGCCTCCGATCCCGCCGCCGTCGCCACCGCCCGCAAGAAGGCCGTCGCCCGCCTGGAGGAGTGGGGGCTGACGGAGGCCGCCTTCGTCACCGAACTGATCGTCAGTGAACTGGTCACCAACGCCATCCGGCACGCCCGGCCGCCCATCCAGCTGCGGCTCGTCCACGACCGGAACCTGATCTGCGAGGTCTCCGACGCCAGCAACACGGCACCCCACATGCGCCGCGCCCGCAGCTTCGACGAGGGAGGCCGCGGGCTGCTCCTGGTCGCCCAGCTGACCCGCCGCTGGGGCACCCGCCCGACCGCCGAGGGCAAGACGATCTGGACGGAACAGAACCTCGGCGCGCCCCCCGGCCTCTTCTGACCCGGGGACACCCCCGCGCTCCGCCCCGGGGACACCCCCGCGCGCCGCCTCGCGACGTCGTACGGCCGTCGCGCCGGGAGGTGGCCGGTCAGGGCGCCGGCGGGGGCCCGGTCAGCGCGTCCAGTTCGGCGGCGAAGAGCTGTGCCGGGTCGAAGCCCATTCCGTCGAAGTGGCCGGCGAGTTCGAGGGACAGGACGCCGTGCAGCCGGGTCCAGAAGCTCAGGGCCCGGTGCAGGGTGGCGGGCGGGGCGGGGTGGTCGTCCGCCCACTGCCGGTGTTCTTCGAGGTGG
This sequence comes from Streptomyces sp. NPDC043878, assembly GCF_056435735.1. NCBI lineage: Bacteria > Bacillati > Actinomycetota > Actinomycetes > Kitasatosporales > Streptomycetaceae > Streptomyces > Streptomyces sp. NPDC043878. The sequence goes on from NZ_JBWKDW010000002.1 coordinate 410,227, forward strand.
GCGTCGAACGGTGTCGCCGGGCGGTCCGCGGGCAGGCCGGCGCAGGCGTCGAGCAGGGCCGTCATGATCTCGGACGCGATCGCGGTGACGTCGTCGGGCGCGTGGTAGCCGGGGACGGGGGTGCCGTAGACGAGGAAGTACCGGTGCGGGTCGTCCAGGGCCCAGTCGCGCAGGGCGCGGGCCAGTGCCGTCACGTCGGAGCCCGAGGCGACCGCGGCGCGGAAGGTGTCGGCGAGGCTGCGGTAGGCGTCCCGGATGAGTTCCGTGATCAGTTCGTCCCGGCCGGCGAAGTACCGGTAGAGGGCGGGTCCGCTCATGCCCATCTGCCTGGCGATCGCGTTGAGGGAGAGCGCGGACGCCCCGGCGGTGGCGATCTGCTCCCACGCGTGTTCCTTGACCTCCGTGCGGACCTGGGCGCGGTAGCGCTCGCGCGGGGTCGTCGTGCCCGTCTCCGGCATGGTCTGCCACCTTCCGCCGCGGCGCGGCTGGATCGTACATCTTCAAGATTTAGTTAGAGGCTATCACGATCGCTATTGACAGCCTCTACGGAGACACGTTAGAACTTGTAACGGAAGAGAGCAGCAGTAACCGACTGCGGCTCTCGCACCCATCCACGGAGGTCGTCATGAGCGCCGAAGGACTCGTCGAGGTCGTACTGCCGGGCAAGGTCGAGCCGGAGGGGCTGGAGGTCCGGCACGGGGCCGTCCCCGTCGCCGGTCCCGGGCAGGTCCTGGTCCGGATGGAGGCGACCGGGGTCTCCTTCGCCGAGCAGCAGATGCGCCGCGGCCGCTACTACGACCAGCCGCCGTTCCCCTTCGTGCCCGGCTACGACCTGGTCGGCACGGTCCTGACGACCGGCGAGGGCGTCGAACCCGCCCTGGCCGGCACCCGGGTGGCCGCGCTGCTCAAGACCGGCGGCTGGGCCAGCCATGTGCTGGTCGACGCGGCGGACGTGGTGCCCGTCCCCGCGGGGGTCGGCGCGGCGGAGGCGGAGACGGTGGTCCTCAACGGTGTCACCGCCTGGCAGATGCTGCACCGCAAGGCCCGGGTCCGCGCCGGGCAGACCGTCCTCGTGCACGGCGCCAACGGCGGGGTCGGCTCGGTCCTGGTCCAGCTCGCGCGGGCCGCGGGCGCGAAGGTCATCGGCACCGCGTCCACCCGCCACCACGACGCCCTGCGCGAGCAGGGAGTCACCCCCGTGGACTACCGCGCGGGGGACGTCGCCGCGCGGGTCCGCGCGCTCGCCCCCGGCGGGGTGGACGCCGTCTTCGACCATGTCGGCGGCCGCGGCCTGGCCGACTCCTGGCGCCTGCTCGCCCCCGGCGGCACCCTCGTCTCCTACGGCAGCGCCTCCACCCGGGACGACGAGGGCTCCAAGCAGTGGCCCGTGTTCAAGCTGCTCGGCCGGGTGTGGCTGTGGAACGCGCTGCCCAACCGGCGCCGCGCCTACTTCTTCAACGTGTGGGCCGGCCGCGCCCTGGCCGGGAACGGCTTCCGCGCCCGGCTGCGCGCCGACCTCACCCAGGTCTTCGCCGCCCTCCAGCGCGGTGACGTCACCGCGCGGATCGCCGCCCGGCTGCCGCTCGACCGCGCCGGCGACGCGCTGCGGCTGGCGGAGTCCGGCACGGTGGCCGGGAAGATCGTGCTGACGCCGTAGTGACCTGACGTGCTGTCAACTCCGCCTGGGCGGTGGACGACCCGATCGCCACGGGCCCGTACGCGGTCCACGTCCCGGCCTCCGGGAACAGGCCCGGCTGCTACGCGATCGACGCCCGCCGAAGGCCGCCTCCCGTGGAACGTCACCGACGGGCAGGAGGCCGGCGTCAGCGCCTGGCAGCTCGCCGGCGACGGCGCCGGACATCGGATCGCCCAGCACCTCGACCGCACGGACAGCCTGCCGGCGCGTGAATCGCGCCTCCCAGGGGGCGGGGCCGCACGCGCGGGCACCTGGGGTGAGGCCGTACCCACGGGGCACCTTCGGTCCCGTGAACCTGTCGTCCGCCGACGGCAGCGGCGCGAACGGCTACACCACGAAATCCCTGACGGTCTTCTTCCACGGCCGCTCCGGAAACGAGAGCACCAGCGCGAGCGCCCACCCGTCGCTCCCCGCGCAGGGCGTCCACGTCGGATACTCCCTCAAGGTCACCTCCTGGCAGCAGTCGATGGACGACGCGATCAGCTGGTGACGCGGAGGGCGCCGGCATGTCGCCGCGGTATGTCTCCCCCTACGCTGTGGCTCACGGCACGGGGCCGTCACGGCCAGGGGGGAGCCTGATGGAGCGACTTCGGAAGCTCGTCGTCCGCTACGGCGACTGCGAGCAGAAGCCCGTGCGCTTCCGCCCGGCGACGTGGCGCTCACGGTTGGAGCCGCACGGAGCGGCGCACGTGCTCGACGTGGGCGTGGCATGTACGACGGGGCCGAGCGGCGACCGTCTCATCAGCCGGGACGATGTGGCCCGTCTCCGCGACCAGCTGGGCGACGACCCCGACGACCTGCGTGACCTGTACGTGGCCGTCATGCTCTGGGGCTCGGGCACCACGAACGGACGAGGGCCGCGCCACACCCAAGCGGCCCTGACGGACGCGCGCATGCCCACCGTCCTGCGGACCACCCGCGAGTCGGTCCGGGACGGCGACCTGAGCAGGGCCTACCGGCAGTTCGTCCTCAAGGGGGTGGGGCGGTCCTTCTTCACCAAGTGGTTCGCGGCCGTGGACGACCGGGACGCCACATGTGAACGGGCGTTGATCCTCGACGACCGCGTCTTCCGTTCGCTGAACGCCCTCGGGTGGTCCAGTTACGAGGCGGCCGGCACCCGCCACTGGCCCACCCGCTACGCCACCTACGTCAGCGCCATGCACACCTGGGCCGCGTCTCTCGAGGTCCCGGCCGAGTGGCTGGAGTGGCTGCTCTTCCATCTGGACGGCCGCGTGGACGAACAGTGAACTCGCGTAGCCGTAGCCGTAGCCGTAGCCGAAGTCGTGTCGAGGACCGTCGCGCACCGGGTGGCCCGGTGCGCAAGTCGGTCGTCACCAGCCGCAGTTGATGTCCGCCGACCCTCCGCCGACGACCGGATCGGTCCCCGTTCCGCCCGCTGCCGGGCGCGCTCATCGAGAGACCCCGCCGGGAATCACCTGGCGGGGTCTCGATGTCACCGGTCCGCCGAGATCACTCCTCGTTCAGGGCGGCTCGCAGGCAGGCGATCAGATCACCGGTCGGCACCTCGGCCCAGTCGGCCTCGGGAACTCCGACTCGCTTGACCTCGTACCGTCCCCCGTCCAGCTCGTGCACCAGGACCTGACGGCTCGTCGCGTCCAGCGGATCCACGCGCAGACGGACGGCACCGTGCGTGATCGTCGGGAACATGGTCCGCAGCACCTCGTCCGCGTGGAGGCGGCGCAGAAGGTCCCATTGCCGCCGGTGGAAGTCGGACGACCGGAGGTCGGACCACTGCGTGGACGTGGGCTCTCCGCTTTCGAGCGCGCCGGCGAACTCATCGAGCTTCATGAACTCGAATCGCTCCTCCAGTTCGTCGAGCGGTGTGCCGTCCCGCCAGGCGGCGATCGCCTCCACGAGCAGTCCGAGGTCCCCCGTCGAGCCGATCTCCCAGGTGAACCCGGGAATGTGGACGCCCAGCCGGAACAGACGCTCCCCGGCCACGGGATCGACCGACAGGAAGCCCCGCGCCGTCTCGATGCTGATGGCGTCGGTGGCCCAGGGTGCCAGCCCGATGTCGTATCCGCGCAGCGTCGCGGCCTGTCTCACGACTGACGCCAGGCCACCCGAAGCGGTCACGTCCGGATACGGGTCGTCCCGAGGGGTGTCCCCGTTCAACGGACCCCCTCGCAGTGGCAGTAGCCGATGATCGAACCCTTCACAGGGTCGAGTTTGCCCAGCGCCGACAGATTCGGCATCTCCGTCGGCGGGTCCAGACGCATGGCGCCCCCGGGGCCCGACGGGGAGTAGAACTTCACCGAACTCCACGGGCGTTGTCCGTTCGCGACCGCTCTCGCGATCATGGACATCTCGTAGTCCGTGGCAGCTCCGCTCTCACCGGCCCTCAGACCGCGCTTGGCAGCCTCCATGAAGCCTCCGAGCTCGTTCAGTCCTGTCATGTTGACGTGCAGCATCACGCTCGGGTCGGCGATGGCCATCTCCGCGATCCTGGCGAAGTCCTTCGGGGACGCGTTGGAGAAGGTGTTGAACTTGTTCTCGGGAAGCCCGGCCCACTCGTCGAGCTTGCCCTTGTTCTGCCACCCCAGGGCGACCTTGCAGTTGTGCACGAGGATCGGGGTGGCGCCCGCCAGCACGAAGAACGTGTGCAGGTCGTCGACGGTGAGGTCGTAGACCGAGCGCGGAGTCAGGCCCGAACGGTCGAGGAGGGCGGTCACCGCGCGGACGGAGCCGCCCGGAGTGCGCAGGCGGTCACCGACGCGCAGGTCGGAGACCAGCGTCCACCCGCGGCCCACCACGAAGAACTTGTGGCCGGCGGTACTGGCCACCGTTCCCCCGTCGGCGACGCTGATGTCCACCAGCCGCCGGGTGTCGTGCCGGAAGGTGTCGGTGACCTGCCGGGTCCGCGTCCGGCCGGTGGCCGGATCCGTGGCCCTGACCAGGTCCCCCACAGCCACCTGGCTGATCGGCCGGTGCGAGCCGTCCGCCATGAGCACCTCGGTGGTGCCGGGGAAACTGTTCGCCCGGCAGGCGGTGTACAGGTCCTCGTAGGCGTTGAGGGTGTTGTCGAGCTTGGCGAGCGTTCCCGGGTCCAGGTCGAGGACCTTGAGGGCCTTGAACGCGTCACGGACCCCGACACCGGTCTTCATCGCGGCGTCGAGCGCCCGGATCCCATCGAAGACCTTGGTGAACGCCTTGCCCGGGATGAAGTTGCTCAGTGCCCAGGCGCAGCCGCTGGCGCTGCCGTGCCAGCAGTCGACGAAGTCCTGGACCAGAACCGCCTTGATGAGCTGGTAGGTGAGGGTCTGCTGGATGAGTTGCAGCTTGGAGAAGTACCGGGTGACGTCCTGCTTGAGCCCCGGGATGCGCTTGCTCTCGATGAGCAGCGTGTCCTTCGGGGGACAGCTGGCGGCGCCGGCCGCGGCGTCGGGGTCGGTGCAGAGGAAGAAGTCGACCATCGCGGTGAAGGTGACCGTGAAGGTGGTGGTGCAGCCCTCGAAACCGACGGTGATCTCACAGGGGTCATGCTGCTGGGCGTCGGTGATCTCGATGCTGTCCTCGTCGACGACGTACCACGTGCCGCCGACTCCCGTTCCCGCGCCGGCCGAGACCTGCTTGTTCGCCGCGTTGCGTGCCGCTTCCGCGGCTGCCTCCTCCGCCTCCTTGGCGTACTTCAGCGCGTCCTTCGCCGCTTCCTCGGCTTCGGTGGCTGCGGCGTCGGCGCGGTCGGCTGCGGCGCGGGCGTCCTTGGCGGCCTGCTCGGCCTCCGCGGCGGCCGAGCGAGCGGCCTGGGCATCGAGGGCCGCCTGGTCGGCCGAGTCGCGGGCGTCCTTGGCGTAGCCCTCGGCGCGGCCTGCGGCCTTGTCGGCGGCGGCCGCGTCCTCGGTGGCCTGGCGGTCGTAGTCGACCGTGCGGGCCAGCGACGCCGAGGCCAGGGAGGCGGCCCTGGCGGCGTCGGCCGCGTAGCCGAGGGCCTCCTTGGCGTAGCCGCGGGCGTCGGCCGCGTGTGCCGCGGCGTCGGCCGCGTACTGGTAGGCGATCTTCGTGTCACCCTTCGCCTGGTCGGCGAGGTTCTTCGCGGCGTCGGCCTCGGCCTGCGCGTTCTTGGCGTGGGCGTCGGCGACGGCCTGCTGCTGGTCGGCGATCGTCTTCGACGCCTGTCCGGTCAGCACCACGAGACCGGCGGCCGAGTCGGTGTCGACGTAGGGGGAGCCGAGCTCGATCGCGTCGTTGGCCGGCTTGGCGACCTGAGCGGCCGCGGTGCCCGCGTCGACGGCGGCCTGGGCGGTGACGTGGGCGAAGCCCGCGGCCTTCGCCGCGGCGGCCAGGGCTTTGGCGGCCTCCTTGTTCGCCGCGTCCGCGTTGGTCTTGGCGTCCTTGGCGTGCGCTTCGGCCTCGTCGGCCAGCTCGACGGCGGTCTTCGCCTCGTCCGCGGCGTGCGCCGCGGCCTTGATGGCGTCCGCGGTGGCGCTGGTCGCGGTCTTCACCGCGGCGTCGGCCTTCAGCTTCGCGGCCTGGGCGGCGTCCGCGTCGGAGCGCGCCCGCTTCGCCGCGGCTTCGGCGCGGGTGGCCGCCGCGTCCGCCTCGGCCGCGGCCCGGGTCGCGGCGTCGGCCTCGTCGCGGGCACGGCCGGCGGCCGCCTCGGCGTCGTCGGCGTGCCCGTCGGCCGCGTCCGCCGCCGCCCTGGACTGCTGGGCTTCACCGTCCGACTCGTGGGCCTCGGCGTAGGCATCCTTCGCGTCCGCCTTGGCGCGGGCGGCGTCGGCCTTCTGAGCGGCGTCCCAGGCGTCGTCCCGCTTGGCCTTGGCGTTGTCGCGGGCCTTCACCGCGTCGTCCCGCCTGGCCTCGGCGGTCTTCTCGGACGCTTCCGCCTTGTCCTTGGCGTCCTTGGCCTTCGCCGCCTCGGCCTGCGCGTTCTGCTTGTGCTGGTTGGCCTCGGCCTGCCTGGCCGCGGCGGTGTCCTTCTCCGCCTTCGCCGTCGCTTCCTCGGCTTCGGCCGCGAGCCGCTTCGCGTGGGCGTCGGCGGCGGCCGCCTTGGCGTCGCCCTCGGCCTTCAGCGCCACGGCGAGCTTGGCCTCCGCGGTCTCCTTGTCCTGCTTCGCGTTGTCACGGTGCAGCCTGGCCGCGTCCGCCGCGGCCTTCGCCTGCGACTCGGCCGCGTGCGCGGCCTCCTTGCGGAACTCCGCGTTGACCTGCGCGGCCTGGGCCAGCGCCCGCTGCCTGATCGTCTCACTGTCACCCGCGGCAGCCCTGGTCGCGGCCTCGGCGGTCTCGCCGGCCTTCACCATCGCCGTCAGCGCCGCCACCGACCCCTTGGTGACCTGTGCCTTCTGCCGGCCGACCAGAAGCCCACGGCCCCGCGGCGCACCGGCGGCATCCGCGATGCCGTACGCCGCCTGCTCGGCCGTACCGGAAGACGTGGCCGCCTTGGTGGCGGTGTCCAACTGCGTTCTCAGCGTCGTCAGTTGCTTCTTCGCCGTCGTCTGGGCGTCGGTGACGACCTTCTTCGCCTTGTCGAACTGGGCCTTGTCCGGGTACAGAGGGCTGCCCGAGCCCTGGTGACCGGACGGCTTGATCAGGAACTTCTGCGAGCCGGCGTTCTTGCAGTCGAACAGCCGCGCGTCCGTGCTCTTGGTGAACGCGCTCAGGTCCAGGCACTTCCCCGTGGACACGCTCTTCAGGGGAGCACTGGCACGGACGTCGCCCTGCCACGACTGACCGGCGGACTTGTAGCAGTCCGAGATCTGGATCTTCGTGCCGTTCGCCGACGCGTTCCCGGCCACGTCCAGGCATTTCTGCGAGCCGACGTTGCGCAGGTGGAGGTCGTCCTCGCTGCCCTCCAGCGTCCACTGCTGGGACGCGGCGCTGTTGCAGGTGTAGATCTGGACGGGCGTGCCGTTGGTCTTCGCGCCGCCCTGAACGTCCAGGCAGCTGCCCGCCGCGCCCGGAACCTCGATCGTCACATAGCTGTCGCCGATCCAGCCCAGGCCGCCCGCGGACCAGTAGTCCTGCCAGCGGGTGGAGTAGTCCGCCAGCCACGACTGTCCGAGGACCTGCCCCAGGGTGAACGTGCCGTCCTGCAACGCCTTCGTCGCGGTGACGTTGCGGGCGAGGATCTGCTGGCGCTGCGTGGCCTGCGCGGCGATCTCCTGCTGCCACTCCGCCGACGCCTGCGCCACCTCCTTGCCGAGCACCCGGTTCGGGTCGATCGGCGCGTGCCACGCGCACGACGCGAAGCGGGCCTTCATGTCCTCGACCGCGATACGGAATTCCGGGGTCTCCGGAGCCGGGGCGGTACGAGGAAAGCCGCCCGAGGACAGGAAGATCCGGGCGTCATCGGCGAACACCCTCGGAACGAACAACTGATTGGGTTCGATCTTCCCGGAGTTCTTCTTCCACAGCGCCCACGCCTGCTGCTCCTGCGGTGTGCCCCCGGTGGTGTACAGCGGGTCGCCGACCGCGAGCGCGGCGGCCTTCGTCCTGTCGTCCGCGGTGGGTGACGGGTCGTAGAACGGGGAGAAGAGGTCGACGGACTTGAAGTACGACTGGTACAGCCACGGAAGCAGGCCGACCTGGTCGAAGATCTTGTTCGCGTCCCGCGGCGCGCCGGGGTAGGACTCCAGCCCGCTGACCGTGCCGGACCACGCCTGCCCCTGGTCACCCACCTTCTTGACCCACTGGTCGCTGCTCGCGTTGTCCGCGGAGAACGCCTGGTGCAGCGGGGTGTTCTCGTTGTACAGGTCCCGGTCGAGCTTCTGGTGGAGTTGATCGGGCGGCAGCCCGATGGCGTTCTGAGCCAGAGCGAACAGGCTGGGTCCGCCCTTGCGCAGGGCGTCGGCGCCCACACACTGATCCTCGCGCAGCCGCTCTGCGGCTTTGCTGTCGAAACCGTCGTACGAGTCGCTCGCCGCGGCGACGCGCTGCTCACCGTCCCGGCCGAGCTGGCCGGGCTGAACGGCCAGGCCACCGAGGACGGCCAGGGCGGCGACGGACGTGACGGCAGAGCTGACCGCTGCCGATGTTCGTGATCTGGGATTGAACAACCCCGGTCTGAATCGCAAAAGGGCATCCTTCATAGCGCGCGAAGGCAGGCAGGGGTGACCGCCCCGTGAGGCGGTGGGACACGCGAGGGCTAGCCCGCCGTCCCGGCCCGGAAGCAGGAGCAGTAGTCGGCGTCGGCCGAGCGGGCACGCACAACGAGCCGGCATCGCGGCATGACGGAACCATCCCTCCCCCGTGACGGCACAGTTCCCCCGGCCGCCGATGACGTGCGCGCGTCACGACAGGGACGGGTCAGGTCCCTCAACAGTGAGCGCGCGGCGTTCAAGTTACCCACAAGTCAACCGACCGTGGCAAGGCCCTTGTCCGACGCGCCCTCGGACGAGACCACACCACCGACCCACGCGACCTGACGACCGACACAGCGAAAGGGCCCGGGTCGATGACCTGGGCCTTCTCCATGGAGCGGGTGACGAGGATCGAACCCGCGCTCTCGGCTTGGGAAGCTGCGGCGCTTTCGAGGTGAGATGGCCGCTGACCTGGTCGTATGTGTTCTGGCGTAGCGGTCGGGAGTGCGGGATCGCACCGCTGTTGACCGTGGTTGACCGCTCTTGAGGGCACGCTACGGGCACGCGGCCGGTCCAGGGGTCCGGCGGATGTTCATGGGGTCCGGGACGGCGCAGGTCCGGGGGGACGGCCGTCGGCCGGGCCGGCTGTCCTTGCGTTCGCACACGAGGCGAGTCGGAGGATCCGCTCGTGATGTGATCGTCGACATGAGGCTGAGCCCCGACCCGAACGGCGCCACGTTCCGTGAGCTTCAGGCGCTGCCCACCGACCCCGATTCGCTGCTGGAGAAGATCTACGCCGGCACGAAGGGGGAGGGGCAGACCAGGGAGAGCGCGGCGCTGGAGAAGATCGGCGACATGCTGCCCGACGCCACGCTCCTGCCCGAACTGGACGCCGCGCTCTACCGCACGGCCGCGAAGATCCCGGGCGTCTCGGTCGTCACCGACGCCAGGGACCACACCGGCCGCTCCGGCATCGGCCTGAGTTTCAAGGAGCGCGACGGCCGCACGGTCTGGGTCTTCGACAAGAACTCCCTCGACTTCCTGGGCTCGGCGGACGAGGCGCTGCTGGATGTCGGGGTCGCGGACAGGGCAGGCGAGACGCCGGCCGCGTGATTCCCTGTTCCTGGAGAGCAGTGGCGACTCGTATGTGATGTGGACTGGACAACAGAGAAACCCCAGGCCGCTGGCCTGGGGTTTCATCATGGACGCCGGTGCCCGGCGGGAGTGGGTCAGTGGGCCGTGGCGATGCGGTAGGCCCGTATGACGGTCTGGGTGACGGTGCTGCCCGCCTCGTCCGCGGCGGCGACCCGCAGGGAGGCGTAACCGGCGTGGCCCGGGTGGTGGAGCAGGGCGTCGGCCGTGGCGCCGTGGCGGGTGACGTGGACGGTCTTCCAGGTGCGGCCGTCGTCGTAGGAGACCTGGAGGGTCAGCCGGGTCACGGGCGTCCGTGCGGCGCCCGCGGGGCGCCGCACGGTGAGCGGGAGGTGGAAGGCGCGGCCGGCGGGGGCGGTGTTGGTGAGGTCGACCGCTCCGCCGGCGCGCACGGTGAGCAGCGGCAGGACCGAGGACGCCGAACCGTGTGGCCGGGCCGAGGTGAAGCCCCAGGTGACCGAGGAGCGGGTGCCCAGTGCCGTCCAGTCCGCCGTGCGGGTGGTGTGCGCGGTGAGGGCGTAGCGGCGCCTGGCGGCGGTGGGGGCGGTGAGGTCGGCCAGGAAGGGGGTGGTTCGGTCGGTCACCCGGCCGCCGGACGAGAGCACGATCTCGCCGTTCATCTCCCCGGTCGCGTTGGACTCGTCGAACTGCTGCCCGGCGCCGGCGGCCGCGTAGGGCGCGAAATCCAGGTGCAGGTTGTTGCCTTCGCGGGTGGGGCGGTGGACGGCGGGGCCGACGGGAGCCCGGTTCCAGTCGATGCGGTAGGTGTGGCCGGCCCGGTAGCGGCGGACCGCGGTGGTCGTGTCGTGGTCGGGGAGGCTGCCGTCGGGCCGGCTCCGGGTCGTCCCGAAGAGGTCCAGGGTGTGGGTCCAGGTGAGTCCGGGAGAGTAGTACTCCGTCGCCCGGCTCGGCAGCGTCGTGCGCAGTGTCGGAATGAACGGCATCAGGTACTCATCGGCCGAGGGCACGTCGGAGCGCACGGCCACCGCCCGCTTGCCGCCCTGGGAGGCGTAGCCGGCGTGCACGGTGGCCAGCTGCCGGTTGTGGACGACGGGGTCGGTGTCGGCGGGGACGCCCCCGTGGTGGGTGGTGCGCAGGGAGTAGCGGTAGGCGTGGCCCGCGTCCGTGCCCGTGAGGGTGGTGGAGGCGGCGAAGGTGACGCGGTGGCCGGTGGCCTGTGCGGTGGGGGTGGCGTACAGGGTGGCCTTGCGTCCGGCGACAGCGGTGAGGGCGTAGGTCGCGTCTCCTCGCGCGGGGTCCAGTTCGACGGTGGCCGAGGTGGAGATCGCGGTGGCGTCCCGGTGGTCGGTGCGGGCTCCGACCTTGCCGGCCTTGCGGCCGTCGAGGGTCACGGCGCGGTCCTGGTCGGTGTGTACGCCGGTGGCGACGAGCAGGGTCCGGGTGCCGGTGGTGACGCCGGAACCGTCGGACGTGGCGAGGCTGTCGTCGAGGCCGACGATGTCGTAGTCGTCCTCGGGCAGGCGCGTCCGGAGCGTTCCGTCGGAGCCCAGCCTGACGTCCTGCTGGATGCCGGTGCGCGGGCCGAAGACCGTCAGCAGTGTGCCGGCGGCGGGCCTGCCCTCGCGGTTGAGGCCGGTGATGGTCAGTGTGTGGCGTGCGGGTTCGGCGAAGAGGCCGGCCGCGGTGCGTACCGCGGTGGTCCCGGCGGTGGCGACGACGGCCCCGCCGAAGCGGCCGACCTGGGCTTTCGTGGTGCGGCCGGTGACGGTCGCGTGGGCGCTGCCGTGGGCCGGGACGGTCACGCCGGTGGTGTCCAGGGAGAACATGCCGGCCGGGGCCCGCTTGCCGCCGGGGCCGTACACGTCCAGGGCGAGCTTGAGGGTGACCGGCTCGTCACCGTCGTTGCGGTAGGTGATCCGCCGGGTGACGGTGGTGCCGGCGTGCGGCCAGGCGAACAGGCCCAGGTTCGCGGGCCCTGTGGTGGCGTACACCTTCTGCTTCAGCGCGCGCACGACGTCGAGGCGGCCGGAGCCCTGCTGGAAGGCGGTCAGGTTCTTCAGACCGTGTGCGGAGGAGGTCAGGGCCTGCTTGAAGTCGGCGGCCCTCCACGTGGGATGGGCCTGTGCGAGCAGGGCCACCGAGCCGGTGACGTGCGGGGTGGCCATGGAGGTGCCGGACGCCTGCTCGTAGCGCGGGTCGGGCATCGGGGTGTCCATGTTGGTGCCGGCGGCGCGGGCGCCGATGATGTCCTCCCCCGGAGCCACCAGGTCGGGCTTGACGGCGTCGTCGCCGAGCCGGGGGCCCTGGCTGGAGAAGTCGCTGAGGGTGTCGTGTTTGGTGCTGCTGCCGACGGTGAGCGCGGCGTCGGCGCTGCCGGGACTCTCCACGGTGCCGTCCACGCCGTTGCCCGTCGGACCGCCCTCGTTGCCCGCGGCCACCACGAACAGGGTGCCGGTCTGCGCGGTGATCCGGTTCAGGGCGGTCGACACCGGGTCCGTGCCGTCGGTCGAGGTGTCGCCGAGGCTCAGGTTGACGGCGACGGCGTGCTGGGCCGCGGCCCACTCCATGCCGGCGATGATCTCGCTGTCGGGGCACTCGCCGTCGTCGTCGCAGACCTTGCCGATGAGCAGCTTGGCGCCCGGGGCGACTCCCGCGTACCTGCCGTGGGACGCGGCGCCCGTGCCGGCGATGGTGGAGGCGGTGTGGGTGCCGTGGCCGTAGCCGTCCTTCATGCCGGTGCCGGTGAAGTCCCTGGTGCCGGCGATACGGTCCCTGACGTCGGGGTGGGTGGCGTCGATGCCGGTGTCCAGGTCGGCGACCAGGACGTTCTTGCCGGTGATGCCGGACTTCCAGGCGGTGGGAGCGCCGATGACCTTGTTGCTCTCGTCGTCCAGGATCTTCGCCCTGCCGTCCAGCCACAGCTTGCTGACGCGGTCGGACAGCCGGCCCCGCAGCAGCGACCGCCACAGGCCGCCGGTGCTGTCCTTGGGCTGGGTGAGGGTGCCGCCGTTCAGGGCGTGCAGGGCGCGGCCGAGGCCGGCGCCGTGAGCGGTGAGGGCGGAAAGAGCGGGCGCCCGGCCGCGCCGCTGGGCGACGATCAACGGCAGTGAGCGCGAGTGCGCGTCGTCCCGGCCGATGCGGATCAGCTCCGTGACGTCGAACAGCCGCGCGTCCAACGTACCGGCGGACAGCAGGCGTTCGGCGTCGGCGGGGACCACGCTGATGTGCTGCGTCCCGGCACGACGGGCGTGCTCCACGCGGAAGCCCATGCCCTCCCGGCCCTTGCCGGGCAGCACGGACACGGCGGGGATGCCGACGCCGGTCCGGGGGCGCAGGGTGACCCGGTCTCCGGTGATGAGAGTGACCGTTCCGGCCGCCTCCTTCCCTGTCCCCGCATGCCGCTGTACCGGCATCGCGGCCGGGCCGGCGGCCTCGGCGACCGGCCCCGACACGGCGACCGCGACGGTCACCACGCCTGCGAGGGCGGGGAGCATCCCCCACCCGACTGACTTGGGCAGCAACGCGTACTCCTTCGGCGTCCGGCTCCGTGCCGGAATCTGATGGTTCGTCAATTGATGTGCTGGTGAGCGGGCTTCCTGCCGCCGTGGGGCACTCAGGGCAGGAGTTCGATCACGTCGTACGACACGCCGGGGCCGAGGTAGGCGGTGCCGCCGGAGCCGCTGACGATGTCGAGGGTCAACTCCTGGTAGATGTCAGGTGACTTGATCCAGGCACTGGCCGGGACGGCGTAGCCGTAGGTGTGGTTGGTGCCCCGGTAGGAGCCCACGGTCAGTGACCGGGTCACCGGTTCCGCGGCGGGTGCGGGTACGGCCGAGACCCAGTCGTTGACCCTGATCCGGGGCCGGCCGTTCGCGAACGCCGTGGTGATGCCGATGTTGAGGGTGTGGCCGGAGGCCAGCTGCCGGGCGGTGAGCTTGAAGCGGATCTTCAGGCTGTTGTTGACGGTCGCCCACTGGTAGCAGGGGAAGTCGTCGACCCGCGAAGCGCCCACGGTGTAGGGGGCGCCGGTCCAGGGCCTGGCCCGCGCGTCGGAAGGGTGCATGGTCGTCATCAGCGAGGCGTTCTTGAAGCCGCGCGGTGTGCCGCTCCAGTCGCCGATCCGCCAGATCGCCGGGTTCCTGCTCGGGTCGGCGCCGATCGCCAGGGTGTGCAGCGGGGTCGTGCGCCCGGCGGTGACCGTGACACGCGTGGTGTGCACCGCCAGTTCTTCCTTGTAGACGGTGAGCGTGTAGGTGCCGGGCAGCATGGGCGGGGACAGGAAACGCCCGGTGGCCGGGTCGGCCTCGGTCCAGTACTGCGCCTCGGCGCTCGCGAACCCGACGGTGTACGCGTACGCCGTGTCCCGCCCGGCGATGCCGACACCCGCGACCCGGCCGCGACCGCTGCGGCCCACCCAGCCGGCCAGGCCCAGACCGTCGACCCAGGAGGTGTCGATGACGTCGTGGGCGAGGGAGCGGGCGGGCGCGCCACCGTCGGTGAAGGCGAGGACGTAGGGGCCCTGGAGGCCGAAGCGCATCGGCTCGGTCTGGTTCTCGCCGTAGTAGAGGATCTCGTACAGGCCGGCGCCGTCCTCGTAGTGGTGGCGCATGAGCGAGCGGTAGAACGGCCCGCCGGAGGCCTTCTCGTGGTTGCCGCGCACCATCCACATGCCGGTCTCGCCGTCGCTCCAGCCGACGTGGTCGTAGTCGATGACGCGCTGGTTGGAGTAGTGCTTGGAGCGGGTGGTGCCGTTCGGCTTGCGGCGGATGTCCTGGGCCTCGATCAGGGAGTCGGTGCGGGCGTCCCAGGAGTCGGGGTCGTTGTTGGGGAACAGGCCGGGCCTGACGCGGACGATGTAGCGGGTGGCGGTGACGGAGGAGTCCGCCTTGTTCGTCCACAGGTAGACGTTGTTCTCGCCGCGGCGGGCGGCGTAGTAGTGGTGCATCGTGCCGTGCACGACGGTGACCAGGATCGTGTCGCCGGTCCTGCGGATGCTCACGGACGACGTCCCCAGGCCCGTCTCGACGTGCGAGTTCCGGCCGCCGTAGCCCTGGTACTCGGTGCCCTTGTACACCAGCGAGGTCAGGTCGCCGTTGCCGTGGTCGACCTTGAAGACCAGGTCGGCGCCGGTGCCGACCACGTACGCGCGTCCGTCGTCGTGGTAGCCGAAGTCCGAGGTGGCCGCGTCGGCGCCCACGACGAGTGGTCCGGCGATCGCGGCGCCCCCGGCGAGGGCGAGGCCGCCGACGGCGGTTCTGCGCAGGACGGCGCGGCGGGTCAGGTGTCGGCGGGCGTGCTGGGGCATGGGTGATCCGTTCGTGCGTAAGGGGATGTCGGCGTACGGGAGATCGGCGACACGGGGAGGAGCGCGTCGCGCGGTCAGAGGGTGGCGCGGAGGTGGCTGACGGTGACGAAGTGGAAGCCGCGGGCGGTCAGCGTGCGCAGGATCCGCGGGACCGCGGCGACCGAGGTGGGGTGGATGTCGTGCATCAGGACGACGCTGTTGCGCCGCGCCCTGGCGATGACGGTCTGCGCGACCTTGCCGGCGTCGGGGTACTTCCAGTCCTCGGTGTCCACGTCCCACAGCACGGGCGAGAGCGTGGTCGCGGCCTTCACCTGGGCGTTGACGGCGCCGTAGGGCGGGCGGAAGAGGGTGGGGGCCTTGCCGGTGGCGGCCTTGATCGCGGCACTGGTGCGGTCGAGCTGGGACGCGACCTGCTCGGGGGTGAGCCTGGTGAGGTCGGGGTGGTTCCAGGAGTGGTTGCCGACCTCGTGTCCGGCGCGGGCCTCGGCGCGGACCAGGTCGGGGTGGGCGGCCACGTTCTGGCCGACGGTGAAGAAGGTGGCGCGCGCCCGGTACCGCGCCAGGTAGGTCAGCAGGGTCCCGGTCTCCGGCGCCGCCGGTCCGTCGTCGAAGGTCAGCGCGACGCACGTGACCTTCTTGCAGTCGGTGTTGTCGTCGCCGGAGGCGGTGGGGGCGGCGGCGGTCGGCGTGGAGGTGTGGGTCGCACCCAGGTCGAGCGGACGGCCGGGCGTCACCGTCTGCCGCTGGACACGCTTGCCGAACGCGGACAGCCAGGGGGTGATCGTCTCCTGGGAGAAGGCCACCGTGTAGGTCCCGGCTGCCGGGACGCCCACGTCACCCCGGTCGAAGTTCACCCGTAGTCCGCCGTCGGCGGTGACCGCCATGTCGTCCAGGACGGCGGTGCGGGAGGCCGGGTCGGCGAACGTGGCGTCGAGGGCGGCGGCGTCGACACCTTCGCGCCCCTTGAGCCGGTCTTCCAAGGCGGCGGCGAAGGCTTCACGGGAGCCTTCGGCGACGAGTCCGAGGGCCGTGCGGTACGCGCCCGCCCTGCCGTCGTACCAGTACGTCCTGGCGGACAGCCCGGACCCCGCGGCGCTGTGGTCCTGCGTGTCGAGGCGGACACCGAGGACGTCGCCGGAGGCGACCAGGAACTGGTGGCTGATGTTGAGCTCGAGGGGCCGCGCGCCGTCCGTGCCGTCCTCGCACTCCCCCGAACGGAAGCCGGTCAGGCGCTTCTCCACGTCCTTCTCCATCACGGCCGTCATCGCCCCGGCGCCGGGCACGTCCGGATAGCTCGTGGCGAAGGGGCAGGAACTCTCCTCGCTGCTGTCGCTGACGATCCGCAGGTCCTCGATCTTCGACGGATCGACGCTGCGGACCGGTGAGGGAGCGGCGGTGGATCCGTGCCGGCCGTCGGCGCCCGCCACATCCGAGGAGCCGTCCGATCCGGACGAGCAGGCCGCCGTGAGGGAGAGGGCGCCGAGCAGAAGGAGCGAGGGGACGAGGGTGTGAGTGCGCATGAGACCAGAACCTGACTGAGGGGATGTCCGGACGCCGCCGACGGGACGCCGCGGTCGTTCTGGTCACTGATCGTCCAGGTCAGAGGCGTTTTTCAGCGACCCGCGGGGCCACCCTGAACAATCCGGTCCCCGGGCGGTACTTCTGGCTTCCGTGGCTTTAGTCGCTTTTGGCGCACACGTTCTCGTACGGCGCGTCAGGGACGTACATCCGCCACTGCGCCTCGGTCAGCCCGCCACCGGTGCGGGCGCAGATGGTGCGGACGGCCCGGTCCGGGGCGATGGGGAAACGCTGGAGCCGTACGTCGGGGCCGCCGGCGTCGACCGTCCCGCCGTCCTCGGCGAAGGCGAGGGAGTGGATCCCGTCGCCGGCCGTGGGCAGGTCCGTCCCGAGCTGCTGCTGGGTCCCGGTGTCCCACAGCCGTAGCGTTCCGTTCGCGCCGCCCACCGCCAGCGTGCCGCCGTCGGAGGAGAAGGCGAGCGCCCCCACCGCCTCCGGCTCGCCCTGGGAGGCCGTGTCGGAGGTGCCGGTCAGCGCACCCGCACGGTGACGGACATCGCCGTCCCACAGGGTGACGTGGCCGGTGGAGTCGCCGACGGCGAGCCGGGTGCCGTCGGGACTGAACGCCAGCGCGGTCACCTGGCGGCCGTCGGCGAGCGCGCGCCCCGAGACCTTCCCGGTCCTCGGGTCGGCGTACTGATCGTCGGAGGTCACGAGCAGATCCCCGTCGGGTCGCACCGCCAGGGCCTCCCCGGAGAGACCGCGCACGGCCCCCGACCGCAGGTGGTCGCGGGTGTCCCAGACCTCCGTGGTGTAGACGTCGGGGGTGGCGCGGGCCGCCAGCAACGTGCGGCCGCCGGCTCCCAGGGCGAGGGCGGTGACCGGGCGGTCGGCGGCGCCGGACGTGTCGAGGACCGTACGCACCCGGTGCGCCCTCACGTCCCACACGGTGAAGCGCAGCCGCTGGGCGCCGTGCGAGGACGCGGTGTCGGCGACGGCCAGCGCTCCGCCGTCCGGGCTGAAGGCCAGCAGGGGGACGTCGTCGCCGGACACGCCCGGCAGTGTGCCGAGCGTCGCGCGGGCGAGGACCGCGCCCATGGGGGTCCCCCCGCTCGAGCGAAGCCGGGAGTGGCGGAGCGACGAACGCAGCTCGAAACGGTAGCCGTCGCCGGACCGGGTGACGGTGGCCAGGGCGGTGCCGTCCGGGCTGAGCGCGCTCGCGTCGGCCGGAGTGCTCTGCCATGGCGGGGTGAGACGGTCGGTCAGGTCGAAGGTGTGGACCGTGGCGCCGTCGAGGTAGCGCAGGAGGCGGGGCCTGCCCGGGTCCCAGGTCAGCCCGAGGGCCTCATCCTTCGAAAGCGGTCGTTGGAAGACCTGCGTACCGCCGGTGTCCAGTCGCCACACGGTGAGTGCGTGGTCGTCCGCCGTGGCGAGGAACTCGCCGTCGCGGGAGAGAGCGGCCTGCGTGAAGCCGGTGATCCCGTCACTGGCGAAGTCGGCGAGCGTGCGTCCGCTGCGGATGTCCCAGACCAGGGCCCTCGTGCCGTAGACGGCGGTCAGCCGGCTGCCGTCCGCGCTGAACCGCAGCAGGCGTGCGCCGCCGTCCGCGCCGGAGCCGGTGCCACACACCGTCCGGTCCGCCTTCTCCCAGGCTCCCGGCAGCCGCTTCCGGCCGGCGGTGTCCCACAGCTGGAGCGGCCCTTCGGCGGGACAGAGGGCGAGCAGACGTCCACCGGGCCCGACGGCCGCCGAGCTGAGCGTGCGCCCGAGGCCGGTGGTGAAGAGGACCCTGCCGTCGTTCGTCCGGCGCAGCCGGACCGCGCCCGGACCGTCCGACGGCGCGATGAGATAGGCGCTCCCGTCGGGCGCGCTGCCCTGCGGCGACGCGTCGCCCAGGTCGGCCTCGGATCTGCCCAGCGAGAGGTTCCACACCTTCTCGTCCCCGTCCGGCCCGATGACGTCGAGGTACCGGGAGCCCGGCCCGACATCGCCCACCTCGGTACCGCTCGGCAGGCGGTCAACGGCGGTGACCTTGTGGTCGGCCACGTTCCGGGCGGTCACCGCGGAGCCGTCGACGCTGACCAGCGTCCGGCCGCCGTCGGAAAGGTAACGCCGGACGTCCTTGCCCGCCTGGGGGTCGGTGAAGGCATCCCGTTCCGGCTGTGCCAGGGCACCCAGCAGCGCCGAGCGGGACTCGGTGAGCGGGGCGGTCTTCCACGCCGCCACCCCGAGCAGGGCGGCGGTACGGGGATCGGTGGAGCGCAGACTGCCGGCCACGGCGGCCAGGCGGCGGGCGGCGGCCTTGGCGGCCTCCTCCTGGCTCACCTGATCGCGCTGCCAGGCGACCAGGCCGGCGGCCAGCGCCAGCACGAGGAACACGGACAGGCCGACGGTCAGTGAGCGCGTCCGGCGCGCGGAGCGTGTCTCGGCCTCCCGCTCGGCGTCCCGGGCCGCGAGGGAAGCGGTGAGGAAGGCTCGTTCCTGCGGGGTGAGGTCGTCTTCCGGCTGCGCAGGCCGGTCGTCGTTCTCCCGCCGGGTGAACAGTTCCGCGGCCCGGGCAAGTCGCGTGCCCCGGTACAGCGCGCCGGAGTCGCGTGCCAGCTCCTCCCAGCCGCGCGCCGCCTC
Source organism: Streptomyces sp. NPDC043878 (assembly GCF_056435735.1). NCBI lineage: Bacteria > Bacillati > Actinomycetota > Actinomycetes > Kitasatosporales > Streptomycetaceae > Streptomyces > Streptomyces sp. NPDC043878. Next base: position 429,527 of record NZ_JBWKDW010000002.1, read on the forward strand.
ACCGAGCCGGCACTGCTCGTGCAGCCGCTCCCGGTCCTCCTCGATCCAGTCGGCCAGGCGTGGCCAGCCGGTGATCAGCGCCTCGTGCGCAAGTTCCACCGTGTCGCCGTCCAGGGTGACCAGACGGGCGGCGACGAGACGTTCCAGCACGTCGTGCACGCCGCTGCCCAGCTCGGCGCGGGACGCCGGACGACGGGTGTCGGCCGTGCCTCCCCCACTCTCGACTTCGCTCGAGCGGGGGTACCCCCATCCGGGCGCGATCAGCCTCAGCAGGATGCGCCGGGCAGCCCTGCCCTGCTTTGCCGACAGCCCGCCGTACGCCTCCTCCGCGGTGGCGGCGATCGCGCCGCGTACGCCGCCCGTCTCCTCGTAGGCAGCCAGCGTCAGCAACCGGCCGCGGCGGCGGTGCCAGGTCTCCAGCAGCGCGTGGGAGAGCATGGGCAGCGCGCCCGGCCGGTCCACGACCTCGTCGATGACGCGGGCGGTGAGAGCACGCTCCACGTTCAGGCCGGCGGAGGCGGCCGGGCCGGTGATCACCTCGCGCAGTTCGTCCCGGCTCATCGGCCCGACCAGCAGAGCGGCCCGGCAGACGGCCTCCGCCAGCTCACGGTGATCGGCACAGTGGCCGTAGAAGTCGCCGCGGACCGCGACCACCACGCGCAGTCCGCTCTCCGGCCTGCGGGCCGCGAGCAGCAGATCCAGGAACCGGTCCCGTTCCGCACGGTCGTGGCACAGGGTGAACAGCTCCTCGAACTGGTCGACGATCACCCAGGTCTCCCCGTCGCCGTCGCAGGGGAGGAACGCCTTCTCGTGCGTGCGGACGGGCCGCTCACCAGGGGTGAGCACACGGATCACCGCCGGCCGCCGGGCACCTTCCGTCTGCCGCAGTCTCGGAATCAGCCCCGCCCGCAGCAGTGACGACTTGCCACTGCCGGAGGCACCGAACACCGCCGCGAACCGGTGCTCGCGCACCAACTCCATCAGGTCGGTGACGAGTGCCTCCCGGCCGAAGAACAGGTCACTGTCGTCCGGCTCGAACCGGGCCAGTCCCCGATACGGCGGCCTCTCGTCCGGCGCAGGAGTCCGGACCTCGGCCTCCGCCTCCCGCCAGCGCCGTTCCCATGCGTCCGGGTCGGCATCCAGTGCCTCGGCGTACGCCCGTACCACCGCCGGCGAGGGCAGTCGATCGCCGGCCGCCGCCTGGGACATCGCGGTGAGGGAGTAGCCCGCCCGCTTGGCCATCTCCCTGTAGGGCGGCTTCCCCGCCTTCTCCCGGAGGACGCGGAGATCGTGCGCGAGCCGTTGTACGGGACCGGCGTCCGGGTCGACCGGCTTTTCGCGACGTCCCACCGGAGGCACCTTTCACCTGAACCCGAACAACAGGCGGTCAAGGTACGTTTTTTTCGGATTCCCCGGCAATCCTGGCCCACCTGTGAGGCTGCCCACGGGACAGGCCGGCCCGTGAACGGTCAGCGGCGAGAACGGTCAGCGGCGAGAACCAGAGCCGGGAAAACCCTGGACCCGCCCGGTGCCGGTTGCGCGATGGGCCGCGCCGGCCAGTCCTCCGAGAAGGCCGCGCTGATCTGTCAGCACTCCGACGAGGAGCGGCAGCGAGACCTGGCGGCCGGACTCGACGACATGGTGCGTGCCGAGCGTGCGAAGCACCACCCGGGCGACCGGGCGCACCACGATGAGAAGCCCACCGGCAGTTAGCCGGACTCCTGTGGTGCGGTTGTGGTGCGCCACCAGCTCACCGGACCAGACAACAAAGAACCCCCGGGTCACTGACCTGGGGGTTTCGCGTGGAGCGGGTGACGAGAATCGAACTCGCGCTCTCAGCTTGGGAAGCTGATGTTCTACCATTAAACTACACCCGCGTAAGACGCCGGACGGTGCCGGTGTCGGGACGCGTGGTCACTTTACCCCATGCCTGGCCCCGGGTGCTGAAGCCCTGGGGCCTCGGTGCGTTACAGGGGGGTGACACGGCTGCGGGCGGCCGGAGTTGGGGCGTACGGTGGAGGCGTGGGAGAGGGTTCGGGCGGGGTCGGAGTGCCGCCTGGAGGGTCCTCCTGTTGATCCCGTAACGTGGCTTTTGTCGTCAGGGCAACAAGCCAGATGCGGCTCTTGGGGAAGGGACTCTTGGACTTGATGGAGCGCACCGTCGTCCGCTGTGCCGATGGGCACGTGTTCAGTACCGCTTCGTTCCCGATGCAGCAGGCCGAGCGGCTCGGCCCCGGTCGGCTCCTCCGCTGTCCACGGTGTGCCCGGCTCCGCAGTGTGGTGCCGGTGACCTTGGCGGCGGTGCGGAGCGCACAGCGGTCGTAGGAATTCGTAGGCAGCAGGCAGCAGGTCTTCAGGGAAGTGGCGCAGCGCGCGGGTCCGTCCGGTGGTGGTCGGTCCGCGCGCTTTGCGTATCCTCGGGGCGTGCTTCTCTCAGACAAGGACATCCGGGCCGAGATCGACGCCGGGCGGGTGCGGATCGATCCCTACGACGACTCCATGGTGCAGCCGTCCAGTATCGACGTGCGCCTCGACCGCTACTTCCGGGTGTTCGAGAACCACCGGTACCCCCACATCGATCCGTCCGTCGAGCAGGCCGATCTGACGCGGCTCGTGGAGCCGGAGGGGGACGAGCCGTTCATCCTGCATCCCGGGGAGTTCGTCCTCGCCTCGACGTACGAGCTCATCAGCCTCCCCGACGATCTCGCCTCGCGACTGGAGGGCAAGAGTTCCCTCGGGCGGCTCGGGCTGGTCACGCACTCCACCGCCGGGTTCATCGACCCCGGGTTCTCCGGGCACGTCACGCTGGAGCTGTCGAACGTCGCCACCCTGCCGATCAAGCTGTGGCCGGGCATGAAGATCGGGCAGCTGTGCATGTTCCGGCTGAGCTCGCCGGCCGAGTTCCCCTACGGCAGTGAGCGCTACGGCTCCCGGTACCAGGGCCAGCGCGGGCCCACGGCTTCCCGGTCCTTCCTCAACTTCCACCGGACGCAGGTGTGAGCGTGGGCGGCGCCGTACGCGAGAACCTCACCTACGAGCGGTTCGGCGTCGCCGTCCGCGAGCTGGCGCAGACGATCGCCGACGACGGGTACGAGCCGGACATCGTGCTGAGCATCGCCCGTGGAGGGGTGTTCGTCGCCGGCGGGCTCGCCTACGCCCTGGACTGCAAGAACATCCACCTGGTGAACGTCGAGTTCTACACGGGCGTGGGCACGACGCTGGAGATGCCCGTCATGCTCGCGCCGGTCCCCGACACCGTCGACTTCTCCGACAAGAAGGTCCTCATCACCGACGACGTCGCCGACACCGGCAAGACGCTGAAGCTGGTGCGCGACTTCTGCCTCGACGCGGTCGCCGAGGTGCGCAGCGCCGTCATCTACGAGAAGTCGCAGTCGCTCGTGAAGTGCGAGTACGTGTGGACGCGAACCGACGACTGGATCAACTTCCCGTGGAGTGTGGAGCCCCCGTCGTCCGGCGGTCCGGGCAGGTGCTCGACGCCTAGGCGACGGCCGGGGCAGGTGATGGAGAAGGGCTCCCGGTGGTGTGCCGGGAGCCCTTCTCCGTCGTGTGGCGCTGGTCGCCTGTGGGGTGGCGGCTAGAACGTGCCCAGTTTGACGATCGACAGGAGGGCGATCAGCTGGATCGACGACGCGCCCAGGGCCTTGGGCCAGGGGAGGTCGTGGGAGCGGGCGACCATGAGGGTCAGCAGGGCGCCGGCCGCGATCCAGGTGGCCCAGCCGAGGGCCTGGACGAAGGCCGCCTCGCCGCCGAAGAACATGGCGAAGACGAGGCGGGGCGCGTCGGTGAGGGACATGATCAGCATCGACAGGCCGACCGTGGGCTGCCAGGCCCCGTCGCCGCCGAGCTGACGGGCCAGGGTGTGGGTGACCACGCCCAGGACGAAGGCGCTCAGGACCATCGCCACGGCCGTCGTCAGGACGATCGGGACCGCGTTGGACAGGGTGGCGTGTATCGCGTCCCTGCGGGCGCCGTCGAAGCCGAAGACGGCGAGCAGGCCGTAGAGGAAGGTGACGACGAGGGCCGGGCCCCACATCGTGTAGTCGCGCATCTGGAGGAAGGTCCGGTTGGGGGACGTCGCGATGCCCCTCAGCAGGTCCTTCCAGTGCAGGCGGGGGCCGATCGGGCCGGCCGGGGCCGTGCCCGCGCGGTAGGTCCCGCCCTGGGTGTAGGGGTCGTCGCCGACCGAGAACGCCTGGGTGTGGCCCGGGTTGTTGGCCGCGTACGGGTCGGGGGCGCCCTGCTGGTACGGGGTGCCGTCGCCGAAGTACTCCGGCTCGTCGCCGTAACCGCCGCGCTGTCCGCCGCCGCCCTGCGGCCACTGGCCGCCCCCGCCGCCGTACTGCTGCTGCGGCGGGTACGGCTGCGGCGCCTGCGGGTAGCCGTACGACGGTGCCGCTCCTGGTCCGGGGCCCTGTCTCGGTCCCGGCCCCTGGGGCGCCTGCTGCCCGTACGGAGGTTGTTGCGGTCGCGTTTGCGGAGTGCCGTTGTTCCGGCCGCCGCGTCCGATCCTGAATCCAGCCACGCTCTCGAACGTACCTGGTCCCGGGAAGTCACGGGTCGGCCCCGGCGGTCCGGGCCCGGCTTTGCTGCCGACCTGTGACATCCCCTAAGGGGCCGGGGGGCTGATTCCCCGAAGTCCCTCGGGGGACCGCCGTCCGGGCTACGGCCCGCACCGCCGACCGGGCTACGGCCCCCACCGCCGTACGGGCTAAGGCGCCCCACCGCCGTACGGCCTCCGGCACCGTTCTCGCGCCCGGTCCGACGGCCCCCGCGGGACGGCTCGGTCGCCCTGCGATTGCCAGAAGGGCGCGTTCGCGCAGGCGGTGTCCCGCCAGGGCCACGGTGCAAGTGGGCGGCGGACCAAGGGTGTTCGGGGGTGTGGACGAGCCGACGCCCCCAAATCCCGGGGGACCTGGGGGCGTCGGCGGTGTCGGGGGCGGCGGAGGGCGCGGGGTCTACTCGACCGGCTGCGGCTCCGGCTCGCTCTCGGCGTCGACCGCGCCCGCCGGGGGTTCGTCGTCGGCCGGGGTCCGCACCGAGTCCAGCAGCAGCTGGGCGACGTCGACGACCTGGATGCTCTCCTTGGCCTTGCCGTCGTTCTTCTTGCCGTTGACCGAGTCGGTCAGCATGACCAGGCAGAACGGGCAGGCCGTCGAGACGATGTCCGGGTTGAGGGAGAGGGCCTCGTCGACGCGCTCGTTGTTGATGCGCTTGCCGATCCGCTCCTCCATCCACATCCGCGCGCCGCCGGCGCCGCAGCAGAAGCCGCGCTCCTTGTGGCGGTGCATCTCCTCGTTGCGCAGGCCCGGCACGCTCGCGATGATCTCGCGCGGCGGCGTGTAGATCTTGTTGTGCCGGCCCAGGTAGCACGGGTCGTGGTAGGTGATGATGCCCTCGACCGGGGTGACCGGGACCAGCTTGCCCTCGTCCACCAGGTGCTGGAGCAACTGGGTGTGGTGGATGACCTCGTAGTCGCCGCCGAGCTGCGGGTACTCGTTGCCGATGGTGTTGAGGCAGTGCGGGCAGGTGGCGACGATCTTCTTGGCCGACCGGGGCTTCGCGGACTCGGGGAGCACCTTGCCCTCGTCGTCCGTCTCCTCGCCGAACGCCGCGTTCAGCGCCATGACGTTCTCCATGCCGAGCTCCTGGAACAGGGGCTCGTTGCCGAGGCGGCGGGCGGAGTCGCCGGTGCACTTCTCGTCGCCGCCCATGATCGCGAACTTGACGCCCGCGATGTGCAGGAGTTCGGCGAACGCCTTGGTGGTCTTCTTGGCGCGGTCCTCCAGGGCGCCGGCGCAGCCGACCCAGTAGAGGTACTCGACCTCGGTGAGGTCCTCGATGTCACGGCCGACGACCGGGATCTCGAAGTCGACCTCCTTGGTCCACTCCAGGCGCTGCTTCTTCGCCAGGCCCCAGGGGTTGCCCTTCTTCTCCAGGTTCTTGAGCATCGTGCCCGCCTCGGAGGGGAAGCTGGACTCGATCATCACCTGGTAGCGGCGCATGTCGACGATGTGGTCGACGTGCTCGATGTCGACCGGGCACTGCTCGACGCAGGCGCCGCAGGTGGTGCAGGACCACAGGACGTCGGGGTCGATGACGCCGTTCTCCTCGGCGGTGCCGATGAGCGGCCGTTCGGCCTCCGCGAGCGCGGCGGCGGGCACGTCCTTCAGCTGCTCCTCGGACGCCTTCTCCTCACCCTCCATGGTCTTGCCGCCACCCGCGAGCAGGTAGGGCGCCTTGGCGTGGGCGTGGTCCCGCAGCGACATGATCAGGAGCTTGGGGGAGAGGGGCTTGCCGGTGTTCCAGGCCGGGCACTGCGACTGGCAGCGGCCGCACTCGGTGCAGGTGGAGAAGTCCAGCAGGCCCTTCCAGGAGAACTGCTCGACCTGGGAGACGCCGAACACGTCGTCGTCGCCCGGGTCGGTGAAGTCGATCGGCTCGCCGCCGGACGTCATCGGCTGGAGGGCGCCGAGGGCGGTCCCGCCGTTCGCGTCACGCTTGAACCAGATGTTGGGGAAGGCCAGGAACCGGTGCCAGGCGACGCCCATGTTGGTGTTGAGCGAGACCGTGATCATCCAGATCATGGTGGTGCCCAGCTTGATCATGGCGGCCAGGTAGACCAGGTTCTGCAGCGTGCCCAGGCTCAGCCCCTTGAAGGCCAGGACCAGCGGGTACGAGGCGAAGTACGCGGCCTCGAAGTGGTCCACGTGGTGCAGCGCGCCCTCGAGTCCGCGCAGGACGTAGATCGCCAGGCCGATGGTGAGGATGACGTACTCGACGAAGTACGCCTGGCCCATCTTGGAGCCGGCGAACCGGGACTTGCGGCCGGGCCGGGAGGGCAGGTTCAGCAGGCGGATGACCATCAGCGTGAGGATGCCGAGGGTGGTCATCGCGGCGATGAACTCGATGTACAGCTCGTACGGCAGGAAGTCGCCGATCACCGGGAGCGTCCAGTCGGCCTGGAAGAGCTGGCCGTAGGCGGTGATGATGGTGGGCGGCAGCGTCAGGAAGCCGATCGCCACGAACCAGTGGGCGACGCCCACGACGCCCCACCGGTTCATCCGGGTGTGGCCCAGGAACTCCCGCACCAGCGTCACGCTGCGCGAGTAGGGGTTGTCGGTCCTGCTGCCGGCGGGGACGGGCTGGCCGAGTCGGAAGTGCCGGACGAACTGGCCGACGGCGCGTGCGAGCAGTGCCACGCCGACCACGGTCAGGACCAGCGACACGATGATCGCGGCGAGTTGCATCTTGGGGGCTCCTCGGGCCTGCGAGGCGTTCTTCGAGCGTGATTACTAAGCGGTAACTTATGCGGTTCTCTGAGACTACCCGCATCCTGCGCCGCACTGTAGTCAGCCGTGCGGTGATCTGTGCTACTGAGGGCTGCCTCAGTGGCCGCGGCGCGGCGGCGCGCGGACCCTGGGGTCAATTCACCGCATATCATTACATTCGGACTAGCTTGGTGGGGTGCTCTACGGGATCGCCGCCGCCATCACCGCCCTGTTGCTCGCCGCCGTGCTCACCGCGGCGCTGCGGGTCCCCGCCCTGCGTCTCGGGGCGGTCGACCGGCGGCGCAAGCGGCCGGTCCCGCTGTTCGGCGGGGTGGCCGTGGTGCTCGCCACCTGTCTGGTGGCGGCGGCCGGGAACTGGACCGGGGTCGCGCCGCTCGGCGGCATCGGGAGGCTGCTGGTCGCCGGTGCGGGGGTCGCGGTCCTCGGGCTGATCGCCGACCTCCGGCGGGTCAAGGCCCGGTTCGTGCTCGGCGGCACGGCCGTCGCGGCGGCCTGCGTGGTGCCCTACGAGGAGACCGGACTGCCCGCCGGGCTGCTGGCGGTGGGCTGGATCGTCTTCGTGGCCGCCGGCTTCAAGGCGCTCGACCACGCCGACGCGCTGGCCGGCACCGTGGGGGTGATCACCGCCTTCGGGGTGGGGGCGTGTGCCGCCGCCGAGGTGATGGACGGGCTCGCGGTGCTGCTGAGCGTGCTGGCCGCCGCGCTGACCGGGTTCCTCATGCACAACTGGCATCCCGCGCGGACCGCCCTCGGGGCCTGCGGTTCCCTGTTCGTCGGCTTCGTGCTGGCCTCGGCGGCCGTGCTCAGCCGCACCGGCTACGAACTGGGGCCCAGCGCCGGGGTGTTGTTCGCGCTGACCGCCGCCGGGAGCACGGACGTCGTGCTCGTCCTGCTGTCGCGGCGGCTGGCCGGGCGACCCCTGCTGCGCAGCGGCCCGGACCATCTCGCCCACCGGCTGCGGCGGCTCGGGCTCACTCCGCAGGGCGCGACGGTACTGCTCGGTGTCGGCTCGTTCTCCGGGGTACTCGTGGGGGTGCTGGAGCACCTCGGCTGGGTCGCGGAGTCGGGGGCGTTCTGGGTGGCGTCCGGCGCCCTGATCCTCGTCCTCGGACTGCTGAGGATCAAGGTCTACGGGACTCGGCGGCAGTCGGTTCACCCGCCTCGGTCAGCTCCTTCCTCCGCATCCGTGCAGGTCAGCGGGCACTTGCGTGTAAGGAGCGGATAAGAGTTGAGTCTCGTCGACTCACCTCTGTTGACCGAGCGGGAACAGTGATGCACACTTGAGCCTGTTCCACTCAAGTCATTGCTGGAGGAATCAACCATGGCACGTGCGGTCGGCATCGACCTGGGCACGACTAACTCCGTCGTCAGCGTTCTGGAGGGCGGCGAGCCCACCGTCATCACCAACGCCGAGGGTGCCAGGACCACGCCGTCCGTCGTCGCCTTCGCGAAGAACGGCGAAGTCCTGGTCGGCGAGGTGGCCAAGCGCCAGGCGGTCACCAACGTGGACCGGACCATCCGGTCCGTGAAGCGTCACATGGGCACGGACTGGAAGATCGAGCTCGACGGGAAGCCCTTCAACCCGCAGCAGATCTCCGCCTTCATCCTGCAGAAGCTGAAGCGGGACGCCGAGGCCTACCTGGGCGAGAAGGTCACGGACGCGGTCATCACCGTCCCGGCCTACTTCAACGACTCCGAGCGTCAGGCGACGAAGGAAGCCGGCGAGATCGCCGGTCTCAACGTCCTGCGCATCGTCAACGAGCCCACCGCGGCCGCGCTCGCCTACGGCCTCGACAAGGACGACCAGACGATCCTCGTCTTCGACCTCGGCGGCGGCACCTTCGACGTGTCCCTGCTGGAGATCGGCGACGGCGTCGTCGAGGTGAAGGCCACCAACGGCGACAACCACCTCGGTGGTGACGACTGGGACCAGCGGGTCGTCGACTACCTGGTGCAGCAGTTCAAGTCCGGCCACGGCGTGGACCTGGCCAAGGACAAGATGGCCCTCCAGCGCCTCCGTGAGGCCGCCGAGAAGGCCAAGATCGAGCTGTCCTCGTCCACCGAGACCTCGATCAACCTGCCCTACATCACGGCGTCCGCCGAGGGCCCGCTGCACCTGGACGAGAAGCTCACCCGCGCCCAGTTCCAGCAGCTGACGGCCGACCTGCTGGAGCGCTGCAAGACGCCGTTCCACAACGTCATCAAGGACGCCGGCATCCAGCTGTCCGAGATCGACCACGTCGTTCTCGTCGGTGGCTCCACCCGTATGCCCGCCGTCGCCGAGCTCGTCAAGGAGCTGACCGGCGGCAACGAGGCCAACAAGGGCGTCAACCCGGACGAGGTCGTCGCCATCGGCGCCGCGCTCCAGGCCGGTGTCCTCAAGGGCGAGGTCAAGGACGTCCTGCTGCTCGACGTCACCCCGCTGTCCCTGGGCATCGAGACCAAGGGCGGCATCATGACGAAGCTCATCGAGCGGAACACGACGATCCCGACCAAGCGGTCCGAGATCTTCACCACCGCCGAGGACAACCAGCCCTCCGTGCAGATCCAGGTCTACCAGGGCGAGCGCGAGATCGCGGCGTACAACAAGAAGCTCGGGATGTTCGAGCTGACCGGTCTGCCGCCGGCGCCGCGTGGTGTCCCGCAGATCGAGGTCGCCTTCGACATCGACGCCAACGGCATCATGCACGTGACCGCGAAGGACCTCGGCACGGGCAAGGAGCAGAAGATGACCGTCACCGGCGGCTCCTCGCTGCCGAAGGACGAGGTCGACCGGATGCGCCAGGAGGCCGAGAAGTACGCGGAGGAGGACCACGCCCGCCGCGAGGCCGCCGAGACCCGCAACCAGGGCGAGCAGCTCGTCTACCAGACGGAGAAGTTCCTCAAGGACAACGAGGACAAGGTCCCGGGCGAGGTCAAGACCGAGGTCGAGGCCGCCGTCGAGGAGCTGAAGGCCGCGCTCAAGGGCGAGGACACCGCTGAGATCCGCACGGCCACCGAGAAGGTCGCCGCGGTCTCCCAGAAGGTGGGCCAGGCCATGTACGCCGACGCCCAGGCCGGTCAGGCCGGCGCCGGTGCCGCGGGCGCCGAGGCCCCGAAGGCCGACGACGACGTCGTCGACGCCGAGATCGTGGACGACGAGCGCAAGGACGGTGCCGCGTGACGGAGGAGACCCCGGGCTTCGAGGAGAAGCCCGACGTCCCTTCCGGCGCCACCTCTGACGACGCCGAGCCCGCGGCCGCCCCCGAGGAGGGGGCGGCCCCGGCCGGGGACTCATCAGCAGCACAGATCGCCGGTCTGACGGCCCAGCTGGACCAGGCACGCAAGGCGCTCGACGAGCGCACGGGCGACCTCCAGCGGCTCCAGGCCGAGTTCCAGAACTACCGCCGCCGGGTGGAGCGGGACCGGATCACGGTCAAGGAGATCGCCGTGGCGAGCCTCCTGACCGAACTCCTGCCCGTGCTCGACGACATCGGCCGCGCGCGGGAACACGGCGAGCTCGTCGGCGGGTTCAAGTCCGTCGCGGAGTCGCTGGAGACCGTCGCGGCCAAGATGGGCCTGCAGCAGTTCGGCAAGGAGGGCGAGCCCTTCGACCCGACCATCCACGAGGCCCTGATGCACAGTTACGCACCGGACGTCACCGAGACCACGTGCGTGGCGATTCTGCAGCCCGGGTACCGGTTCGGCGAACGCACCATCCGCCCCGCGCGGGTGGCCGTGGCCGAACCCCAGCCGGGGGCGCAGACCGTCAAGGGCGAGGAAGCGACCGAGGCGGCCGACGACAAGGAGAGCGGTGGCCCGGACGAGGGCTGAGCTTGGACCGATGAGAAAGGAGGGGCGTCGGGGATGAGCACCAAGGACTTCATCGAGAAGGACTACTACAAGGTCCTCGGCGTCCCCAAGGACGCCACCGAGGCCGAGATCAAGAAGGCGTACCGGAAGCTCGCCCGCGAGTTCCACCCGGACGCCAACAAGGGCAACGCCAAGGCCGAGGAGCGCTTCAAGGAGATCTCCGAGGCGAACGACGTCCTCGGCGACCCCAAGAAGCGCAAGGAGTACGACGAGGCCCGCACCCTCTTCGGCAACGGCGGTTTCCGTCCGGGGCCGGGCGCGGGCGGCGGCTCCTTCAACTTCGACCTGGGCGACCTCTTCGGAGGCGGCGCCCAGGGCGGCGGTCAGCCGGCCGGCGGCTTCGGCGGCGGACTCGGAGACGTCTTCGGGGGCCTGTTCAACCGCGGCGGCGCCGGTCCCACGCGGACCACCAACCCCCGGCGCGGCCAGGACATCGAGTCCGAGGTCACCCTCAGTTTCACCGAGGCGATCGAGGGTGCGACGGTCCCGCTGCGCATGTCCAGCCAGCAGCCCTGCAAGGCCTGTTCGGGCACCGGCGACAAGAACGGCAACCCGCGGGTGTGCCCGACCTGTGTCGGCACCGGTCAGGTCGCCCGGGGTTCCGGCGGCGGTTTCTCGCTGACGGACCCCTGCCCGGACTGCAAGGGCCGCGGCCTGATGGCCGAGAACCCCTGCGAGGTCTGCCACGGCAGCGGCCGCGCCAAGTCGTCCCGGACCATGCAGGTCCGCATCCCGGCCGGGGTGAGCGACAACCAGCGCATCCGTCTGCGCGGCAAGGGCGCGCCCGGCGAGCGGGGTGGACCGGCCGGTGACCTGTACGTCGTCGTGCACGTGGACGCGCACCCGGTCTTCGGCCGCAGGGAGGACAACCTGACCGTCACCGTCCCGGTGACGTTCACGGAGGCGGCGCTCGGCGGCGAGGTCAGGGTGCCCACCCTGGGCGGCCCGCCGGTGACGCTCAAGCTGCCGCCGGGCACACCCAACGGCCGTACCATGCGCGCCCGTGGCAAGGGCGCGGTCCGCAAGGACGGCACCCGCGGTGACCTGCTGGTCACCGTGGAGGTGAGTGTTCCGACGGATCTGTCGGGGAAGGCTCGTGACGCGCTGGAGGCGTATCGCGAGGCGACCGCGGGTGAGGACCCGCGGGCGGAGCTGTTCCAGGCCGCGAAGGGAGCTTGATCCGAGATGGACGGTCGTCGACGCAACCCGTATGAACTGACCGAGGAAACCCCGGTCTACGTCATCTCGGTGGCGGCCCAGCTCTCCGGTCTGCACCCGCAGACGCTGCGCCAGTACGACCGTCTGGGCCTGGTCTCTCCCGACCGCACCGCCGGCCGGGGCCGCCGCTACTCGGCCCGTGACATCGAACTGCTCCGCCAGGTGCAGCAGTTGTCCCAGGACGAGGGCGTCAACCTGGCCGGAATCAAGCGGATCATCGAGCTGGAGAACCAGGTCGCCGCCCTGCAGTCCCGGCTGGCGGAGATGGAGGCGGCCCTGGACGGCGCGGCGGCCGCGATGCAGCAGCGCGAGGCCGCGGTGCACGCCTCCTACCGGCGGGACCTGGTTCCGTACCAGGAGGTGCAGCAGACCAGCGCGTTGGTGGTGTGGAGACCCAAGCGGCAGCAGCCGTCGGACTGAACCCAAGCGCGCGGGAACATGGTGGTGAAGGGGCCCGGGGAGCGTTCCCCGGGCCCCTTCACCTGCGCTGGCAGGGCCCCGTCCGCCCGTTGTCCGCAGGGAGCTTCACGGCCCGTCGGAAGAGGCTCGGTGTAGAGTCCGTGAAGACTGTTCTGCGGCGATTCCCTCACGTCTTCACATGCAAAGCGGAGCGTGGCGTTGTCATCTCGTTAAGTGGTTTCGCTTGACGCTGGGGGGCGTGGCCGCGTTGGCTTTTCAGTCATCTGGGTCGCAATGCTGCGTCCACGTCCGGAAGGCACCAGAAGTGAGCACCCCCATGCGTCGTATCGCCATATCCGTGGCCGCGTCCACAATGACTCTTTCGCTGGCCGCATGCGGCGCCCTGGGGGTTTCGGGGGACAGCGCAGACGCGAGCCCGACCAAGGGCAACGACATCACGGTGGGCGTCCTGATGCCGGAGAAGACGAACACCCGGTACGCCGAGTTCGACTACCCGATCATCAAGGCGAAGGTCGCCTCCCTCACCAAGAAGCAGGGCCGGACCGTCTACGCCAACGCCGGTGCCGACGCGGACACGCAGGCCGGCCAGATGCAGCAGATGATCGACGACAAGGTCGACGTCATCCTGCTCGACGCGGTCGACGCGCATCTCATCGCGGGCACGGTGAAGAAGGCCAAGGACGCCGGCATCCCGGTCATCGCCTACGACCGGCTGGCCGAGGGCCCGATCGACGCCTACGTGTCCTTCGACAACGAGCTCGTCGGCGAGGTGCAGGGCCGTTCCGTGCTGGAGGCGCTGGGTGCGGGGGCCGACTCCTCCGACAAGGTCGTGATGATCAACGGCTCGACCACCGACCCCAACGCCAAGCAGTTCAAGACCGGCGCGCTCTCCGAGCTGGAGGGCAAGGTGACGATCGCCGACTCGTTCGACACCGACAAGTGGAGCCCGGAGCTGGCCCAGTCGCACATGGCCGAGACGATCAACAGGATCGGCAAGGACAACATCGCCGCCGTGTACTCCGCCAACGACGCCATGGCCGGCGGTGTCATCAAGGCGCTGGAGGCCGCGGGCGTCACCAAGCTGCCGCCGATCACCGGTCAGGACGCGGAACTCGCGGCGGTGCAGCGGATCGTGGCCGGCGAGCAGTACATGAGCGTCTACAAGCCCTACCCCGGCGAGGCCGAGGCCGCCGCGGAGATGGCCGTGGCGAAGATCCAGGGCAAGGACATCCAGTTCGACGCGCTGGCCCGGGACAGCGTCGACAGCCCGACGAACAAGGCCGTGCCGGCGCAGCTCGTGCCCGTGGTCGCCCTGACCAAGGGCAACATCAAGAGCACCGTCGTCGCGGACGGCATCTACAAGGTGTCCGACATCTGCACCAGCCGGTACAAGTCCGCCTGCGCGGCCATCGGCTTGAACTAGCGGCTCCCCGCGTCCCCCGGGCGCTGGGCGACGACGCCCGGGGGTCGGGGACGACGGTCGCGCGGGTGCGGTCGAGGAACTCCCGGTCGGTCTTGGGGCCGAGGACGTTTGCGAGTGTGACGTTTCATGGCCGGACGGTTCCCGATGACGTACGGTACCCCGCAGGGTGGCGGGCCTCCGCCCGGGACGCAGGGGTGCCGGGCCGTCCACGGGGCCGCCGCCGCCCGGCACCGTCAGCTTGTTGCAACCCGCCGGAAGGGGGCCCGGAGATACCGGGAGATACCGGTGGTTTCCACAACGCGCGCCGGGGGGAGCCGTGTTGCGGAGCGGGTCCGGTCCGCGCATAGTTGCGCTGCGGAGGACGGGAACCGGGGGTGGGATGGGCGATGGCCGGGCACGGGACGGACGAGCATCCACACGGTGCTGACCGACTGTGCGAGACCGGGGATCGCGTGTATTCCCGGGCCGTACGGCGGGGCCGCGTGCCGCGCCGGGACGCCGAACCGGTGCCCTGTCTGCTGGATCTGGCGCTGCTGCACCCCGACCCCGACGACATGGACTGGCTGGTCCCCACCTCCCCGCAGGAGGTCATGACCCGGCTGCTGCGCGGGGTGTACGACGAGGTCAGCGCGAGCCAGCGGATGGTGGGCTCGGCGGTGGCCGCCGTCGAGTGGTACGCCGGACTCGGGCCGCGGCCCCGGCCGGCCGCCGTGGAGGGCTCGGCGATCCGCGTCCTGGACGGCCTCGCCCGCATCCAGGCGGCGATGGACGAGGCGACCGAGGCCTGCACGACGGAGGTCCTCACCGTGCAGCCCGGCGGTATCCGCCCCGAGCACGAACTCACCGAGGGACTGCACCGCGCGCTCGCGCTGCGCGGCCGGGGCGTGCGCATGCGCGACCTGTACACCCACGTCGCCCGACACGGCCAGGGCCTGATCAACTACCTGGAGCTGATGGGTGGTTCGGTGCAGGCCCGGACCCTCGACGAGGTGATCGACCGGCTGATCCTGTTCGACTCGACGGTGGCCTTCATCCCCGCGAACGCCGACCGCACCCTGGCCCTGGAGCTGCGCCACCCGGCGCTGGTGCGGTACCTGGTGACGGTCTTCGAGCGGCTGTGGCGGCTGGCGATCCCGCTGACCGCGCCGCTGCCCGACACCGGCATCGAGGGCATCTCCCACCGCGAGCAGTCCATCGCCGCGCTGCTCGCGGAAGGTCACCAGGACGCGGTGATCGCGGAGCGGCTCGGCATCAGCGTGCGTACCTGCCGGGCTCACATCGCGAGGCTGTCGGAGACGCTGGGCGCGGCCAGCCGTACCCAGTTGGGCGTCCGGATCGCCCAGGTCGGCCTGGACGGCCCGGTCCGCCCCGCCGGCGTCACCCCGCTGACTCTTCCCGGTCAAGAATCCCGGCCCGTCCGATGAGGTAGCCGAGCTGCGCCCGGCTCTCGCTGCCGAGGGTCGCCGCGAGTTTGGCGATGTGGACGCGGGCGGTACGGACGTTCATCCCGAGCCGGTCCGCGATGACGGCGTCGGTGTGGCCCTCGACGAGGAGCGCGGCGATGGCCCGCTGGCGGTGGGTGACGCCGTCGCGGGAGGGCTGCGCGGCCGCCCGCGGGTGCATGGGGTCGGCCAGCCGCCACAGGCGGTCGAAGGTGGTGGCGAAGTAGTCCACCAGGGCAGGGTGCCGTACCTCCAGGGCGAGGGAGCGGTCCTTGCTGCCGGGAACGAAGGCGACGGCACGGTCGACGACCAGCAGACGCTCGGTCACCTCGTCCAGGGTGCGGGCCTCGACGTCGCCGCGCAGCCGTTCGTAGCGGGCGAGCACCGAGGGCGCGTGACGCAGCGTGTGCTGGTACAGCGTGCGGATGCGGCCGCCGCGGTCCAGCAGGTCCTGGTCGCGGGCCAGGGCCTCGGCGTGGCGCTCGGGACGGGCCCTGGTGTGGCTGGTGTGCGGGTGGATGGCGAGGAGTTCGGCGGAGGCGTCGGCCATGGCCTGGGCGATGGCGAGGTTGATCCGGTCGAGTCCGTTCAGGACGCTGATCGCCGGGGTGTCGCCGCCCGTGGTGGGCGGGCCGCCGATGCGCAGCAGCGGTTCGAAGGTCTCGGCCAGCCGCTGCTCGCGCCGCCGTTCGTCGGCGATGCGCTCCTGCGAGGCGCGCAGCAACCGGTGCAGGGCCACCGTCGGGGAGGCGGGTTCCAGCGTGTCGAGGTCGGTGACGGGGGGGTGGAGCAGGCCGAGGTCGACCAGGCAGGGGGCCGTCTCGGCGTCTGCGGCGCGGACCCGGCCCTCGCGCAGGGCGCGTTCGTACAGCCGCGTCCCCGCGGCGCACAGGGCTTCCGGTCCGTGCTGCGGGTGCGGCGCCGGGGTCACTCCTGGTCTCCTCTCCTCGGGGCGCCCGCCCGGGCGGGCCCGCACCGGTCAGCGGTCGCGGTCCAGGATCCCCGACTGGGCTATGAGAAAGCCGAGTTGTGCCCGGCTGCCGCTGCCGAGGGCGGCCGCGAGCTTGGCGATGTGGGCCCGGCAGGTGCGCACGTTCATGCCGAGGCGGCGGGCGATGGCCTCATCCACGTGCCCCTCGACGAGGAGCTTGGCGATCGACCGCTGGACGCCGCTGATCCCGTCGGTGGGGGGAGCGTACGGCGTCTCCTCCAGCAGCGGGACCGCGCGGGCCCAGAGCTGCTCGAAGACCTTGGCCAGGTAGTCGACCAGGCCCGGGTGGCGCAGTTCCAGGGCGACGGCGCTGTCGTCGCGGGCCGGGATGAAGGCGACGGTGCGGTCGAAGATCATCAGCCGTTCGATGAGTTCCTCGAGCGTCCGGATCTCGACGTTGCCGCCCTTGGCCATCAGTTCGGCGTACGCCAGGGTGCCCTGACTGTGCCGGGCGGTGTGCTGGTACAGGGTCCGCATGGTGATGCCCCGCGCGATGACGGCCTGTCCCCGGTCCAGCGCCTCGGTCAGCGAGTGCTCACTGCGGCCGCCCCCCGGCTGGACCGTCAGGATCTCCGACCGGCAGTCGCCGAGGGCGAGCTCGATCGCGGAGTTGATCCGGTTGATCCCCTCCAGCACGGTGATGGCGTGCGTGGTGGGCAGATCCTGGGCACTGATGGCCATGAACGGCTCGAAGGAGTCGGTCAGCCGGACCGTGAGGTTCCGGCGCTCCTGGATCTCCCGCTCCAGGGGGTGCAGCCGCTGCGCCAGCGCGGCCGCCGGCGGAACCGGGCGCAGCCAGTTCGCGTCGTCCGGGTCGGGGTGCAGCAGCGCGAAGTCGACCAGGCAGGGAGCGGGTTCGACCTCCGTACGGGCGATGCGCCCGAAACGCAGCGCACTGGCGTAAAGCCGCCTGCCGTCGGCACACAACTCCGCTTCGGTATGAGGATGTGTCCGGTATGGGTCGTTTGTTGGCAAAGCTCCACCCCCCAGGGTCCTGAACGTGCAGGAACATGATGCATCGACCCTGTGGTGTTCGACTGACTGAATGAGCCATCGTCTTGGTGACGGCGGGGGAGAGTAGCCACGGAAGTGAGGACGTAGCCGACTATGTGCAAGAGAATGGTTCGCTCGGTGCTCGCTGTCGCCTTCTCCGCTGGGTTGGTGTTCGGCGCGTACGGTGCCCTGGACCTCTCCTGGAGCAGTGAACCGGCCACCCAGCCAGACTCCAGCGGTGAGGCCGTCGCACCTCCGGACCTCTCTTGGAGCAACGTGCTGGCGGGGGACCTGTCCTGGAGCATCGTGCCGAAGGGCGCGGCGGCATGACCACCCCGCCCGACGACCGCTCCTTCCGGCGCGAGATGGCCACCGCCTATCGCTCGGGCTGGCACTTCATCGACCTGGTCACCGCGATCCCCCACGCCGGTGACTCGTTGATGGTGACGGTCTTCGGTGAGCCGGTCGTCGTGACCCGGGACGAGGACGAGGACCTGCGGGCGTACCGGTGCCTGCGGCGGCCTCGCGGGGCGCCGCAGCCGGTGCGGTGCGCCATCCGGTACGGAATGATCTTCGTGAACCTCGACCAGCGGGACCACCAGCTGGTGGAGCCGGACGTACCGGACCTGCCGACCATCTCAGCCACCCCCCGCAGTGCCTGACGCGATTCCCCCGTCGTAACAGATCGCGCAGGTACTTCCCCCCCGCAGCGGGGGGGGGGGGGGGGGGGGGGGGGGGGGGGGGGGGGGGGGGGGGGGGGGGGGGGGGGGGGGGGGGGGGGGGGGGGGGGGGGGGGGGGGGGGG
>NZ_JBWKDW010000003.1:0-299641 GCF_056435735.1 Streptomyces sp. NPDC043878
GCCCGGTTACATTCCGAACCCGGAAGCTAAGCCTTACAGCGCCGATGGTACTGCAGGGGGGACCCTGTGGGAGAGTAGGACACCGCCGAACAATTCTTGGGAAAACCCCCGCACCGTTGGTGCGGGGGTTTTCTGCGTTCCGGGGTCGTTTATCGTCAGGGGTATGCGATACGACCTGGTTATCTTCGACAACGACGGCGTCCTCGTCGACAGTGAACCGATCTCCAACCGGCTGCTGGCCGCCTACCTCACCGAGCTGGGGCACCCCACCTCCTACGAGGACTCCATCCGGGACTACATGGGGTCCGCCATGCACCGGATCCACGACCTCGTCCAGGAACGCACCGGGCAGAGCCTGCCGGCCGACTTCGACGACACCTTCCACAGGCGGGTGTTCGCCGCGTTCGAGCGGGAGCTGAAGCCCGTGCCCGGCGTCGTCGGCGTCCTCGAGAAGCTCACCGCCGACGGAGTGCCGTACTGCGTGGCGTCGTCCGGAAGCCACGAGCGGATCCGGGTCGGGCACCGGACGACCGGGCTCGACCGGTGGTTCGACGACGCACACGTCTTCAGCGCGCAGGACGTCGGGCGGGGAAAGCCGGCGCCGGACCTGTTCCTGTACGCGGCCGAGCGGATGGGGGTCGCACCCGCGCGGTGTGTGGTGGTCGAGGACAGTCCACTGGGGGTGCGGGCGGCTGGGGCGGCCGGAATGGACGTCGTCGGGTTCACCGCGATGACGCCCGCGGACCGTCTCGCCGGCGCCGGTCAACTCTTCGACGACATGGCGGAGTTGGCTGACCTGCTCAGGTGATCCGGGCCACCGTGCCGGCACTGACATTTGTCATGCCGAGCTCCGGACGATCGTTTCTACTGCCGGGTGGGTCCCAGCCGCGAAGCTGAGCACATGACGACGAACCGGAAGCCCGGCACGAAGCACCACCTCGCTCCGCTGCTCATCGATGTGGCGGTACCCATCGGGTCGTACTACCTGCTCAGGAACGGACTCGGGACGAGCACCCTCGCCGCCCTCGCATGGAGCAGCGTGGTGCCGGCCGTGCGCACCGGGTGGGGCGTCCTCCGGGAACGCAGCGTCAACGGGTTCGCCGCCCTGATCCTCTTCGTGAACGTCGTGGGGCTGCTGCTCAGCTTCGTCGCCGGCGACCCGCGGCTCATGCTCGCCAAGGACAGCGGCGTCAGCAGCGCGATCGGGATCGGCGTGCTGGTCTCGGTGGCGATGGGCAGGCCGATGATGACGGCGGCCATGAAGCCGTGGCTGGTGAAGGGCGACGCGGCGAAGGAAGCCGCCTGGGAGCGGCTGTCGAGCGGATCCCCCCGGTTCCGGCGGGCCGAGCGGGTCTTCTCCGTGGTCTGGGGTGTGGTGCTGCTCACCGAGTGCGTCGTGCGGGTGGTGGGCGCCTACACGCTGCCGGTCGACACGATGGTGTGGCTCGGCTCCCTGATCATGATCGTGGCGATGGTGCTGGGGTTCCTCGTCAGCGGGGCGCTGGCCGCGGCGCCCATGGCGGGGATGCTGGCCGCCGAGGTGAAGGCGCCCGAGGACGGCAGCCGGGTGTCCCTGACGCCCGCCGGGTCGCCCGAGGTCGCCCTCGCCCGCTGAAGCTGAGGGAAACTCATCTTTGGCTTGATCTACCCACGAGTACGCCGGGGCCCTACGCTCGCCGCCATGACAGATGTGCTGCGGCGCGGTAGGGCCTCGTTGGCGTTCAGCTTCTTCGCTCAGGGCGCCGCCTTCGCGCTGCTCGTGACACGCATCCCGGCCATCCAGGACCGGTACGGCGTCTCCGACGCGCTGCTGCCCGCCTTCCTGGCCGCCGTACCGATCCTCGCCGGCGTCGGCAGTGTCACGACCGAGCAGCTGGTCAAGCGGATACGGCCGAGCCGGCTGCTGCGCTGGTCCCAGCCCGTCGTGCTGCTGGCGCTGCTCGGTGTCGGGGCGGGTGACTCCGTGGTGGAACTGGCGGTGGCGCTCGGGGCGTTCGGGCTCGCGGTGGGGGCGCTCGACGCGTCCATGAACATGCTGGGGGTCTCGCTCCAGCGGACGTACGGGCGCAGCATCATGCTGAGTTTCCACGCCGTGTACAGCCTGGGTGGGATCGTCGGGGCCTCGCTCGCCTGGGCCGGGGCGCACTGGCACCTGGCGCTGTGGGTGTCGTATCTGCCGGTCGTGGTGGCGCTTCTGCCGGCCGCGCTGGTGGGCAGCCGGTGGTACGTCGACGGCAAGGCCGGCGCCGCGCAGGAGGAAGTCGGGGGTGAGGCGGGGCCGCTGGTGTTCAAGCTGCTGCTGCCGCTGTGCCTGGTGATGACGTTCGCGTACATCGGGGACTCGACGGTCTCCAACTGGAGCGCGAAGTACCTGCAGGACGTGCTGGGGAGTTCGGAGCAGCTGGCGACGGTGCCGTACAACGTGTACATGGTGACCACGCTGCTCGGCCGGGCGATCGGGGACGTCGGGGTGCGGCGGTTCGGGGCGGTGGCGGTCGTACGGCTGGGGGCGCTGGTCGCGGCGCTCGGGTTCGCCGTGGTGGCCGTGGCGCCCGGGGCGTGGGTGGGCATGCTCGGGTTCACGCTGCTGGGGCTGGGCCTGTGCGTTCTGGTGCCGCAGACCTTCGCGGCGGCCGGGCGGCTGTTCCCCGGGGCCTCCGACGCGGCCATCGCGCGGCTCAACATCTTCAACTACGTCGGCTTTCTGGTCGGCTCGCCCCTGGTGGGGGCGCTGGGGGACGCGTGGACCTACCGGGGGGCCATGCTCGTGCCGATGGTGTTGGTACTGGTGACGCTCGTGTACGCCCGCTCGTTCGCCCCGAAGGCCGACCGATACGGTGGCGGGCATGAGCGGCCGCACACAGCTGATGTGGGACGAGGCAGTAACGGGCTATGACTTCGGCCGGGACCATCCGATGGACCCGGTCCGGCTGGCCCTGACCCGGAGGCTCGTCGACGCCTTCGGCCTGGACCGGGAGGTGGACGTCGTCGCGGCCAAGCCCGCCGGGGAGTCCACCCTGCGGCTGGTCCACCGGGACGACTACGTCGAGGCCGTGAAGGCGGCCTCCGCGGACCCGGGGGCGGCCGACGGGTCGTACGGGCTGGGCACGATGGACGATCCGGCGTTCGCGGGGATGCACGAGGTGTCGGCGCTCATCGCCGGGCTGTCGGTGGGGGCGGCGGAGGCCGTGTGGCGGGGGGACGCGCCGCACGCGGTGAACTTCACCGGCGGGCTGCACCACGCGATGCCCGGCGCCGCCTCGGGGTTCTGCATCTACAACGACGCCTCGCTCGCCATCGCCCGGCTGCTGGAGCTGGGCGCCGAGCGGGTCGCCTACGTCGACGTCGACGTGCATCACGGGGACGGTGTGCAGGCCGCGTTCTGGGAGGACCCCCGGGTCCTGACGATCTCGCTGCACGAGCATCCGCGGACGCTGTTCCCGCAGACGGGATGGCCGGAGGAGACGGGCGCGGACTGCGCGGAGGGCGGCGCGGTCAATGTGGCGCTGCCGGCCGGGACCGGGGACGCGGGCTGGCTGCGGGCCTTCCACGCCGTCGTGCCCGAGCTGATAGCCGACTTCCGGCCGCAGGTCCTGGTGACCCAGCACGGGGCCGACACGCATTTCGAGGACCCGCTGGCGCATCTGGCGGTCTCGCTGGACGCGCAGCGGGCGGTGCAGGTCGCCTGTCACGACCTGGCCCACGAGTACGCCGAGGGGCGGTGGGTCGCGCTCGGCGGGGGCGGATACGCGGTGGTGGAGGTCGTGCCGCGGTCGTGGACCCATCTGGTGGGGATCGCGGCGGGCCGCGAGGTGACGCCCGAGACCATGATCCCGGAGAGTTGGCGGCAGGAGGTGTTCGCCCGGACACGGCAGTTGGCGCCGATGCGGATGACGGACGGCCGGTGGCCGGTGTCCTTCGCCGACTGGGATGCGGGGTACGACCCGGCGGACCGGCTGGACCAAGCCGTGTTGGCCGCCCGCCGGGCGGTGTTCCCGCTGCGGGGGCTGATCGCGTAGCCGACGGCGGCGGTACGACGGTCACCGCCCGGGACGGTGTGCCGGGTGGCGGCCGTACCGCCGGTGGAACGGTGGTTACGCCAACCGTGCGGTGTTCCGGGCGTTCCCCTGCCGCCCGCCGGTGTCATCGGTCACCATCACTCACGTGTTGAGCACCGGGGCGCTGCGTGCCCACCTCCTGGCCGCCCGCCTCGCCGGGCCGGTGGCCACCACACGGGAGGAGAGCCTGCGGAGCTATCGGCTCTTCGCCGCTCGTGACCCCCGCGTGCTGATCGGTCTTGACCCGGAGTGGACGTGGAGGCAGCGGGATGTGATCGGTCTCATGGCGGACAAGTGTGGAGTTTCGGCCGATCCGAAGTGTGTCTCGGGTCATGACGTGATCGATCCCGAGCGCACGCTGGCCGCCCTTGACGCCTTCGCGGACCGGATCGCCGCGGCGGCCGAACGCCGCGCCCCCGTCCTCATCGGCACCGGACACCCCCACCGGCTGCTCGGTTTCTACGCCGCGCTCGCGGACGCCATGTCGTCGGCGGGATGTACTGTCCTCACACCGTCGCAGGGTCACTGTGTCGACATAACGACCCGGTTCGGTCTACGCACGTACAACCTTGACTACGTACGGCGAGTCGCGCTCGTCCGCGAACCAGGCGCCGCTCGCCCCGGTAGTGCGACCGGCGCACACACGCACTCGCCGCTGCCGGTTCGGACCGCGCTGGCGGCGGCCGCGGAGGCCGGCGGACCGCTGCCCGAGCTGGTGATCGGGGATCACGGATGGGTCTGCGGAGCAGGTCAACTGGGGTTCGAGGCCATCGGTCTCGCCGACACCGACGATCCGGCCCTCTTCGTCGGTGAGGCGGAGGGGCGCGTGTCCGTCGTCGTTCCGGTCGACGACGCCGTGCGGTCCGCTTACTACCGGCCGCTGACCCGCTACGTACTCAATCGAGCGTGTCTGTCACAGTAGGCCGCCGATCGGTGCACCTCTTCCCCACTTGCATCACCCGCCCCTACATTGGGGAGTGAGCACGCAACGACGAAGAGTCACCGGAAGGGGAAGCCGGTGACCGTCGAGTGCGGAAGGTTCAGGTGTGTCATGGCTGCAGCTGGCGAGAGGCCTCTGAACGAGGTTCAGTTCCTTACCGTGGCGGAGGTCGCCTCGGTGATGCGAGTGTCGAAGATGACCGTGTACCGGTTGGTGCACAGCGGTCATCTGCCCGCGATCCGGGTCGGACGGTCGTTCCGAGTCCCGGAGCAAGCGGTTCACGAGTACCTCCGCGAGAGCTATGTGGGGGTGGAGACAGCCTGACGGTGGCGGTGGGGGGAGACACCCAGGGGCAGTCCCGGGCCTCCCCCGTCCCCTCGATTACGACCTCAGCTCTCGGACGGGTAGGCTAGCCCCTCGTAGGTCGTGTGGGCCCATGGCGCCCAAACACCGAGTGATGAGAAGTGAGCGAGGGTAGTCGTGGGCTCTGTTATCAAGAAGCGGCGCAAGCGGATGGCCAAGAAGAAGCACCGCAAGCTGCTCAAGCGCACGCGCGTTCAGCGTCGCAACAAGAAGTAGGCGACGACGCGAGAGCGTGTTCTGTGGCCCCCCACCCATGATGGTGGGGGGCCACACGCGTACGTACGGGCCGGAAGTCGTCACTTCGCGCAGCGGGTGGTCATCACAGCGCAACACCGACCCGCTAAGTTGGCCGCACAGGGGAACGCGGCACGTGACGAGCAGTGGAAGAGCCGTACAGGAGCCGGTGCGTGAGCCGTACGACGGCGGTGCGCGGCTGGAAGGAAGGCGCTGATCTTGGGCAAGGTCGTGCTCGTGACCGGAGTGGCCCGCAGGCTGGGGGGCCGGTTCGTACGACGGATCCAGCGTGACCCGCAGGTGGACCGGGTGATCGCCGTGGACGCGGTCCCGCCCGAGCACCACCTGGGCGGCGCGGACTTCGTCCAGGCCGACATCCGGCAGCCCGGCATCGCGCGGGTGCTCGCCGAGACGGC
The DNA here is from genome assembly GCF_056435735.1 of Streptomyces sp. NPDC043878. NCBI lineage: Bacteria > Bacillati > Actinomycetota > Actinomycetes > Kitasatosporales > Streptomycetaceae > Streptomyces > Streptomyces sp. NPDC043878. Next base: position 6,012 of record NZ_JBWKDW010000003.1, read on the forward strand.
GGCGGACACGGTCGTCCACATGGACGTGACCGCGACCGCGCTGGGCAGCGGCAGCCGGACCACGGTCAAGGAGACCAACGTCATCGGCACGATGCAGCTGCTCGGCGCCTGCCAGAAGTCGCCGACCGTCAAGCGCCTGGTCGTGAAGTCCAGCACCAACGTCTACGGCTCGGCGCCCCGCGACCCCGCCGTCTTCACCGAGACGACCCCGCCCAAGTCCCTGCCCAGCGGCGGTTTCGCCAAGGACACGGTGGAGGTCGAGGGGTATGTGCGGGGCTTCGCGCGCCGTCGGCCCGATGTCGCGGTGAGCGTGCTGCGGTTCGCCAACATCCTCGGCCCGGCCGCCGACTCGCCGCTCGCCTCGTACTTCTCGCTGCCCGTCCTGCCGACCGTGTTCGGCTACGACCCGCGGCTGCAGTTCGTGCACGAGGACGACGTGATCGAGGTGCTGCGGATCGCCTCGCACGACCCGGAGCGCTCCACGCTCAACAGCGGCACCTTCAACATCGCGGGTGACGGCCTGCTGCTGCTGTCCCAGTGCTCACGGCGGCTGGGCCGCCCCACCGTGCCCCTGCTGCTTCCCGCGGTGACCTGGGCGGGCACGCTGGTGCGTACGCTGGGTATGACGGACTTCTCGCCCGAACAGATCCGGCTGCTCACCCACGGCCGGGTGGTGGCGACGGACCAGATGCGCGAGACGCTCGGATTCACGCCGAAGTACACGACGGCGGAGACCTTCGCGGACTTCGCGCGCAGCCACGGCCCCGGACTCCTGCCGCCCGAGGCCGTGGCCGGGGCCGTCGACCGGATCGCCGCGCTGCCCCTCGCGGGCGGCGGCCACCCCCCGACGCAGAGCGCCAACTGAGGAGCGCATCAACGATGGCGGATGCCAAGGTCATTCCGTTCGACGACGACCGGTCCCGCGGGAGTGCCGCGCAGCGGCCGCAGCGGCGCCGGAGTACGGGAAGCCGTCGCAAGGGCACGGAACCCGCGGTGATGCACGAGGTCCAGCCCCTGCCCACCGCGGCGGCCGCGCAGGATGATGTTCCTGTGACCAGTGAGGAACAGCCGCCCCGGCAGCCGCGGTCGGCCGGCGAGCCCGCCGACGGGCCGGGCGCGCTGGAGCGACGGGTGGCCGGCGGTCTCGCCTTCCTGCGCCGCCGCCTCACCGGTGACTACGAGGTCGACGACTTCGGCTACGACGAGCAGTTGACCGACCAGGTCCTGATGTCCCTGCTGCGCCCGCTGTACGAGAAGTACTTCCGGGTCGAGGTGAAGGGCATCGAGAACATCCCGTCCGACGGCGGCGCCCTGATCGTCGCCAACCACTCCGGCACGCTGCCGCTGGACGGCCTGATGATGCAGGTCGCCGTGCACGACAACCATCCGGCCGGGCGGCATCTGCGGCTGCTCGCGGCGGACCTGGTGTTCATGCTGCCCGTGGTCAACGAGCTGGCCCGCAAGCTGGGGCACACCCTGGCCTGCTCGGAGGACGCCGAACGGCTGCTCGGCCGGGGCGAACTGGTCGGGGTCATGCCGGAGGGCTTCAAGGGCATCGGCAAGCCCTTCAACGAGCGGTACAAGCTCCAGCGGTTCGGCCGGGGCGGTTTCGTCTCCACCGCCCTGCGCCACGGCACACCGATCATCCCCTGCTCGATCGTCGGGGCCGAGGAGATCTACCCGATGATCGGCAACGCCAAGACGCTGGCCCGGGTGCTGGGTTTCCCGTACTTCCCGCTCACGCCGACCTTCCCGTGGCTGGGCCCGCTCGGGGCGATCCCGCTGCCGACGAAGTGGACCATCCAGTTCGGCGAGCCGATCCCGACGGACGGCTATCCGCCCGAGGCGGCCGAGGACCCGATGCTGATGTTCAACCTCACCGACCAGGTCAGGGAACAGATCCAGCACACCCTGTACAAGCTGCTGGTGCAGCGCAGGTCGGTCTTCTTCTGAGTCAGCCGGCTTCTGAGTCAGCCGGCTTCTGGGTCAGCCGGCGGACCGGAAGCCTTGTCGCGTACGGCAGCGGGGGCGCCCCTCGTGAAGGGGCGCCCCCGCTGCCGTACGGGCCGGGCTGTCAGTCCGCGTCCTCGCTGTCGATGCCCAGGCCGGGCAGCAGGCCCGGGAGGAGCGGCGGCAGGGTGACGTCCGGCTCGCCCGGCGGGGTGCTGCCGGACGGGGACGCGGTGCCGGTGTCCTGCGGCGGGTCGAGCAGGCCGCCGGTTTCGCCGCCGATCAGTCCGGCGCCGTCGGTGGCCGCACCCGCCGAGTCGCTCGGGGCGCCGCCGCCACTGCCCGTGCGTCCCTGGTCGGAGGGGCCGCTGTGGGAGCTGGGCGTGGTGGACCGCTGGGTGCCCGAGGAGCCGGTGGAGGGTGGGCCGGAGCCCTTGCGCTGACCGGTGCCGCCGCTGCGGGCGGGCGGCTGCGGAAGCATGGACTGCAGCGGGGCGACCTCTTGGTCTATGGCGTCGAACACCGACGAGACCTGCCGGCTCACGTCGCCGAGCTGCACGGGGAGCCGGTCCCGCAGGGCTCCCCAGGCGTCCCGGTGGGACTGGGTGAAGGCGGAGAGGGCCCGCATGGGGCTCAGCGAGTCCGGGTCGCGCCGGTACGCCTCGTGCAGCAGCCGGTGGCCCTCGGCGGCGTCGTACTGCATGCCGGAGAGGGTGCGGCGGATCTCGCCCAGGGACTCGTGGTCGAGGGGGCCGCCGCGGTCGCGCTCGATCAGCCGGCGGGCCTCGCTGAGGCGGGTGGAGGCCTGGTCGAGGTAGGCCTGTCCGCGCTCGTCGTCCCCGTCGGACAGGTAGGTGAGCTTGAAGTCCTCGATGCCGCGCTTGAGGCCGTACAGCGAGTCGCCCGGCAGGGCGTCCGAACTGGCGGCTGCGACCCCGCCGAAGGCGCTCGCGGCGACGCCGACGCTGAGCCCGCCCGCGGCGAGGCCCTTGGTCAGGCGCGAACGCGGTCGCAGTCTGCCCAGCGGGGACGCCCGGTGCGCGCCTCGGCCACGGGAGCGCTGTTCGGGCACGGACAGGTCCGCGGCCTCGCCCGCGGCGGTGCCCTCCAGCATCATGGCCTCGAACATGGCCACCAGCTGAGCCCGCTGGACGACCTTGACCTCGGGGTCCAGCTCGGGTTTGGGCAACTCGCCGAGACCTTGCGCGAAGGCCAGCATGCGGCCCCGCTCGGTCTGTTCCGCAGCAGCCGGGGACGGTGCCGGTCCTTCGGACTGCTCGGCCGCCGGGCCCCGGTCGGATTCGTCCAGGGCCTGGGCGAAGGCGTTCGCCCGCCGGTGCGCCGATACGTTCGCGATCACTGGCGGCACCTCCTCTCGTCATGACGGTCGACTCCCCAGGGGGTCCTGAGGGTCGCACACCCCGACCGAACGCGTTCGATCGAGTGATCGAACGCGGCCGGGGGGTGACCACAGGGAGCCTGCATCCCGCACAACGAGTGGCGCGGCACTTGGGTTACGGACGACGGATGATCGGATGGGGGAGTCAACGGACTTTCACCGTAAGCGAGTTGAAGGTTACCGAGCGTTGTCTGTCAGCGGACGTCGTCCGGGAGGAGCCGGGCGAGGGTGCGCACGGCCCGGTACTGGAGGGTTTTGATGGCACCCTCGTTCTTGCCCATCACCCGGGCGGTCTCCGCTACGGAGAGGCCCTGGAGGAAGCGGAGTGTCACGCACTCCTGCTGCTGCGGGTTGAGCCGCCGTACGGCATCGAGGAGGGCGGCGTTGGAGAGGGACTCCAGGACGGAGTCCTCGGGTGACCGCTCGACCTCGTTGGCGTCGAGCATCTCGCCGGTCGTCACCTCCAGCCGGAAGCGGCTCGACTTGAAGTGGTCGGCGACCAGGTTGCGGGCGATGGTGACCAGCCACGCGCCGAAGTCGCGGCCCTGCCAGGTGAAGGTGCCGATCCTGCGCAGGGCGCGCAGGAACGTCTCACTCGTGAGGTCCTCGGCGGTCGCCTTGCCCCCCACGCGGTAGTAGATGTACCGGTACACGGTGTCGCTGTACTGGTCGTAAAGGCGCCCGAAGGCGTCGGACTCGCCCGCTTGGGCGCGTTCGACCAAATCCATCATGCGGGCGCTGTCGCTGTCCGCGGCGGGACGGCGGGCGGTGGCGGCGCCGGTAGAGCGCCCTCGTCTGCCGACGGCGGCGCCTTCGGCAAGTGCGTAGCACGGGCCGACAGGCTCGGTGGCTACGGCGAGGGTGGGGACGGCGTACGCGGTGGGGACGAAGCCGCGCAACAGGTCTTGGACCGTTGCGCGCAGCGTAGCCAGGCCCGAGGCGTCAACCCCGACGTGTGGGTACACGGGACTCCCAGAGGCAGAGCTTCCATCACGTGCAGTGCGGAACCGTTCACCCGTCGTAGCGACGGATGGGTACCGGTGTGCGTCTGAGGAGAATAACGCTTAGTGCAGGCGCTGCTACACCCAGTTGCTCAAATCATCGATTACGTCGCTTCTGTAACCGATTGGTGCCCCATCAGGCGCCACAGAGTGACCACTTGGTGATCGGAACGAGTCACGTTCCGTCATGGTCCGGGGCGTGTTGTGGCCGTGTGCAGCCAACATGACTGGACAGCGAGTCGTCGGGGAAGGACCCGTGGATTGGCCGGGTTTGCCGCGCGGAACCGCCGGAGTGGCCGGATCGATCACGGCGCCCGCCACCGGCGCACGGGGCCCGGAACTCGGGCCGGCCGGTGCGGAACGGGGACCGGCCGGGCGGAGCTGGGGCCGGGGGGTGCGGACTCCGGACCGGTCGGGTGCGGGCGTCGCGCCGGTCGGGTGGTGTGTCGGGCCGGCCGCGTGCGGGCGTCGCGCCGGTCGGTGTCAGCGGCGGCGGCGGTGCAGGGCGATCGCCGCCGCCGTGCCGCCGGCCACCGCGCCGACGCCTGCCGCCGCCGGGATGCCGACCTTGGCCGCCTTGCGGCCGGTGCGGTAGTCGCGCAGCCGCCACTCGAGTCGGCGGGCGTGCTTGCGCAGCTTGGAGTCCGGGTTGATGGCGTAGGGGTGTCCGACCAGGGACAGCATCGGGATGTCGTTGTGGGAGTCGCTGTAGGCGGCGCAGCGGCCGAGGTCCAGGCCCTCGGCGGACGCCAGCGCGCGGACCGCCTCCGCCTTCGCCGGGCCGTGCAGCGGTTCGCCGACCAGCTTGCCCGTGTAGACCCCGCCCACCGACTCCGCGACCGTGCCGAGGGCGCCGGTCAGACCGAGCCGCCGGGCGATCACCGTCGCGATCTCCACGGGGGCCGCCGTCACCAGCCAGACCTTCTGCCCGGCGTCCAGGTGCGCCTGGGCGAGCGCGCGGGTGCCCGGCCAGATGCGCTCGGCCATGTACTCGTCGTAGATCTCCTCGCCGATGGACTGCAGCTCGGCGACGCGGTGGCCCTTGACGATCGACAGGGCCGAGTCGCGGGCCTCCTGCATGTGTTCGGGGTCCTCGACGCCGGCCAGCCGGAACCACGCCTGCTGCCAGGCGAACTTGGCGAGGTCACGGGTCTCGAAGAACTTCCGCTTGTACAGGCCGCGGCCGAAGTGGAACAACGCGGCGCCCTGCATGACGGTGTTGTCGAGGTCGAAGAAGGCGGCGGCCCGGTCGTCGCCGAGGACCGGGAAGACCGGTTCCGCGGCTGCGCCGGAAGCCTCCTCGACCTCCTGCGACGACTTGCGCGCGGCCTCCGCCGAGGCCTCGCCTGCCAACACGCTCCGCGCCGTGGCGGAGCGCCTACGGGGGGTGAGCCATCCAAGAGCGGCCATGGCGTGAGCATAGCCAGTCTGTTCGGAAGTTCCGGAGTCGCGAGGTTTGGAGGCTGTGAACACTCCGCGACCGCGCCGTTAAAGGAGCGGTCCGCCCCGTCAGGGACGTGCGTCGCCCGGGCGTGTTGCCCGGGCGTGCCCCCGAGGGTCCCGGGTGGGCGCGTCCGGCGCGAGAATGGCCGGCATGAGTCCCATCTTCCGCCGCAAGCCCGCCCGCGTTCCCGGGGACCGGCTCGTCACGCTGATCCGCAAGCCGGGCTGTCATCTGTGCGACGACGCGCAGGCCGTGATCGAGAAGGTCTGCGCCGACCTGGGGGTGCCCTGGGAGGGCAAGGACATCAGCGAGGACGCCGAGCTGCACCGGGAGTACTGGGAACAGATTCCGGTGGTGCTCGTGGACGGCGAACAGCACACGTTCTGGCGAGTGGACGAGGCGCGACTGCGCAGGGCACTGACCGCCGACTGAGCTCCGTTTCCGGACACCGTCCCAGGCCCCGCGACCCGTCGAGGGGCACTGACCGGACAGTCCAACTGGTCCGGGAAGTCGCTTAGGATCGATGGTGACGGAGTCTCGGGGGCGTGGATCGTTGAGGGAAGTGTCGGTTTTGCCCCCAGGACAAGAGGAACGACGGCGCGGGCGCGCCGGTTCCGTGCGCGCGCGCCGGGGGCGCGTGACCCCGGTCACGTTGCCCGGGCAAATCGGACACCATCTTTGTGCACGCGTTCACAAAGACATAGCCTGCTTTCGACGGGGCGGTCCGGGAAAGTGTGACCGCCTGCAGCCCCGCTCTACCCGCAGGAGCACCGTGGCAACTGGCCGAACTCACCGACCGGCGACCCGTAGCCGAGGGATTCCCGAGGCCACCGTCGCCCGCCTTCCGCTGTACCTCCGTGCGCTGACCGCACTGTCGGAGCGCTCGGTGCCCACGGTCTCCTCCGAGGAGCTCGCGGCCGCCGCGGGGGTCAACTCCGCGAAGCTGCGCAAGGACTTCTCCTACCTCGGTTCCTACGGGACCCGTGGCGTGGGGTACGACGTCGAGTACCTCGTCTACCAGATCTCCCGCGAACTGGGCCTCACCCAGGACTGGCCCGTGGTGATCGTCGGTATAGGAAACCTCGGTGCCGCGCTCGCCAACTACGGCGGTTTCGCCTCCCGCGGGTTCCGGGTCGCCGCCCTCATCGACGCCGATCCCACGATGGCGGGGAAGCCCGTCGCCGGTATCCCGGTCCAGCACACGGACGAGCTGGAGAAGATCATCAAGGACAACGGGGTGTCGATCGGCGTGATCGCGACCCCCGCCGGCGCCGCCCAGCCGGTCTGTGACCGGCTCGTCGCGGCCGGGGTCAGCTCCATCCTGAACTTCGCGCCGACCGTGCTGACCGTCCCCGACGGCGTCGACGTCCGCAAGGTCGACCTCTCCATCGAGCTGCAGATCCTCGCCTTCCACGAGCAGCGCAAGGCCGGCGAGGAGGCCGCCGCGGCCGGCGCCGCCCCGGTCGCCGCCCCCCGCGAGGAGTCCACCGACAAGGGACCCGACGGGGACGTACCCGCCGTGATGCCGGCATGAGTCTCCTCGTCGTCGGGCTGAGCCATCGCAGCGCCCCGGTCAGCGTCCTGGAACGGGCCACGCTGTCCGCGGACGCCCAGACCAAGCTGCTGCAGGACACCGTCGCCGCCGAGCCGGCCGCCGAGGCCGCCGTCCTCGCCACCTGCAACCGCATCGAGCTGTACGCCGACGTGGACAAGTTCCACGCGGGTGTCGCCGAGCTGTCCACGCTGCTCGCCCAGCACAGCGGCGTCGGCCTGGAGGAACTCACTCCTTATCTGTACGTGCACTACGAGGACCGGGCCGTCCACCACCTGTTCTCGGTGGCGTGCGGGCTGGACTCCATGGTCGTCGGCGAGGGCCAGGTCCTCGGCCAGATCAAGGACGCCCTCGCCCGGGCGCAGGACCTGCACACCGCCGGCCGCCTGCTGAACGACCTGTTCCAGCAGGCGCTGCGGGTCGGCAAGCGCGCCCACTCCGAGACCGGCATCGACCGCGCCGGGCAGTCCCTGGTCACCTTCGGCCTGGAGCAGCTGTCCGCCGGCACGCCGGTCGCCCGGTGGGCCGAGGGCAAGCGGGCGCTGGTGATCGGCGCCGGCTCGATGTCCTCGCTGGCCGCCGCCACGCTCGCGCGCGCCGGGGTCGCCGAGATCGTCATCGCCAACCGCACCCACGACCGGGCCGAGCGGCTCGCGCGGATCCTCACCGAGGGCGACGACACGGACGTGCCGGTCCGCGCGGTACCGATGGACGCGGTGCCGGCCGAGCTGACACGTGCCGACGTCGCCGTCTCCTGTACGGGGGCGACGGGACTCGTGCTGAGCGCCGAGGACGTCGCCGCCGCGGTCGGGGGCCGGCTGCCCGCCGGTGCCGTGTCGGGGCGCCCGGCGCCCGGGGACGACGTACGCGCACACCCCGCGCACGACCTGCCGCCCACCTCCGTCGGGACCGAGGAGGGCTGCCCGCCCGACCTGTCCGCGGTGCAGGGCGCGACCGGGTTCTCGGTGGCCGGGGAGGACGCCGTGGCCGGGATGGACGCGGCCACGCTGGAGCAGCACGCGGCCTGGGTGGTGGGCGGTACCGTCGACCGCCGGGAGAGTGCCCGCCGGCCCGAGGCCGACGCCGAACTGATCACCGCGCTCGCCGCGACCGCGACCGCCGCCGGCCGCGTCCCCGAGCGGCGCAGGCCGGAACCGGCCGCCGTGGCGCCCCGGCCCGAGCCGGTCCTCTTCCTTCTCGACCTGGCCATGCCGCGGGACGTCGACGGGGCCGCGCAGCGGCTGGCCGGCGTCCGGCTGGTCGACATCGAGTCGCTCGCGGAAGCCTCCGCGGACGCGCCGATGGCGGCCGACGTCGACGAGGTCCGCCGTATCGTCTCCGACGAGGTCGCGGCCTTCGGGGCGGCCCAGCGGGCCGCGCACATCACCCCCACCGTCGTCGCGCTGCGCACCATGGCGGCCGATGTCGTGGCGAACGAGATCGCCCGGCTCGACGGCCGGCTGCCCGGCCTGGACGACAGGCAGCGCGGCGAGATCACCCAGACCGTGCGGCGCGTGGTGGACAAGCTGCTGCACGCGCCGACCGTACGGGTCAAGCAGCTCGCGGCCGAGCCCGGCGGCGCCGGGTACGCGGACGCGCTGCGCACCCTGTTCGACCTCGACCCCGAGACGGTGGCCGCCGTCTCGCGCGCCGAGGACGACATCGACAAGCCCGAGAAGAACAGCAAGAACCGAGGGCCAGCATGACTGAGGCACCGGCCGGAGCGCCCGCCCGTGGGCGGCCAGACGAACAACGGGCACTGAGGCTCGGGACCAGGCGGAGCAAACTCGCCATGGCCCAGTCCGGGCTGGTGGCGGACGCCGTGCGGAAGGTGACCGGGCGGGCCGTCGAGCTCGTCGAGATCACCACGTACGGCGACGTCTCCCGCGAGCACCTCGCGCAGATCGGCGGCACGGGTGTGTTCGTCACGGCCCTGCGGGACGCGCTGCTCGGCGGGGAGGTCGACTTCGCGGTTCATTCGCTGAAGGACCTGCCGACCACGCAGCCCGCGGACCTGGTCCTGGCGGCCGTACCGGTGCGCGAGGACCCGCGTGACGTGCTCGTCGCCCGCGACGCCCTGAAGTTCACCGACCTCCCGCGGGGGGCCCGCATCGGCACCGGTTCGCCGCGCCGCACGGCGCAGCTCAACGCGTACGCGCGCGGCCACGGCCTCGACATCGAGACCGTGCCCGTCCGCGGCAACGTCGACACCCGGATCGGGTACGTCAGGGACGGTGAGCTGGACGCCGTCGTCCTGGCCGCCGCCGGACTGAACCGGATAGGCCGGGCCGACGAGGTGACCGACTTCCTGTCGGTCGACACGGTTCTGCCCGCCCCCGGCCAGGGGGCACTCGCGATCGAGTGTGCCGCGGACAACGCGGACCTGATCGCCGCGCTCGGAGAGCTCGACGACCCGTTCACCCGGGTCGCCGTGACCGCCGAGCGGTCCCTGCTCGCCGCCCTGGAGGCCGGCTGCAGCGCCCCTGTGGGCGCGCTGGCCGACCTTTCCCCACTCTCGGCTTCGCTCGAGCGGGGGGACCCCCAGGCCGACGGGCAGATTGTCAAGGAATTGCGCCTGCGGGGCGTCGTCGGCACGACCGACGGCTCGCGCATGGTGCAGTTGTCCACCACCGGTCCCGTGCCCGGGACGTACGACCAGGCAATGGCGCTCGGCCGTGAACTCGCGGCCGAGATGCTGGCCCAGGGCGCGGCCGGTCTGATGGGGGAGCGAACACAGTGAGCCCCACCACTCTTCCCGCCGGTCCGGAACACGGGCACGTCACCTTCCTCGGTGCCGGACCCGGGGATCCGGGACTACTTACTCTCCGCGCCGTGGAGGCGCTGGCGAGCGCGGACGTTCTCGTCGCCGAGCACGAGGTGCTCGACGTCGTACGTTTGCATGCCAAGCCGGGTGTGTCCGAGGTGAACACGGACACGAGCCCCGCTGACCCGTTGCCGGGCCCGGGCACGCCCCAACTCACGGTGGTTGACAGCACGTCAACAACCGTCGGGGTACCCGCTGTGCGGGATGCGGCACATCTTGTCATGCAGGCCGCGCGGGGCGGCAGGCGGGTCGTGCGCGCGGTGTCCGGGGACCCAGGACTGGATACGTACGCCGCCGAGGAAATGCTCGCCTGCGCCGCCGCGGGTGTGCCCTTCGAGGTCGTGCCCGGTGTCGCCGCGGTCGTCGGCGTGCCCGCCTACGCGGGTGTGCCGCTGCGTGACGCGCAGGGCGCTGACGTACGGTTCGTCGACGCCCGGACGGCTTCGGACCGCTGCTGGACCGAGGTCGGGGCGTCGGACGGCACGGTCGTCGTCTCCACGACGCTCGACTCCGTGGCCGCGGCCGCCGGCGAACTGGTGTCGGCGGGGCGCAAGCCGGACACGCCGCTGACCGTCACGATCGCCGGCACCACCACCCGGCAGCGGACCTGGACCGCCACGCTCGGCACGATCGCCCAGACGCTGAAGCAGGCCAAGGTGCTGCCGTCCCCGGACGGCGGCCGGCCGGTGATAGCCGTGGTCGGTGAGCGGTCCGCCGCTGCTCAGCGTGAGCAGCTCTCGTGGTTCGAGTCCAAGCCGCTGTTCGGCTGGAAGGTCCTCGTACCGCGGACGAAGGAGCAGTCGGCCTCGCTCTCCGGCCAGTTGCGTTCCTACGGCGCGGTGCCGCACGAGGTGCCGACGATCGCCGTCGAACCGCCGCGCACGCCCCAGCAGATGGAGCGGGCGGTCAAGGGGCTCGTCACCGGACGGTACGAGTGGATCGCCTTCACGTCGGTCAACGCCGTCAAGGCCGTCCGGGAGAAGTTCGAGGAGTACGGGCTCGACGCCCGCGCCTTCGCCGGCATCAAGGTCGCCGCGGTGGGCGAGCAGACCGCGAAGGCGCTGATCGCCTTCGGCGTGAAGCCCGACCTGGTGCCGAGCGGTGAGCAGTCGGCCGCCGGGCTGCTGGAGGACTGGCCGCCCTACGACCCGGTCTTCGACCCGATCGACCGGGTGTTCCTGCCGCGCGCCGACATCGCGACCGAGACGCTCGTCGCCGGGCTCATCGAGCTGGGCTGGGAGGTCGACGACGTCACGGCCTACCGGACGGTGCGGGCCTCGCCGCCGCCGGCCGAGACCCGCGAGGCGATCAAGGGCGGCGGCTTCGACGCCGTGCTGTTCACCTCGTCCTCCACCGTGCGGAACCTGGTGGGCATCGCCGGCAAGCCGCACAACGTGACCGTGATCGCGTGCATCGGCCCGGCCACGGCCAAGACCGCGGAGGAGCACGGGCTCCGGGTCGACGTCATGGCGCCCGAGCCGTCCGTGCACAAGCTCGCGGAGGCTCTGGCCGACTTCGGTCTGCGCCGCAGAGCCGCGGCCCGGGAGGCGGGCGACGCGGTGACGCGTCCGAGCGAGCGGCGGCCGGGAGCGCGGCGTCGTCGCTCGACGACCTGAGGGACCCGCGGGACCTGTGAAATGAGGGGCGGGGCGCTCCGCCGACCGAGCGGGTGTCGGCCGGGGGAGCGCGGCAGCCTCCGTAACCTCCAGCCTTGGACGCGCTGTGCGCGCCCCGCCGCCTCTTCAGGGGCTGCGGGGCGTTGCCATGCGCATGAGCGGTGGGAGGCCGTTGCGGTTTTCAGTTCGGTGGTCGTTGACCGGGGTCGACGGAGCCCCGCCTGAGCGTCCGGCCGGGCTCGCGTCCGGGGCGGTGGGGCGGGAGCCCGGCCGGTGGTGGAGTCAGTGCTCGGAGGCGTACGGCAGGAAGGCCGCCCACGCAGTGGGGGCGACGGTGAGGCGGGCGCCCTGGGGGCGCTTGGAGTCGCGGACCAGGATGTGGGCGGGGGCGGTGGCGGTGGCGACCTCGACGCAGTCGGGCCCGTCGGACGTGCTGTAGCTGCTCTTTATCCACTCCTGGCCGGGGCTGGCTTCGCTGTACGGCTTCAGAGGCATGTCTCTCCAAGCACCTTCTCGATGAGGGCTGTTGACTCTCGGGGGTCGAGAGCTTGTGCCCGGATGGTCCCGTAGCGCATGTCGAGAAGCTGAACCTCTTTCGGGTCGGTGATCACACGGCTGACGTGCTGCACCTCGACATGCCCGACGGTGGTGCCGTCCCTGAGCCTGAGCAGCCTGAAGGAACCGGCCAGACCGGAGTTCACCTCGCGGCTCAGCGGGAGAACCTGGAGATCGACGTTCCGGAACTCCGCTACCTCCATGAGGGGTTCGAGCTGACGCCGCATCACCATGTGGCCCCCGATGGGTCTCCGGAGGGTCGGCTCGCACTGGACAAAACTGAAGAAGGGTCGCGCCGTCGTCTCATCGACGATCTTCTGGCGTGACACACGGGGTGCCAGCAAACTGTGCGCGCTCCGCTCCACCAGTTCTCCGTAGCGCTCTCCGCCTGCTGTGCGGGCCGGTGCCGTGCGAGACGGTGTGGGCGGAACTCGATATCGAGGCGCGTCGGTGAACTGAGCACCGGAGCCCGGGAACACGGGATCCGGTGGTGCGAAGGCCGGTGCTGTGGGCGGTAAAAGACCAAAGGAACCTGGGAAAAAACCCTTCCAACCAAACCAAACCCCGTGTTTGTCACTCGGGTGGGTGAAACGGGCTGTTGTGGCTGGCGTGTGCGGCATCCCGCCGTGCACGCTCGGCACGGACAACCCCACACATGCTTCGGCCCCCGCCGGGACGGCAATCCCAGTGCGAGGGCCTGACCATCCAGGAAGAGAGCAAGTCTTCCCCATGGCTGTTACGAAGCCTATCGCTGCCCCGCGCCCGGCACCGGGCGTTCGACGGAGTGCCACACCCTCCGGTGTCACCCACGTACGTGCGTACCAGTCGAACCACTACACGATCATCGGTAACCACCTCGCTCAGCACCGGGCGCTGTCGCTGACCGCCATCGGGCTGGCCACGCACATCCTGTCGCTGCCGCAGGGCGCCCCGGTCGACATCCGCAGCCTCGCCGACCGCTTCCCCGAAGGGCGGGACCGCATCTCGTTCGGACTGCGGGAGTTGGAGGCGCACGGCTATCTGGAGCGGGTGCGCGAGCGCACGGACGGGGGCCGTTTCGTCACGCGGACGTACGCGCACAACGCCCCGGCGCTCACCCGGGGCCGAGCGGAGGCGCCCGAGGTCCCGAACCGGTCCGTCGTTCCCGCCGCAAGGGTCGCGCCGACCGCACCCCCCGTTCCCGTGGCCCCGCCCGCGCCGTTCGGCGTCGTAGAAGCCGTAGAAGCCGTAGAAGCCGTAGAAGCCGAGGTGGAGAGCGACCCCGCCCCGGAAGAGCCCGCGCCGCTGCCCGCCGAACCCTCAGAACGGGAACCCTCCGAACCGGAACCCCCGGAAGAGGAATCCTCAGTACAGCAGCCGTCCAGTGGCGAGCACCACGACAAAGCCGTAGCCCTGCTCGCGGGTCTGCGACGCGCCGACGACCGCTTCACTCTCTCCCGGAAGGACGTGGAACGCCTCACCCCCGCCGTCGCCGCCTGGTTCGACAACGGCGCTTCGCGGGCCGCCGTGATCCATGCCATGACCGCCGACGTCCCCACTCCCCTGAGGTGTCCGGCCAGGTTCCTCGCCCACCGTCTTCGAGAAGGGCTACCGCCGCCCCTGCCGCCTTCCCCGGAACTCACACAGGCACCGCTTCCGAACCCCGTCCGGACAGCTCCGCCGCACCCCTGGTCGGACCCCTGGACGGACTGTGAGGGCGGCTGTACGCGTGTCTTCCGGATGTCGGCGCCCGACAAGTGCTGCCGCGAGTGCCGGGCCCGCAAGGCGGTGGCCCAGGTCGTCAACTGGCGTGACGCCGCCTTCGAGGTCGGTGAGTCCGCGCCGGAGGCCGGCCTGCGCCTCGTCGATGGCGGGCCGGATTAGGGGCCGACGTCGCGTCGGCAAAGGTGGTGCCGGGGCGGGCGTAGCGTAGGTGGTATGACGACGTACGGATCTTTTCCCGGCACGCGGCCGCGGCGGCTGCGGACCACTCCCGTCATGCGGCGCATGGTGGCCGAGACCCGGCTGCACCCCGCGGACTTCATCCTTCCCGCCTTCGTGCGGGAGGGCGTGGCCGAGCCCGTGCCGATCGCGACCATGCCCGGGGTCGTGCAGCACACCCGGGACAGCCTGCGGAAGGCGGCCGTGGAGGCCGTCGAGGCCGGGATCTCCGGGATCATGCTGTTCGGTGTGCCGGAGGAGTCGAAGAAGGACGCACTGGGGACGCCGGGCACCGACCCGGACGGCATCCTCCAGGTCGCCCTCCGCGACGTGCGGGCCGAGGTCGGGGACGACCTGCTCGTCATGTCCGACCTGTGCCTCGACGAGACGACCGACCACGGGCACTGCGGGGTGCTGGACGCCGAAGGGCGCGTCGACAACGACGCCACGCTCGAACGGTACGCCGAGATGGCCCAGGTCCAGGCCGACGCGGGCGCCCATGTCGTGGGCCCCAGCGGGATGATGGACGGCCAGATCGGCGTCGTCCGTGACGCGCTCGACCAGATCGGGCGCGAGGACGTGGCGATCCTCGCCTACACCGTGAAGTACGCGTCCGCGTTCTACGGCCCGTTCCGTGAGGCCGTCGGCTCCTCCCTCAGGGGCGACCGGAAGACCTACCAGCAGGACCCCGCCAACCAGCGGGAGTCCATGCGGGAGTTGGCCCTGGACCTGGTGGAGGGCGCCGACATGGTGATGGTCAAGCCCGCCGGGCCCTACCTCGACATCCTGGCGCGGGTCGCCGACACCGTCGACGTGCCGGTGGCCGCGTACCAGATCTCCGGCGAGTACGCGATGATCGAGGCCGCCGCCGAGCGGGGCTGGATCGACCGCGACCGGGCGATCCTGGAGTCGCTGACCGGCATCAAGCGGGCGGGCGCCCGCAACATCCTCACCTACTGGGCCACCGAGGTGGCCCAGAACCTGGCCGCTCGCTAGACCCCCGCTCCACCGGTACCGCGTGACCGTCCGGGCCGCTGGGGCGGCCACCCGGTCGCCCCACCGCGGCCGGCCCCTCGTCCCGTACGCCCTGTCCGTCCTCGCAGCCTGTGAGCACGAGCGCGGTGAGCGCGAGGAGGCCGGCGGCGAGGAGCCTTGGGCGGGTGCGGGCGGGCTGCGCGGACATGGTCGTACGGCCTCTTCGTGAACGGTGGGGGCGGGTGCGGAGCCCAGCCTGCGCGGGGAGCCCTCCCGCGCGCCACGGTCGCCGCGGAATCCGGGACGCCGGTCTCGCGGGACGGTCGCTGAGCTGCGGTGATGTTCCGTCCCGCGGCGTCGGCGCGGGACGCCCGGGGGGTGCGCCGGCGGTGAAGCGGAACTCCGGGCACCATCAAGTGCCGTCAGCAGTTAGGTTGTTGACCCGCCCTGTTGACCCGCCTGTCGAGCCCTGATCGGGAGACGCCCATGTCCGGTGACGCCCTCAGTCAAGATCCCACCGAGCTGAGCAGGAGGATCGACACCACCAGGGCGCATCCGGCCCGCGTCTACGACGTCTTCCTCGGCGGCAAGGACAACTACCCCGTGGACCGCGCGGCCGCCGCCGCCGCGCTCGCCGCCAACCCGCGCGGCTATCTCGACGTCCGCCACAACCGCGACTTCCTGCGCCGGGCCGTCACCACCCTGGCGCGCGAGGACGGCATCCACCAGTTCCTGGACATCGGCACCGGCCTGCCGACCGCGGACAACGTCCACCAGATCGCCCAGCGGATCGCCCCCGACACCCGGGTCGTGTACGTCGACAACGACCCGGTGGTCCTCGCCCACGCGCGTGCCCTGCTCACCAGCGGGCCCGAGGGCCGCACCGACTACATCGACGCCGACTTCAGGAACCCGGCGCAGATCCTCGAACAGGCCGCCAAAACCCTGGACTTCGACCGGCCGATCGCACTCTGCCTGGTCGCGATCCTGCACTTCGTCGAGGACGAGGAGGCGTACCCGATCGTGCGTGACCTCGTGGAGGTGCTGCCCGCCGGCAGCCGCGTCGTCCTCAGTCATCTCACCGAGGACCTCAACGCGGAGAACATCCGCGCGGTCCAACGCACCTACACCGAGCGCGGATTCACCTTCGTGCTGCGGTCCAGGGCGGAGGTCGAGCGGTTCTTCACCGCCAGCGGGCTGGAACTCGCCGAGCCCGGGGTCGTCCCGGCGCACCACTGGCGGCCCGACAACGCGGCGCCCGTGCCGGAGCAGCCGGAGGCCGCCTACCTCGCGACCCTCGACGACATCGAGAAGGTCCGCTACCGGGACATCAACGACGTCACGGACGCCGACATCAACGTGTACGCGGCGGTCGGCAGCAAGGTCTGAGTGGCTCTCCGGGAGGCCCCGCCCAGCCGTCAGCGGCCGAACACCGAGCCGATCCGCGTGCCGATGCCGTAGGCGAACGAACCGGTGGCGGTGGCTCCGGCGGTGGAGCCGCGCAGCACCCACGCCCCGCCGCCACCGCCGTTCTCGCCAGGCCCGCCGACGACGAGTTCCGCCTTGCCGTCGCCGGTGACGTCCACGACGCCTACGGCACGGCCGAACAGGTCGCCGGACTCCACCGTGCCGGGCACGCCCGCGGTGTCCTGCGTGAAGAGCCGGGCGCCGGTCGACGTCAGCCCGCGGGCACCGCCCTTGAGGACGACCAGGCTGCCCGCGCGGGATGTCGTGCCCACGCGCTCCTCGGGTACGCCGATCGCGACATCGGCGTAGCCGTCGTGGTCGACGTCGCCCACCGAGACGGCACCGCCGAAGCCGTCGCCTGCCTCGGCGGTGCCCGGAACGCCCGGGGTGTCCTGGCCGATGGTGCGCAGGCCGGTGGTGTTGGGCCCGCCGGCGGAGCCGCTGAGGACACCGATCACCCCGCCCCGCTTGTCGGACGCCGCGTTCGCCACATCCCCGACCACGATCTCGTCGTACCCGTCGTTGTCCAGGTCGCCCAGGGCGACGTCCGCGCCCCCGTCCAACGGGGTGGCACCGACGGTGAGCGTGACGGCCGTCGACAGGCCGGCCCGCGTACCCGCGAAGTACTGGAGGAGCCGACGGCCGGGATCCTCCTCGTTCTCCCCGGGACCGGACGTGGCGGCCGCCACCAGGTCGCTGATCCCGTCCCCGTCCGTGTCGCCCGACGCGAGCCGGACATCGGACCAGCCGGCGTCCTCCCTGCCGTCGTACGATCCCAGGTCCAGTGCTGTCTGACGTGCAGCGGCGCCGCTACGGGTGAACGGGCCGTGGAAGACCGTGGCGTCGGTGGCGATGTCCTGGTGGCCGTCACCGTCGAAGTCCCCGGTGGTCAGGGCCCTGCCGAGTTCCCCGGACCCCTTCGTGCCCTTGACCACAAAACCCCCGGACAGACCCCTCGGGCCTCCCCACAGCACCGTCAGGCTGCCCGCGTCCCGGACGGGGTCCACATCCTCCCCGGGCGAGCCGACGACGAGGTCCGCGTAGCCGTCCCCGTCGAGGTCGGCGCTGGTCACGAGGTCGCCGAACCAGTCGGAGACCTCGGCGCCGCCCGGGACGCCGGGCGAGTCCTGGGTGAGGGTCTGCCTGCGCGCCGTCTTCAGGACCGACGACTTCGCCCCGTACGAGACCGTGACCGCCCCGGCGCCGACCTTGCCGTCGACCGACCTGGCCGGCGCGCCGGCCACGACGTCGCGGTAGCCGTCGCCGTCGAAGTCGTCCTGGAGCACCGCGGCTCCGCTCGCCGCCGCCGCGGTGCCCTCCGCTCCGGTGGGCGTGACGACCGCCGCGACGGCCATCACGACGGCGACGGCCACGGTGCTACGACGTACTCGCTCGGTCATTCGGTCTCCTGTGCTGTGCTGTGCCATGCGGGGTTGGGCTGTGCGGAAGGGCGTGCGGAGGGCGTGGCACCCGCGCACACGCCGGACGCGCGAGCGACTGCTCACGGGCGTCGGACCGGCACGTCCATCCCTCACCAGCCCCAGACCTGCGAGCCGGTCGCAAGGTTGTACGAGCGGATCTGCCGGGCGGGTCGGACCGGGGGATGCGCCCGGGTCCGGTCATCCGGCTGCACGGCCTCCGGTCAGACGGTCAGCCGGTCAGCCGGTCGTCCGGTCGGAGGGGTCGGCCTGGCCGGACTGGCCGGACCGGCCGGACCGGCCGTACTCGCGGCATCCGTGACCGCCACTCGCCGCCCCCCGGCCCCGCCCCGCTCCCATCCGTCCGTATCGCGGAAACCTGCTTGTAGGTGGCACCTACTTCTCTAGGCTGCGGGGCACGCGCGTCCCCGCAGCCGAAGGAGCCGGTCATGACCGCCATCGAGCCCGCGCCCGTCCACGCCCCCGTGCCGCCCCTGGCCGCGCGGACCCGTTCGACCGGGGGTTCGCCGGTACGGGACATCCTGGCCGTCACCGCCCGCCCCGAGGTCATCAACTTCGCGGGCGGGCTGCCGGCACCGGAGCTGTTCGACGCCGAGGGGATCGCTGCCGCGTACCGGGCGGTCCTCGCCGAGATGCCCGAGCGGGCCCTGCAGTACTCCACGACCGAGGGCGAACCGGCCCTGCGCGGCGCCCTCGCGGGACGCACCGCCGCGCGCGGGCTGCCGACGACCGCCGACGACATCCTGGTCACCACCGGCTCCCAGCAGGCGCTGTCGCTGCTGGCCACCGCGTTGCTCGAGCCCGGGGACACGGTTCTCGTGGAGAACCCCTGCTATCTGGCCGCCCTCCAGGCGTTCGGCCTCGCGGGCGCGCGCGTCGTGCCGGTGCCGGGGGACGCGGACGGCGTCGACCCCGAGGCGCTGGAGGACCTCGTGGTGCGCGAGCGGCCCAAACTCCTCTACACCGTCCCCACCTTCCAGAACCCGACCGGCCGCACCATGCCCGCCGGGCGCCGGGCGGCCGTCGCCGCCGTCGCGGCCCGCCGGGGCCTGTGGATCATCGAGGACGACCCGTACGGCGAGCTCCGCTTCGAAGGCGCGCGGGTTCCGTGGATCGCCGCGCAGGAGGGGGCCGGCGACCGGGTCGTGCTGCTCGGTTCGTTCTCCAAGGTGATGGCCCCGGGGCTGCGGCTGGGCTGGCTGCGGGCACCGGCCGAACTGCGCCGGGCCTGCGTGGTCGCCAAGCAGGCCGCCGACCTGCACACCCCGACCCTCAACCAGCTCGCCGCCGCGCGGTACCTCGCGGACCGGGACCTGGACGCACACGTCGCCCGGGTCGCCGGCGTGTACCGACAGCGCCGGGACGCCATGCTCGCCGGACTGGCCGACGCGCTCCCCGAGGGCTCCGCCTGGGACCGCCCCGAGGGCGGCATGTTCCTGTGGGCCCGCCTGCCCCGGTCGTACGACACCACGGCCCTGCTCCCGCGCGTGGTGGGCCGGCAGGTGGCGTACGTCCCCGGCGCGCCCTTCCACGCCGCCGACCCCGACCGCTCGACGCTGCGGCTGTGCTTCGTGACCCAGACGCCGGAGGAGATCGCGGAGGGGCTGCGCAGGCTGCGACAGGGCCTGCGGGACTGAACCCGGCCTGCGAACAGCCGGGTTGAGCCCCGACCCGGCCGCTCAGGAGACGGGGGTCAGTCCCACCAGAAGGACCAGGTGTGCTCGCCGACGAGGTCCCCGGCGTAGGCCCGCAGGGTGTCCGGGCCTTCCTGCAGGACGGTGTCCGGGCAGAACGCGAAGTGCTCCGCCGCCACCGCCTCGGCCTCCTCCGGGGTGGTGGGCGGGGCGGCCACGGACACCACGAGGGTGTCGAAGCCGAGCGCGACGACCCGTATCCCGAAGCGGTCCTCCCACGAGCGCAGCACCGCGCAGAGCCTCGCCACGTCGTCCTCGTAGTTCAGCGGGCCGCTCCAGCCGATGGCCGCGGGGATGTCGGCGGAGCGGCGGGCCGGCACCAGCGCGAGGCGCGGCTCCTTGAGCCAGGAACGCGGGCCGCCGGTCAGCGAGTCGGCGACCTGGGCGGCCCGGGTGTCGGGGTCTGCGGTGAAGCGGGCGGCGGCCGGGGCGAGTCCGGGCCAGTCGTGGCCGAAGGGGGCGAGGACCGGCGCGCGGTCCTGGGCGCCGGGGCCGGCGGACGGGGCGCCGGCGCCCGAGTCGTCGCCGTCCGTGTCGTCGGGGGCGAGTTCGTCCTCCGCGTTGTCCTGCCAGTACTCCGCCAGGACCTCCTCGGCGTCGTGGTCCCCCGGGTACGACGTCTCGCCCGGCATCAACTCCCAGTCCTCCGGGCCGCCCTGGGCGCCGCCCACGTCGATGAGCACCGGGAGCAGACCGGCCCGGGCGGCGGGGGTGCCGAGCGCCGCCCAGTTGCCGCTGGACGCCGGCTGCCCGGCGTACCACAACAGCGGTTCGTGCCAGGGGCCTTCGTCGGTCGCGTCGGTCAGGGTGCCGAGCGGGAGTCGCAGCCCGAGGGAGCGGCCGCTCGGGTCGGCCGCCAGTGTGGGCAGCGGGTTGGGAAGTGTGGCCATGCCGGTGACTGTAGGGGCCGCCACTGACAATCGGTCGGCGCGGCCCCCACGGCCGGTCGGAGCGGTCGGGCCTCTCAGAGCCGCTCGGGCGTCCGGATGCCCAGCAGCGCCATGCCCCGGTGCAGCGTGCGGGCCGTCACGTCGGACAGGAACAGGCGGTTCTGCACCTGCTCGGGCGTCTCGGCCTTCAGCACCGGGCACTTGTCGTAGAACGTGGTGAACAGCGAGGCCAACTGGTAGAGGTACGCGGTCAGTTTGTGCGGTGCGTACTCCGCGGCCGCGTCCGCGACGGTCTCCGCGAAGGCGTCCGCGTGCAGGCCCAGCGCGCGCTCCGCCTCGGCGAGTTCGAGCTCCGGGCGGGCGGCGGGGCGTACCTCCCCGGCCTTGCGCAGGATCGACTGGATACGGGCGTACGCGTACTGGAGGTACACGCTGGTGTCGCCGTTCAGCGAGACCATCTGGTCCAGGTCGAACTTGTAGTCGCGGTTCGCCGACGTCGACAGGTCCGCGTACTTCACCGCGCCGACGCCCACCTGCGTGCCGCGCTCGGCGGTCTCCTCGTCGGACAGCTGCCGCTGGACGTCCTTCTCCCGGACGACGGCGGTCGCCCGCTCCACCGCCTCGTCGAGGAGGTCGACCAGCTTGACCGTCTCGCCCTCACGGGTCTTGAACGGCTTGCCGTCCTTGCCGAGGACCGTGCCGAAGGCGAGCTGGTGGGCCTTGACGTCCTCGCCCAGCCAGCCGGCCCGGCGCGCGGTCTCGAAGACCATCTTGAAGTGCAGCGACTGGCGCGCGTCGACGACGTAGACCAGCGTGTTCGCCTTCAGGTTGAAGACGCGGTCCCGGATCGCCGACAGGTCGGTGGCCGCGTAGCCGTAGCCGCCGTCCGACTTCTGCACGATCAGCGGGACCGGATTGCCGTCCGGGCCCTTGACGTCGTCGAAGAAGACGCAGAGGGCGCCCTCGGAGCGGACCGCGACGCCCGACTCCTCCAGCAGCCGGCAGGTCTCCGCGAGCATGTCGTTGTAGCCGGACTCGCCGACGATGTCCGCGTCCCGGATCTCCATGTCGAGCTTCTCGAAGACGGAGAAGAAGTAGATCTTCGACTCGTCGACGAACTTCTGCCAGACGGCGAGCGTGTGCGGGTCACCGGCCTGGAGGTCGACCACCCGGCGGCGGGCCCGCGTCTTGAACTCCTCGTCGGAGTCGAAGAGTTTGCGCGCCGACTTGTAGAGGCGGTCGAGGTTCGACATCGCCTCCTCGCCGGAGACCCGGGTGTCCTTGTGGTCCAGCTCGTGCGGGTGCTCGTCGAGGAACTGGATGAGCATGCCGAACTGGGTGCCCCAGTCGCCGATGTGATGGCGCCGCACCACGCTCTCGCCGGTGAACTCCAGCAGCTGGACCACCGCGTCGCCGATCACCGCGGAGCGCAGGTGGCCGACGTGCATCTCCTTCGCCACGTTCGGCTGGGCGTAGTCGATGACCGTGGTGCCCGGGTGCTCCGCGAGGGGCACGCCGAGGCGGGCCGGGTCCGCGTAGCGCGCGGCGAGGTTCTCGACGATCGCCTTGTCGCTGAGTGTGATGTTCAGGAAGCCGGGGCCGGACACCTCGATCTCCCGGATCACGTCACCCGACTCGACCCGGGAGACCACCTGGGCCGCGAGCTCGCGCGGGTTGGCCTTCGCCTTCTTGGCGAGCGCGAGGATGCCGTTGGCCTGGAAGTCGGCCCGGTCGCTACGTCGCAGCAGCGGGTCGGCGGAGCCGGCCTCCGGCAGGGCTGCCGAGAGAGCCGCCGCGAGGCGCTGCTGGACGGAGTCGCTGAGGGACGTGACCGAGGCCATGGAATGGGTGCCGTTCTGCTCGGGTTCCGGGAGTTTCTGAGTACAGGAAACCCAGTATCCCATGCGGTGAAAAGCCGTTTTCGCTCTTCCGGTCCGAGCTGGGAGAATGGTGCGGTCAGCCGTACTGGCGTATGAGAAAGAAGGACGTGCCGATCGTGGCTCAGAGCACCGAGACCACCGACTGGGTCTCCCGTTTCGCGGACGAGGTCATCGAGGAGTCGGAGCGTCGGGCCCCGGGCGCGAAACACCCTGGTGCCGCCGCACCGGTGATCGTCGTCGCGTCCGGCCTCTCGCCGTCCGGCCCGATCCACCTGGGCAACCTCCGCGAGGTCATGACCCCGCACCTCGTCGCCGACGAGATCAGGCGCCGCGGCCACCAGGTCCGCCACCTGATCTCCTGGGACGACTACGACCGCTACCGCAAGGTGCCGGCCGGTGTCGCGGGGATCGACGGCTCGTGGGCCGAGCACATCGGCAAGCCGCTGACCTCGGTGCCCGCCCCCGCGGGGTCGCCGCATCCCAACTGGGCCGAGCACTTCAAGGCCGCGATGGTCGAGTCGCTGGCCGAGCTGGGCGTCGAGTTCGACGGCATCAGCCAGACCGCGCAGTACACCTCCGGGGTCTACCGCGAGCAGATCCTGCACGCCGTCCGCCACCGGGGCGAGATCGACGCGATCCTCGACCAGTACCGCACGAGGAAGGCCCCGGCGAAGAAGCAGCAGAAGCCGGCCGACGAGGCCGAGCTGGAGGCCGCCGAGGGCTCCGGCGCGGCCGGCGAGGACGACGGCAGCTCCGGCTCCGCCGGCTACTTCCCGTACAAGCCCTACTGCGGCAACTGCGAGAAGGACCTCACCACCGTCACCGCCTACGACGACGACACCACCGAGCTGACGTACGCCTGCACGGCCTGCGGCTTCTCCGAGACCGTCCGGCTGAACGAGTTCAACCGCGGCAAGCTGGTGTGGAAGGTCGACTGGCCGATGCGCTGGGCCTACGAGGGCGTGGTGTTCGAGCCGAGCGGCGTCGACCACTCCTCCCCGGGCTCCAGCTTCCAGGTCGGCGGGCAGATCGTCGGGATCTTCGGCGGCAAGCAGCCCATCGGCCCCATGTACGCGTTCGTGGGCATCAGCGGCATGGCCAAGATGTCCTCGTCCAAGGGCGGGGTGCCGACCGCCGCCGACGCGCTGAAGATCATGGAGCCGCAGCTCCTGCGCTGGCTGTACGCCCGGCGCCGGCCCAACCAGTCGTTCAAGATCGCCTTCGACCAGGAGATCCAGCGACTGTACGACGAGTGGGACAAGCTGGAGGCGAAGGTCGCCGACGGCTCCGCGCTCCCGGCCGACGTCGCCGCGCACTCCCGCGCGGTCGGCACCGCCGGCGGTGAGCTGCCGCGCACACCGCGGCCGCTGCCGTACCGCACCCTGGCGTCCGTCGCCGACATCACCGCCGGGCACCAGGACCAGGCGCTGCGCATCCTCAGCGACCTCGACCCGCAGCACCCGCTCGGCTCCCTCGACGAGGCCCGGCCGCGCTACGACCGGGCCGAGGCGTGGATCAACACCCACGTCCCCGCCGACCAGCGCACCATCGTCCGCGCCGAACCCGACGCGGAGCTGCTGAAGTCGCTCGACGAGCCGTCCCGGCAGTCGCTGCGCCTGCTGCTCGACGGACTGGCCGACCACTGGTCGCTCGACGGGCTCAGCCACCTCGTCTACGGCGTGCCCAAGGTCCAGGCCGGCTTCTCCGCCGACGCCACGCCGAAGGAGCTGCCGCCGGAGATCAAGACGGCCCAGCGGACGTTCTTCGCGCTGCTCTACCACCTGCTGGTGGGCCGTGACACCGGTCCCCGGCTGCCCACGCTGCTGCTCGCGGTGGGGCAGGAGCGGGTGCGGACCCTGCTCGGGGAGTGACCCCGGGCCGGGTCACTCCCGGCCCGGGCACGCGAGAGGCCCTCGTACGGTTCCGTGACGGTTCCGTACGAGGGCCTCTCGTCATGCGTGGCCCGTTGTCCGCTCAGGCGATGTGGTCCTCTTCCATCTCCGCCGTGTGACGCTGCTGGAAGCGCTCGGCGAGGTTCTTCAGCGCGCTGGGGCTCAGCGCCGTCCCGTAGGTCGCCTCGATGTTGTCGCCGAGGACGCGGGGCGTGGGATAGCTGCCGTCTATCGACTGACGGAACACCTGGTAGTACGACTCCTCGTCCGGCTCGACGGGCGGGGTGCCGCCGCCCTCACCGAGCTGACGGGTCCGGTTGGGGCCCGACGGGATGGGGAAGGTGCCGGTCTCCTCCGAGGGGGACTCCCGCACCGGCTCGGCCTCGGCGGCCGGCTCCCGGTACCGCTCGTACTGCTCGTACTGCTCGTACGGGCCGTACTGCTCGGCCCGCTGCTGCTCCTCGTACCACTGCGCGTCCTGCTCCGGGTCGTACGTCGGGTCGTAGCCGCCCTCGTAGACCGTCTCCTGCGGGGGCGGGGTGTTGAACCAGGGGCTCTGCTCCGGCTCGGGTTCCCGCGCGGGCTGCCGCGGCGCGGAGTCCGCACGCTCGGCGCCCGGCATGCCGGCGAGTTCGAGGCGCTGCTCACCGGGCGCCGCCGGGCGCTGCGCGGCGGGCGCGGCCTCCTCGGGCCGGCCGCCCACCGTGACCTCCGGCCGCGGCGCCGGGGGCAGCAGCGCCGGCTCGATGCCCGCCGCCGCCAGCCCGGAGGGCGAGGTCTCCGCCAGGGGGACGCCGTAGCGGGCCAGGCGCAGCGGCATCAGGGACTCCACCGGGGCCTTGCGCCGCCAGGCCCGGCCGAAGCGGGAGCGGAGCCGGGCCTGGTAGACGAGACGTTCCTGCTCCAGCTTGATGACCTGTTCGTAGGAGCGCAGCTCCCACAGCTTCATCCGGCGCCACAGCAGGAAGGTCGGCAGCGGGGAGAGGAGCCAGCGGGTGAGGCGGACGCCCTCCATGTGCTTGTCGGCGGTGATGTCGGCGATCCGGCCGATCGCGTGCCGGGCCGCCTCGACGGAGACCACGAACAGGATCGGGATCACCGCGTGCATGCCCACGCCCAGCGGGTCGGGCCAGGCCGCGGCGCCGTTGAACGCGATCGTCGCCGCCGTCAGCAGCCACGCCGTCTGGCGCAGCAGCGGGAAGGGGATCCGGATCCAGGTCAGCAGCAGGTCCAGGGCCAGCAGCACGCAGATGCCCGCGTCGATGCCGATCGGGAAGACGTACGAGAAGTTCCCGAAGCCCTTCTTCAGGGCCAGCTCGCGGACCGCCGCGTACGAACCCGCGAAGCCGATGCCGGCGATGACGACCGCGCCGGCCACGACCACGCCGATGAGAATGCGGTGCATCCGAGTCAGCTGCATTGGCGCGCTCACCCGTACTCCCCTCCCCTTGCGTGTTGTTGCGCGCATCAGGGTGGCACATGTGTACGGGGGGCGCGTCGCCGGTACGCCGGCAGCCCGGTCCCCGAGGGGGCCGGGCCGCCGCAAATGCCTTCCCTGAGCTGTGTGTTACCGCCCCGGTGTGACAGTCAGCCCTTTTTCGACGCTGAGCTGGACGGGGACGCGCCGGCGGCCTTCGACGCCGACTTCGACGGGGAGGCGGAGGACTTCGAGGCCGGCGACTTCGACGCCGACGCCGACGGGGCGGAGCTCGCCGTGCCCGCGTCCGAGCCGGCTCCCGTGCCCGTGCCGTCGCCGTTCGCCGACGCCACCGCGGCCACGGCCTCCTTCGCGGCCTTCTCCGCCGCCTTCGTCAGGGTGGCGGTGCTCGGCGTCTTCTCGCCCGCCAGGCCGGCGCCGTTGTAGTCGACGGTGACGACGACGTTCTCGACGCGCGCCACGAGCGTCTGCTGCTTGAAGGCGCCTTCCTTCTTCTTCAGGTCGTACCGCACCAGCGTCGCCTGGTCACCCGTGCCGGCGACCGGCTGCGCCGCGGCGTTCTTCGCGCCGTCCACCGACTGCGCGTCCTGGATCTGCTTCGCGTAGTACGCCTGCGCCTGCTTGTCGCCGGAGCCGCGCGTGGTGTCCGAGTCGAAGCGCAGCAGCGACACGTTCAGCCAGCGGAACTGCGAACCCTTCACACCGTTGTTGTCCAGGCTGCTCCACGAGCAGCTCCCGCGCGAGGCCGCGTCGTCCGACGTGCCCTTCTTGCCGGACTTGGCACCTTCCGGTACCAGTTCGCCCAGTGTCTTCTTCGACAGCACCCCGCAGGAGTCCGGGAGATTCCGGTACGCCGCCGCCTGCACCGTCGGCGACGGGCTCGCGGAGGGGGACGTCCCGCCACCGCTGGCCGCCGTGCTCTTGCTCGCGGCGTCCTCCGTCGAGCCGGAGTCCGAGGAGCAGCCGGCGGCCAGCAGCATCACGGGGACGGCGGCCAGGCAGACAAGGACGCGGCCCCGCCGCCCGGCTCGCTCGACGTTCCCCCCCTGCCTCACCGGCGCGGGAGGTGCCCCCAGGTCTCGCTGTGCTGGTCGCTGCATGGTTCCTTCACTCATGACGCTCGTGGTTCCTGCCGTCGGATCGGGTCCGAGGGGCCACGGTACGCGGTGAGCGGGCTGTGCGGTCGTTCTTCGTCCCCTGTGCGCCCCGGCCCGCGGGAGTCGTGAAGGGGCGCTAACCGGCGAGCGAGTTGGCCAGCCGGGCGGCCAGTTTCCGGGCCCTGTCCTGCAGTTCCGCGCTGTCCGGGACCACGCCGACGGAGGCCGGCTGCTCCTCGTACTCGATCGTCACGATGACGTTCGACGTGCGGAACGCCACAGTCACGGTGCGCTGCTGGGCCGTCGAACCCGAACCGCTCAACACGTCGTTCAGGAAAGCCTCGTCACCGAGGTCGGTGAGGACGCGGGGCTGGAGGTCGGCGGAGGACGTGGCGGAGGCGGAGGCGGAGGGGGTCGCGGAGGGTGTGGTGGCCGGTCCGGACGGGGAGCCGGTGGGGGCGACGGAGGAACCCGCACCGGTCGAACTCGCGGCGGGGGAGCCGGTGTCGGAGGGGCTCGCGCCGCTGGAGCCGGCGTCGTCGGAGCTCGCGTCGCCGGACAGGGAGGCGGTCGGCTCCGGCAGGTCCGCGGCCGTCTGCCTCGTCGCGAAGAGGGTCTGTGCCTCGCTGTCGTCGCTCACGGAGTTGTCGTACGACACCACCCGCTCGAAGTCGACCAGCAGGTGGTCGGTGGCGTCCGTCGACTCCACCTTCCAGCGGCAGCCCACCTTGCGGTCGGTGTCGTACGTCAGGGTCGCCTCGCCCGCGTACGCCGCCTCCTGCTGCTGCTCGTCGGGAAGCTGCCTGATGCCCGGCAGCAGCGAGTCGAGGGTGTCGTGGCTCAGCGCCCCGCACGGCTCCGGAAGGTCCCGGTACCTGCCCGGCTGGGCCACCGCGGACGCCGCGCCGGCCTGGCCCGGGTTCGCGTCGTCCGTCGTGTCGCCGCCGCCGGAGCTGCCCGTGCAGCCGGCCAGCAGTGCCGCGAGGAGTGCGGCGACGCCGGGTACGTAGGCCTTCCGCTGCACGGTCGGGCTCCTCTCGACGGGGTCCGCCCCCGGGCGGAACGCCGGGGGAAACAGTGGTGATCACAGTGTCCCCGCCGGTTATTCGCTTGCCGCACGGGGGCGCCAACTGGAGACAATGTGTATCGCACGCACTGCCGTGAACGCCGGTCCGCCGTCCCATTCGTCGACCCTTGGCGCCGGTTTTGCGATTTAGGACTTCTGTTTGTTTTCCGGGGGAATGAGGGCGACATGTCGTACGTGGAGTTGCCGGGCGCGAAGGTCCCGATCCGTATGTGGGCCGACCCGGCGACGGTCGAGGAGGGCGCGCTCCAGCAGCTGCGGAACGTGGCGACCCTGCCGTGGATCGAGGGTCTGGCCGTGATGCCGGACGTCCACTACGGCAAGGGGGCGACCGTCGGCTCGGTCATCGCCATGCGCGGGGCCGTGTGTCCGGCGGCGGTGGGCGTGGACATCGGCTGCGGGATGTCGGCGGTGAAGACGTCCCTCACGGCGAACGACCTGCCCGGCGACCTCTCCCGGCTGCGGTCGAAGATCGAGCAGGCGATCCCGGTGGGACGGGGGATGCACGACAGCGCCGTGGAACCCGGGCGTTTCCACGGGCTGGCCACGTCCGGCTGGGACGACTTCTGGGGGCGGTTCGACGGGGTGGCCGAAGCGGTCAAGTTCCGCCTGGAACGCGCCACGAAGCAGATGGGAACGCTTGGATCCGGCAACCACTTTGTCGAGGTGTGCACCGATACGACCGGTGCTGTCTGGCTGATGCTCCACTCCGGTTCCCGGAACATCGGCAAGGAACTGGCCGAGCACCACATCGGCATCGCCCGGAACCTCCCGCACAACCAGGGCCTGGTCGACCGCGACCTCGCCGTGTTCGTGGCGGACACCCCGCAGATGGCGGCGTACCGCAACGACCTCTTCTGGGCGCAGGAGTACGCCAAGCACAACCGCTCGCTGATGATGGCGCTGCTGAAGGACGTGGTCCACAAGGAGTTCAGGAAGGCGAAGCCGCTCTTCGAGCCGGAGATCAGCGCGCACCACAACTACGTCGCCGAGGAGCGCTACGACGGGATGGACCTGCTCGTGACCCGCAAGGGCGCGATCCGGGCCGGCTCCGGCGAGTACGGCATCATCCCCGGCTCCATGGGCACCGGTTCGTACATCGTGAAGGGACTCGGCAACGCGAAGTCCTTCAACTCGGCGTCGCACGGCGCGGGTCGGCGCATGAGCCGCAGCGCGGCGAAGCGCCGCTTCACGGCGAAGGACCTGGAGGACCAGACGCGAGGTGTGGAGTGCCGCAAGGACTCCGGCGTCGTGGACGAGATTCCCGGCGCCTACAAGCCGATCGAGCAGGTCATCGAGCAGCAGCGCGACCTCGTGGAGGTCGTGGCGAAGCTGAAGCAGGTCGTCTGCGTGAAGGGCTGAGGCGCGGGTGCGCCACGCCCCGGGTCACTTCGGGGCGTGGCGCACCGCGTAGATCATGACGAAGGCCACGACGTGGATGCCGAACAGGAAGTAGCCGAGGAACCACCACATTTTACGTTCGTTCCTCGACTCCTCGGCCAGGCGCCGCTGTTCCCACCTGTCGTCCGGCGTCACAGCTCCCGGTGCACCTTCGAGTTGGACGCCTGCGCGCGGGGGCGCACCACCAGGAGGTCGATGTTGACGTGGCTGGGGCGGGTCACCGCCCAGGTGATCGTGTCGGCCACGTCGTCGGCGGTCAGCGGCTCGGCCACGCCCTGGTAGACCTTCGCCGCCTTCTCCCGGTCGCCGCCGAAGCGGGTGAGGGCGAACTCGTCCGTCCTGACCATGCCGGGGGCGATCTCGATGACGCGGACCGGGGTGCCGACGATCTCCAGGCGGAGCGTCTCGGCCAGGACGTGCGCGCCGTGCTTGGCGGCGACGTAGCCGGCGCCGCCCTCGTACGTGCCGTGCCCGGCCGTGGAGGACACGACCACGACCGTGCCGTCGCCGCTCGCCGTGAGGGCGGGGAGCAGGGCCTGCGTGAGGTTGAGGGTGCCGATGACGTTCGTCTCGTACATCTGGCGCCAGTCGGCCGGGTCGCCGGACGCGACGGGGTCGGCACCGAGGGCGCCGCCCGCGTTGTTCACCAGCACGCCGACCGTCCGGAAGGCGGTGGCGAACTCGTCGACCGCGGCCCGGTCGGTGACGTCGAGGGGGTACGCGGTCGCCTGGTGGCCCGCCGCGTTGATCTCCTTGGCCAGCGCATCGATCCGGTCCTTGCGGCGGGCGGTGAGGACGACGCGGTAGCCGGCCGCGGCGAGCTGTCGGGCCGTGGCGGCGCCGATGCCACCGCTCGCACCGGTGACTATCGCGATGCGGGAGGCGGCGGACGGGGCGGCGGGGGCCATGGGCTGCTCCTCGGAGGTGATCAGAACCTTGTCCGGCCAGGATAGGCGGGCAGGCGGTCCGGGCGGCTTCCGGTCCGGCGCCCGGTCTGCGGCCGGGGCGGGTCCCCTCAGGTGTCGCGCGGCGCGTACATGATCACCGCCATGCCGGCGAGGCAGATCAGCGCGCCCGCGATGTCCCAGCGGTCGGGGCGGTAGCCGTCCGCCACCGTGCCCCACAGGATCGAACCGGCCACGAAGATCCCGCCGTACGCGGCGAGGACGCGGCCGAAGTGGGCGTCCGCCTGGAACGTGGCGACGAAGCCGTACGCCCCGAGGGCCAGGACACCGCCGGCGGCCCAGAGCCACCCGCGTTGCTCGCGCACGCCCTGCCAGACCAGCCAGGCACCGCCGATCTCGAACAGCGCGGCGACGACGAAGAGGGCGGCGGAGCGCAGGACGAGCATGCGGGCCAGCCTTTCACGCGCGTGGCCTGCCGGGGAGCGCCCGGTGTCCGCATCCCGGGGGATGCGCTCCCGGTGCGAGAACGCCTGGGCACCGGGGGCGGGAATACCGGGGTGCGGGGCCCCGTTGGAGGGGTATAGTTGAATCGTAAACAACTTGGAGGGTGAGCGATCATGCAGTTCGGGATCTTCAGCGTCGGTGACGTCACGGCCGACCCCACCACGGGCCGTACGCCGACCGAGCGCGAGCGCATCAAGGCCATGGTCGCCATCGCGCTGAAGGCCGAGGAGGTCGGTCTCGACGTCTTCGCGACCGGCGAGCACCACAACCCCCCGTTCGTGCCGTCGTCCCCGACCACGATGCTCGGCCACATCGCGGCGCGGACCGAGAAGCTGATCCTCTCCACCTCCACCACGCTCATCACCACGAACGACCCGGTGAAGATCGCCGAGGACTTCGCGATGCTCCAGCACCTGGCCGACGGGCGGGTGGACCTGATGATGGGCCGCGGCAACACCGGCCCGGTCTACCCCTGGTTCGGGCAGGACATCCGTGAGGGCATCAACCTCGCCATCGAGAACTACGCCCTGCTGCGCCGGCTGTGGCGCGAGGACGTCGTGAACTGGGACGGGAAGTTCCGCTCGGCGCTCCAGGGCTTCACGTCCACGCCCCGCCCGCTGGACGGCGTACCGCCGTTCGTCTGGCACGGCTCGATCCGCTCGCCCGAGATAGCGGAGCAGGCCGCGTACTACGGTGACGGCTTCTTCCACAACAACATCTTCTGGCCGGCCGACCACACCAAGCGGATGGTCGAGCTGTACCGGGCCCGGTACGCGCACTACGGGCACGGCACGCCCGAGCAGGCCATCGTGGGGCTCGGCGGACAGATCTTCATGCGGCACAACTCGCAGGACGCGGTGCGCGAGTTCCGGCCGTACTTCGACAACGCCCCCGTGTACGGGCACGGCCCGTCCCTGGAGGACTTCACCGACCAGACCCCGCTGACCGTCGGCTCCCCGCAACAGGTCATCGAGAAGACACTCGCTTTCCGCGAGTACGCCGGTGACTACCAGCGCCAGCTGTTCCTGGTCGACCACGCCGGGCTGCCGCTGAAGACCGTGCTGGAGCAGCTCGACCTGCTCGGCGAGGAGGTCGTGCCGGTGCTGCGCGCGGAGTTCGCCAAGAACCGCCCGGCCGACGTGCCGGACGCGCCGACCCACGCGTCCCTGCTCGCGGCCGCCGAGAAGGACAAGGAGACCGTCGTATGAAGCTCGTCGTCGTCTCGGCGGGACTGAGCGTCCCGTCGTCCACGCGGCTGCTGGCCGACCGGCTGGCGGCCGCGGCCGGCCGGCAGGCCCCGGCCGGCGCCCCGCTCGACGTCCAGGTGGTGGAGCTGCGCGAACTCGCCGTCGAGATCGCCCACAACCTCACCAACGGCTTCCCCGGACGGGCCCTGTCCGCCGCGCTCGACGCGGTGACGGCGGCGGACGGCCTGGTCGTCGTCACCCCGGTGTTCTCGGCGTCGTACAGCGGACTGTTCAAGTCGTTCTTCGACGTGCTCGACCCGGACGCGCTCACCGGCAAGCCGGTGCTGATCGCCGCGACCGGCGGCAGCGCCCGGCACTCGCTGGTCCTGGAGCACGCCCTGCGCCCGCTCTTCTCCCACCTGCGGGCGGTGGTCGTCCCGACCGCCGTGTACGCCGCCTCGGAGGACTGGGGCGCGGAGGGACTGGAGGGCCGCGTCGAGCGGGCCGCGGGGGAGCTGACCAGGCTGATGGCCGGCCTGGCCGGCGCACCCGCCGGGACGGACCGGCCCGAGGCGGCCGGGAGGCCCGCGGCGGGAGACCTGGAGGTCGTGCCCTTCGCGCAGCAGCTCGCCGCGCTGGGGGCGGCAGGGTGAGAGGGCGGTGGGCGCGCCGGCCGGGTTGCGTCCGCACGGGTGAGAGGCCAGTAAGAAGGACGGCCGGTGAGCTGCTCATCACGTCGTACGACTGTGAGTGCTTGGCACACTGAAGCAGTGTCCCCAACTGTGCTGCTCGCCGAAGACGACCGCGCCATCCGTCACGCCCTGGAGCGGGCCCTGACGCTGGAGGGCTACCGGGTCACCGCGGTCGCCGACGGCGTCGAGGCACTGGCACAGGCGCACCGCACCCCGCCGGACGTGCTCCTGCTGGACGTGATGATGCCCGGGATCGACGGTCTCCAGGTCTGCCGGGTGCTGCGCGCCGAGGGGGACCGCACACCGATCCTCATGCTGACGGCGCTCGTGGAGACCGCGGACCGCATCGCGGGCCTCGACGCGGGCGCCGACGACTACGTCGTCAAGCCGTTCGACGTCGAGGAGGTCTTCGCCCGGCTGCGGGCCCTGCTGCGCCGGACCAGCCCGGTGCCCTCCCAGGCCGCCGGCCCGGCCGCCGGAGCGGTGGCCGCCGCGCCGGCCGGGAGCGCCGCCTCCGCCGACGGACCGAGGCCCGCGCCCGAACGGTACCTGGAGGCGGCCGGGGTGCGGATGGACCCGCAGGCGCGCCGGGGCTGGCGCGGCGGGCGCGAGCTGGAACTGACCCGCACCGAGTTCGAGCTGCTCGAACTGCTGGTGCGCAACGCGGGCATCGTCCTCGACCACTCCACGATCTACGACCGCATCTGGGGCTACGACTTCGGCCCCGGCTCCAAGAACCTCGCCGTCTACGTCGGCTACCTGCGCCGCAAGCTCGACGAGCCGGGCGCCCCGCAGCTGATCCACACGGTGCGCGGTGTGGGTTACGTGCTGCGGGAGGACTGAGTGGGCCGCCTGAGGCGGCTGCTCGGCAGAAGGCGGCCCCGGCTGCTGTCGCTGCGGACCACGTTCGTGGTGTCCTTCGCGGCCGTCACCGCCGCCGTCACCGTCCTCGTCGGTGTCCTGTCCTACAGCGCCGCGGCCCGGCTCGTCCGCGTCGACCAGGAGTCCGTGTTCGACGAGGTCGTGCAGGACCTGCGCGACGAGGTCCGACAGCACCGGATGGCGCCGGACGACTTCTCCTCGGCGGCCCCCGGGCACGACATCGTGCGGCCGGCCCGTACGGACGTGCAGGTGCTCGGGCCCGGCGGCGGGGTCGTCGATCCCGGCAGCCCGCCGCTGCCGGTCACCGCCGCCGACCGGTCGCACGCGGTCGCGTCCGGCGCCGGGCGCATGACCGAACACAAGGACGTCGACGTCGGCGACGACGTCTACCGCATCGCGACCGTCTCCCTGGGCGGCGGCCGGGGCGCGGTGCAGGTCGCCCAGGAGTTCAGCGACACCGAGGACCTGCTGCGGGCGCTCCAGCGGCGCACGCTGATCCTGATGGCCGCGGTGGTCGTCGCGGCGGGCCTGTTCGGCTGGTGGCTGGCCCGGCGCATCACGCGGCGCCTGGTGATCCTCACCTCGGCCGCCGAGGACGTCGCCCGCACCCGCCGCCTCGGCATCGACGTGCCCGTCACCGGCTACGACGAGGTGGGCCGTCTCGGCCGCGCCTTCGACCGGATGCTCGGCCGTCTCGCCCAGTCCGAGGAGGACCAGCGGCGCCTGGTGCAGGACGCGGGGCACGAGCTGCGTACGCCGCTGACCTCGCTGCGCACCAACATCTCGCTGTTGCGGAGGATGGACGAACTGCCGCCCGGCACCCGTGAGGAGCTGGTCGCCGACCTCACCCAGGAGGCCCGCGAACTGACCGACCTGGTGAACGAGCTCGTCGACCTCGCGGCCGGCCAGTCCGACAACGAACCGCCGCAGCGGGTCGACCTCGCCGACATCGCCGAGGACGTGGCGTCCGTGGCCCGGCGCCGTAGCGGGCGGGTGATCCTGGTGCACGCGCGCGGCGACACCATGACCGACGGTCGCCCCGCCATGCTCCAGCGGGCGGTGTCCAACCTGGTGGAGAACGCGGCGAAGTTCGACCGCGAGGGCACCGCGCCCATCGAGATCGCCGTCAGGGGACCGGCGAGCTCCCGGCCGGCCGCCGGACCGGTCCGCGTCGAGGTCCTCGACCGGGGCGCGGGCGTCGCCGACGGCGACCTCGTCCGCATCTTCGACCGCTTCTACCGCGCCGCCGACGCCCGCTCCCTGCCCGGCTCGGGCCTCGGCCTGTCCATCGTGCGCGAGGTGGCCCTCGCCCACGGCGGAGCCCCGTTCGCCCGGGGGCGGGAGGGGGGCGGGGCGGTGATCGGGTTCACGGTGGGGGGCGGCTTGTGACGGCCGGGTCCCGCCTTCCGCGAGACCCGGCCGGCGGTCGCGCGGGGGCCTACGGTGCGATGTCGACCGGCAGGGTCGTCGACTTGCCGGACGGCCGCTTCAGCGTGAACGAGTCCGTGTAGGTGGTCTTGTCCTCGCAGGTCACAGTGACCTTGGCCTTCTGGCTCTTCGAGGGGACGTTCTTGAGGGTGATCGAGTACTCGCCGGAGTCCTCGACGTCGGTTCCCTTGTCGGTCCGGCTTTCCTTGTTGGTCGTGATCGTCACCTGACGAGCACCGGATCCGTTGTCGCAGTCGTCCACCGAACCCTTCACGACGACGGTCTTGCTGGCTGGGTCGGCCGCTGCCTGGCTCACCGCCGCGAGCGAGGCCGCGCCTGTCAGGGGGAGCACCGCAGCGATGGCGAGCATGGTGACGCGCTTGCGCATGGTTTCTCCTAGCTTGTCGGGGCGCGAACGGCTGCGGTGGGAACGCGGGTGGGTCCCTCGGTGTCCCCGTCGGCCATCACCGCTCGGCGTGCCGCGGGATCAGTGCCGTTTCGCTGTCCGACAGATGCGGTGATGTGAACTTCCTTCACCCAACGTCCGGGTTTGACGCGTTTGGGTCAAGGGGAACCGCTACCCACGGCCGGCGGGGTAGGACTACCCACCGAACGCCGTATCGCCGCAGGTCTACGCCCTGTCGGTGAGCCCGTGCTCGACCGCGAGGCGGGTGAGATCCGACCGGCGCCGGGACCCCGTCTTCTCGCCGATGCGGTCCAGGTGTGAATGGACCGTGTGCTTGCTGATGCGGAGTTCCCGCGCGATCTCGTGGTCGGTGGCGCCGTTGGCGAGGAGTTTCAGGACGTCCTGCTCGCGGTCCGTGAAGTGCGGGGACCGGTCCAGCAGGTAGCTGGCCGGCGCCGACACGTAACTGCGGCCCGAGCCCACGACGCGGATCGCCCTCAGTAGTTCGTCGCCCTCGGCCTGCCGGCTCAGGTAGCCGCTCGCACCGGCCCGGATCACCTGCACGGCGTCGATCTGCGGAGACGACGACATGACGATGACGGCGTGACCCCGCTCCCGCAGCTTCGTGACGCCCGCGGCGAGTTTCGGCGCGGACAGCTGGAGGTCCATCACCACGACCTCCGCCGTCCGCAGTCCGCCGTCCGCGCTCTCGATCGAACGCGCGGCCACGACCAGACGGAGGTCCGGGGTGGTGTCGATCAGCTGGGTGACACCGTGCTGGAAGACGGGGCAGTCGCCGATGACCGCGATGCGTACCGGCGCGGTGCTCACGGGCGTAGGCCGGTGTCGTGGGGAGCGGGGGGCCGGCGCGGTCCGCCCGGCTCGGGCCCGGTCGTGACCGACGGCTCAGCGCAACTCATGGACGTCTCCGATCTCGCGCGGGCACCCAGCCCTCAGCCTCGGCGGCACGGGTGACCCCCGCGCGCCGGACTAGCCCGTCCGGGGCCGGTCGGGCCGCGAGGTTCAGTGGTAGGCGTGCACGACGGCGTGTCCCTTGCCGCGGCCGATCATCCAGCGGTTCACGGGCGTGGTGATCAGGAAGGCGATCACGAAACCGCCCAGCAGGGTCGACCAGAACAGTCCGTCGGACAGCTGGGCCTCCATCGCGCCCGGGGTGAGCACGACGATGCCGTTGTCGACCAGTTCCATGACGGCGATCGACACGCTGTCGGCGGCCAGCGCCACCTTGACCGCGGCCCCGAGGTCCAGTCCGGCCCGGCGCACGGCGAACAGGGTCAGCGAGTAGCCGAACACGAAGGCCAGGGCGATGGCGAGGACCGTGGTCGCTACGTTGCCCCAGCCCAGGGCGGTGGCGACGACCATGCCGAGGATCTCGCCGATGGCACACCCGGTCAGGCAGTGCAGGGTCGCCCTGACCGCCGTGGACCAGGTGACCGCCCCGTGGTCCGTGTGAGCCATCGCGTGCTGGGTGTGATCCATGTGATCCATGACCCGCCTCCGTCTCGTCTCCCTCCCTGTATACCCCCAGGGGGTATGTGAAGCAAGGGGGTGAAGGCAGCCAGAGGCCGAGGCGGGGAGCGAAGGCGCGTGCGGCAGCGGGGGCCGGTGCGGACACCGGCCCCCGGATCGTCAGATCCTGCCGAGGAGCTTGTTCATCTCGGCGATCTCGGCGGTCTGCGCGGTGACGACGTCGTCGGCCATGGCCGTGGCGGGACCGTACTCGCCCTTGTCCTTCTCGGTGCCGGCCATCGTGACGGCACCCTTGTGGTGCTTGATCATCATGGTCAGGAACATGGTGTCGAAGTCCGTGCCGGACATCTTCCTCAGCTCGGCCATGTCCTTGTCGTCCATCATCCCGGCCATGCCGGACCCGTCGGAGTGGTCCATGCCGGGCATCGAGCCGGCGGACGCCGGCACGTCCTCGCCCCAGGCCGTCAGCCAGCCGCTCATCGTCCTGATCTCGGGGTCCTGGCCCTTCTCGATCCGGGCGGCGAGGTCCTTGACCTGGGCGGAGGAGGCCCGGTCGGCGGCCAGGGCGGCCATCGCCAGGGCCTGCCGGTGGTGGGGGATCATGCCCTGCGCGAAGGTCACGTCCTGGGCGTTGTGCGCTCCGGCGGTGGTGCCGGCGCCCGCCGTGGAGGAGGCGGAGGCGGGACCGGAGGAGGCGCTGTCGCCGCTGTCGCCGCCGCAGGCGGTGAGGGTGAGCGCGGCGGTCGCCGACACCGTGACGAGGGCCGCGCGGCGGATCAGGGTACGGGTGGTGCGCATGCTGGAACTCCTGGTGTGGAAGGTCGTACGGGATCTGGACGTGCCGAGGCGCACCGCGCCACCGGACCGGGGCGGGGTGCGGGAGGGTGTCTAGATCCGCAGGAGTTGCAGTTCCGCGAGTGAGGGAGGCGCGCGGGCGCCGTCGGGGGCCGTGGCCGCGCAGGAGCGCGGGGCGTCGGCGCGAGCGGGCGCGGCGACCGGGTCGGGGACCAGAGCCGGCAGCAGCGGTCCACCGCCGACCGCACCCGACAGGCAGGTGGAGTCGGCGTGGTGGAGGTGGCCGCCGCCGCAGTCCCCGTCACCGTGGCAGCCGTCGGCGGAGGTGAGCGAGGCGGTCGCGGCCGTCGAGCCCGGCGCGGCCGCCGTCATGTTCCGGGACCCGGCGTGTTCGTGGACCGTGCCGCCGGGGGCCAGCGCGTGCATGGCCAGCAGGCCGGCCAGCAGACCCAGCACGAGCAGCGCACGCCACCGCCCGGCGGGCGATCGTGCGGGGCGCTGCTGCGGGCTGGTCATCGGACTGATCCTAGACAGGGGAAGGCGCGGGCGACTCCGGCCCGGGAGCCGTGTCCCCCGTTCGTACGCGCGCGAAGGCGCTGGTGTTCACCGCCGCCGGTGAACCGCTCGGAGCCGGTTCAGGGCCAGACCAGGCAGTACGGCTGGTGGCCGGCCTCATGCAGGCGGTGGCTGAAGTCCTGCCATTCGTGCAGGAGTTGGTAGACGTTGAACGCGTCCCGGGGGCCGCCGCGGTCCGGGACCGTCGACCAGATGAAGGCGGCCGCGCCGACCGCTTCCTCGCCGATGCCGCGCAGCGGGTCGACGACCGTCATCGGGAGTTTGACGACCGCGTAGTCGGGATGCAGGACGACCAGTTCCAGGGGCGGGACCTTGTTGAGCGGGACGCCCTCTATGCCGGTGAGTACCATGGCGGCCATCGTCTCCGGCTTGATCTTGGTGAACATGCCGTTCATGCCGAGCTCGTCGCCGCCGAGTTCCTCGGGACGCATCGAGATCGGGACGCGGGCCGCGGTCGCGCCGTCAGGTGCGCCGAAGTACTTGTACGTCACCCCCACCCGACCACCATTCCTGCTCCCGGCCCTCAGCTGTTCGACCCGTCGGTCGAGCCGCTCGGACTCACTCGGTACGCCGTGTCCCTGTCGGGCCTCGGCGGCTTCCTCAGCCTCGCGCCGGTGCCGTCCCCGCCTGGCACGTCGAGGACCCAGGTCGTCAGTCCCCTCGCCCAGTCCGCCACCGCGATGCATATCTCCACCCGACTGCTTTTCTAGGACGCGTGGCCCCCGCCGCGCAACCCGATCATCGTGTCAGTGACCTCCCCCACGGCCGCCCGCCGAAACGTGCGTTGAAACACCTGCCCGCAGGATCTTCGCAGCCCCTCGGCACCATGGTCCCTGTGAGCTGCGCCTATCGGGGCCCAGTTTCGCAGATAGCGCAGAACCGGGGCGGTGAGTCCGGTCGGCGGAGGGGCCGCGGCCGCTCCCGGACGCCCGCCGCCGCTGGCCTACTCTGAGGAGGTCACTGGCAACCGGAGTCCGAGAAGTCGGAGAAGTCGCAGGTCATGAGCGAACTGCCTTATTCATACGAAGCGCCCGTGTCGCAGACACTGTTCGACCGTGCGGCGGCCGTCACACCCGGTGGCGTGAACTCCCCGGTACGAGCCTTCCGCGCCGTCGGCGGCACGCCCCGGTTCATGGTGTCCGGCACCGGCCCGTACCTGACCGACGCCGACGGGCGCGAGTACGTCGACCTGGTGTGTTCCTGGGGGCCCATGATCCTCGGGCACGCGCGGCCCGAGGTGATCGCGGCCGTGCAGGAGGCCGTCTCGCGAGGCACGTCCTTCGGTACGCCAGGTGAGGGCGAGGTGGCGCTCGCGGAGGAGATGGTCGACCGCATCGAGCCGCTGGAGCAGGTGCGGCTCGTGTCCAGCGGCACCGAGGCGACCATGTCGGCGATCCGGCTGGCGCGCGGGTTCACCCGGCGCACCAAGGTGATCAAGTTCGCCGGGTGTTACCACGGTCACGTCGACTCGCTGCTCGCCGCGGCCGGCTCGGGTGTCGCCACGTTCGCCCTGCCGGACACGCCGGGTGTCACCGGTGCCCAGGCCGGCGACACCATCGTGCTGCCGTACAACGACCTGGAGGCCGTGCAGGAGGCGTTCCACCGCCACCCCGGCGAGATCGCGTGTGTGATCACCGAGGCCTCGCCCGGCAACATGGGGGTCGTGCCGCCGCTGCCCGGGTTCAACCAGGGACTGAAGGACACGTGCCGCAAGAACGGCGCGCTCTTCATCTCGGACGAGGTCATGACCGGCTTCCGTACCAGCCGGGCCGGCTGGTACGGCGTCGACGGGGTCAGGCCCGACCTGATGACCTTCGGCAAGGTGATGGGCGGTGGCTTCCCCGCCGCCGCCTTCGGCGGCCGGGCCGACATCATGGAGCACCTCGCGCCCGTCGGGCCGGTCTACCAGGCGGGCACCCTCTCCGGGAACCCGGTCGCCACCGCCGCCGGCCTCGCCCAGCTGCGGCTGCTCGACCAGGCCGCGTACGACACGGTCGACGCGGTATCCGCGCAGATCCGGTCCCTGGTCGGTGAGGCTCTCACCAAGGAGGGTGTCGCGCACCGGGTGCAGAACGCCTCCAACATGTTCTCCGTCTTCTTCACGGACCGCGCGGTCCGTGACTACGAGGACGCGAAGAAGCAGGAGTCGTTCCGCTACACCGCCTTCTTCCACTCGTTGCTCGCGGACGGCGTCTATCTGCCGCCCTCGTCCTTCGAGTCCTGGTTCGTGTCCACGGCCCACGACGAGCGGGCCGTTCAGCGCATCGCCGACGCCCTTCCGGCGGCGGCCCGAGCGGCGGCGGAGGCCACGGCGGCATGAGCACCCTGAACAGCGGCATCGACAACGGCGACAGCGTCCCCGAGAGCGAGGTCACCGTCGTCCACGTCATGCGGCACGGTGAGGTGGCGAACCCGGACGGGGTGCTCTACGGCCGGCTCGCCGGATACCACCTCTCCGACCTCGGGCGGCGGATGGCCGACCGGGTCGCCGAGCACCTCGCGCCCCGGGACGTCACGCATGTCGTGGCCTCCCCGCTGGAGCGTGCGCAGGAGACGGCGGCGCCGATCGCGAAGGCGCACGGCCTGGACATCGGGACGGACGAGCGGCTGATCGAGGCCGAGAACGTCTTCCAGGGCAAGACCTTCGGTGTGGGGGACGGCGCGCTGCGCCGGCCCGAGAACTGGAAGCACCTGGTCAACCCGTTCAAGCCGTCGTGGGGCGAGCCGTACGTCGAGCAGGTCGCCCGGATGCGGGGGGCGCTGGACGCCGCCCGGGACGCGGCGCGCGGGCACGAGGCGGTGCTGGTCAGTCACCAGCTGCCGATCTGGATCGTGCGCAGCGCGGTCGAGGGGCGGCGGCTGTGGCACGATCCGCGCAAGCGGCAGTGCACGCTGGCCTCGCTGACGACCTTCACGTACCACGGTGACAGGATCGTGGCCGTCGGCTACACCGAGCCGGCCCGTGATCTGGTGCCGGCCCATCTCCTCGCGGGCGCCCGGCCGGTGAAGGGCCAGGGCAAGGCGTTCGGTGCCTGAGAGGGCGCCGCGAGGGCGCCGGTGAGGCGCCGGTGAGGCGGCGGGAACGCGTCCGTGCGGGCGCCTCCCGCCCGCCCCGGACTCCTTCATGACACGTCCGTGACATTCGTTGCGGAATACACGTGTTCGACGGGAACCTTCCTGTTCGTCATGTCCTCTGAATGGGTGACCACCAGGGAACGTGACGAACGGGGATGCCATGAGCACTCTTACCCGAAGGGGAGCGCTCGGTCTGGGCGCCGGCGCCGCGGCCGCCGCAGGACTCGCGGGGTGCGGCTCCCTCAACCCGTCGGACGGGCCGAAGCGTGCCGGAGGTTCCGGTGGCCGGCATCCCAGCAGCACGCCGCATCCCGCCCGCCCGCTCGGGGACGGCTCGACCTCGTTCACCGGCAAGCAGCCCCACCAGCCGGGAAAGCCCGAGCCGTTGGAGCCGGGACAGACCCCGCCGCAGTTCGTGATCTTCTCCTGGGACGGCGCCGGCGAGGTCGGCAACGGTCTCTTCCCGCGCTTCCTGGACCTCGCCAGGCAGCACGAGGCGCACATGACCTTCTTCCTCTCCGGGCTGTATCTGCTGCCCGAGTCGAAGAAGCGCCTCTACGACCCGCCCAACAACCCGCGCGGCGCCTCCGACATCGGCTACCTCACCGACGAGCACGTCAGGGCGACCCTGACGAACGTGCGGCGGGCCTGGCTCGAAGGGCACGAGATAGGCACGCACTTCAACGGCCACTTCTGCTCCGGCTACGGCACCGTCGGCAACTGGACGCCCCAGCAGTGGCGCAGCGAGATCGACCAGGCCAAGAAGTTCGTGAAGCAGTGGCGCACCAACACCGGGTGGACCGATCTGCCGCCCCTGCCCTTCGACTACGACAAGGAGCTCGTCGGCGGCCGTACGCCCTGTCTCCTCGGCCAGAACAACCTGCTGCCCACCGCCCGCGAGCTCGGCTGGCGCTACGACGCCTCCTCGCCCGGCGGCCGGCAGACCTGGCCGGAGAAGCGGCAGGGGATCTGGGACCTGCCGTTGCAGGCGATACCGTTCTCCGGCCACAGCTTCGAGGTCCTGTCGATGGACTACAACATGCTGGCCAACCAGTCGGTCAACTCGACGAACGCGCCCGCCTACAACTACCCGGCCTGGCGGCGGCAGGCGTCCCAGACCTACATAGCAGGCTTCAAGCGGGCATACGAGACGAACCGGGCACCGTTCTTCGTCGGCAACCACTTCGAGCACTGGAACGGCGGCATCTACATGGACGCCGTCGAGGAGGCGTTCAAGTACATCGCGCGGGAGAAGGAGAAGGGCGAGGACGTACGGCTCGTCTCCTTCCGGCAGTTCACGGACTGGCTGGACGTGCAGCGCCCCGAGGTGCTCGCCAAACTGCGCACCCTCGACGTCGGGCAGCAGCCGGCCGGCGGCTGGAAGGAGTTCCTGCGGGCGACTCCGAAGGCCGGGCAGAGCTCCGGAAAGGGCTCCGGGCAGGCCGCCTGATATGCGGGTTTCCGTCCGCAAGGGGGGTGCGCAAGATCCCCGGAACGGACATGCGAAACTTTTCACATGAGTGCCGCCAGCCGCGCCTCCCTGCGCTTGAACAGCACGAACCGTCCGACGCGTACGCGTAACCGCGCCGCCCTGCTCACCGCCGGTGCCGCGGTCGCCACGCTGACGCTGTCGGCGTGCGGTTCCGGCGGCACGTCCGGTGGCTCCGGCAACACCAACTTCGTCACCGGCACCAACGGCATCGCGACCGTCGCCAGGGACGGGCGGGCCGTCGCCCCCGAGCTGTCCGGGCCGACCGTCGACGGCAGCCGGCTGGATGTCGCCGACTACAGGGGCAAGGTCGTCGTCCTCAACGTGTGGGGCTCCTGGTGCCCGCCCTGCCGCGCCGAGGCGAAGAACTTCGAGACGGTCTACAAGGACGTCAGGGGCCAGGGTGTGCAGTTCGTCGGCCTCAACACCCGCGACACCAGCGTCGGTCCGGCCAAGGCGTTCGAGACCGACTACGGGATCAGCTACCCGAGCCTGTACGACCCGACGGGCAAGCTGATGCTCCGCTTCAGGAAGGGCACGCTGAATCCGCAGCTGATCCCCTCCACGCTCGTCATCGACCGGG
This sequence comes from Streptomyces sp. NPDC043878, assembly GCF_056435735.1. Lineage (NCBI taxonomy): Bacteria > Bacillati > Actinomycetota > Actinomycetes > Kitasatosporales > Streptomycetaceae > Streptomyces > Streptomyces sp. NPDC043878. The sequence continues at coordinate 49,543 of NZ_JBWKDW010000003.1, forward strand.
ACGGCAAGGTCGCGGCGCGTGCGCTCCAGGCGCTCAGCGAGGAGAAACTGCGCGCCATGCTCAAGCCCGTCCTCGCGGAGAAGTGACGTGAGCGCAGTGTCCACGCTCGCCGCGGAGAACCAGACAGTCCTCAACGGGGCCCTGCTGGTGGCCTTCCCCCTGGCCCTGCTCGGCGGTCTCGTCTCCTTCTTCTCCCCGTGCGTCCTGCCGCTCGTGCCCGGCTACCTGTCCTACGTCACCGGCGTCAGCGGCACCGACCTGGCCGAGGCCCGCCGCGGGCGCATGGTCGCCGGTGCCTCGCTGTTCGTCCTCGGCTTCACCGCCGTGTTCGTCTCCGGCGGCGCCTTCTTCGGCTACTTCGGGCAGACGCTCCAGGAGTACAAGGGCACCCTGACCACCGTGCTCGGCGTGCTCATGATCCTCATGGGTGTGTTCTTCATGGGCCTGATGCCCTGGCTCACCCAGCGCGAGTTCCGCTTCCACCGGCGGCCGGTGGCCGGCCTGGCCGGCGCTCCCGTGCTCGGCGCCCTGTTCGGCATCGGCTGGACACCCTGCATCGGCCCGACCCTCGCCTCCGTGCAGCTGCTCTCCTTCAACGAGGGCAGCGCGGGCCGCGGGGCCATACTGACGGTCGCGTACTGCCTGGGCCTCGGCCTGCCGTTCGTGCTCGCCGCGGTCGCCTTCCGCAAGGCGCTCGGAGCGTTCGGCTGGGTCAAGCGCCACTATGTCTGGGTCATGCGCATCGGCGGCACCATGATGATCCTGACCGGCGTGCTGCTGCTGACCGGCGCGTGGGACCGGATCGTCCAGGAGATGCAGACCTGGTCCAACGGCTTCACTGTGGGGATCTGAACCATGAGCGGGACGATGAAGACAGGCCCCGGCGCTGCCGACGCCGACGCGGCGGCGGAGCGGGCCGACGAGCAGGACCTCGGCGCCGCCGGTTCCCAGCTGTCCACCGCCCCCCAGGAGGAGACGGCGGGCGTGCCCGCTCTCGGGTTCGTCGGCTGGCTCCGCTGGTTCTGGCGGCAGCTGACCTCGATGCGGGTCGCGCTGCTGCTGCTCCTGCTGCTGTCGCTCGGCGCGATCCCCGGCTCGCTGATCCCGCAGACCAACGTCGACGCCTCGAAGGTCGCCGACTTCGAGAACCGGCACACCTTCCTCGCGCCCGTCTACGACAAGCTGGGCCTGTTCCACGTCTACAGCTCGGTGTGGTTCTCCGCGATCTACATCCTGCTGTTCGTCTCGCTCATCGGCTGCATCGTGCCCCGCACCTGGCAGTTCGTGGGCCAGCTGCGCGGCCGTCCGCCGGGCGCCCCGCGGCGCCTGACCCGGCTGCCCGCCTACACCTCCTGGCGCACCGCGGCCGAACCCGAGCAGGTCCGTGAGGCGGCGCTCACGCTGCTGCGCAGGCGCCGCTTCCGGGCGCACCTCGCCGGTGACGCCGTCGCCGCCGAGAAGGGTTATGTGCGCGAGGTCGGCAACCTCGCCTTCCACATCGCGCTCATCGTGATGCTGACGGCGTTCGCCTGGGGCCAGCTGTACAAGTCGGAGGGCGACAAGCTGATCGTGGAGGGCGACGGGTTCTCCAACACCCTCACCCAGTACGACGACTTCAAGTCCGGCAGCCTCTTCAGCCAGGACGACCTGGACCCCTTCAGCTTCACCCTGAGGAACTTCACCGGGACCTACGAGCTCACCGGCCCCAACCGGGGCACCCCGCGCACCTTCCAGGCCGACCTCTCCTACAGCGAGGGCGCCTACGGCAAGGAGAGGCGGACCACCATCAAGGTCAACGAGCCGCTGCGGATCGGCGACTCGAAGGTCTACCTCGTCAGCCACGGCTACGCGCCGGTGCTCACCGTCCGCGACGGCAAGGGCAAGATCGTCTACCACGACGCCGTACCGCTGCTGCCGCTGGACGCCAACGTCACCTCCACCGGCGCCGCCAAGGTCATGGACGGCTACCGCGACGCGCGGGGCGTCAAGGAACAGCTCGGCTTCCAGGCGGCCTTCCTGCCGACGTACGGCGGCGCGAACACCGCGGTCGTCTCGCAGTTCCCGGCGCTGCTGAACCCGGTCCTGAACCTGGCGGCGTACCACGGTGACCTCGGTGTCGACTCGGGCATCCCGCAGAGCGTGTACCAGCTGGACAAGACCAACCTGAAGGGGTTCAGGAACTCCAGGGGCCAGCAGCTGCGGGAGAACCTGAAGCCGGGCGAGACCATGAAGCTCCCCGGTGGCGCCGGCTCGGTCACCTTCGACAAGGTCGAGGAGTGGGCCGGGTTCCAGGTCACCCGGCAGCCGGGCAGCGGCTGGGCCCTGGGCGGCGCGGTCACCGCGATCTTCGGTCTGGCCGCGTCCCTGTTCATCCAGCGCCGCCGGGTGTGGGTGCGGGCGGTCCGGGGCGCCGACGGCGTCACCCTCGTGGAGATGGGTGGCCTCGGCCGCAGCGAGTCCGCCAAGGTGCCCGAGGAGCTCGGCGACCTCGCCGGCATCCTCTACGACCAGGCACCGGGCGCCCCCGAACCCGACACCGACTCCTCGGACTCCCCCGACCCCGCTTCGGAGCCGGGCGACGACACCCCCGTTCCCGAACCCCCAGTGGCACCCTCCGAAGGGGCTGAGACGAAGTGACTTCCGCCGCCGTGACCGACCTCGCCGTCGCGACCAACGAACATCTGGCGAGCCTGAGCAACACGCTCATCTACTCCGCGATGGCCGTCTACACCCTGGCCTTCTTCGCGTACATCACCGAATGGATCTTCGGTAGCCGCAGCAGGATCGGCCGCACCGCCGCCGCGCTGACCCCGGCACAGAAGGCCAAGGGCCCGGCCGTCACCGTGCAGAAGGCCGGCGGCACCACCGTGCTGGAGCGGCCGAAGGTCGTCGTGCGGGCGGCGGCCGGCGCGCGGGACGTGCCCGACGGACCCGGCGCGCACGGCGGCGACGAACAGGGTGACCTCTACGGCCGGATCGCCGTGTCCCTCACCGTGCTCGCCTTCCTCGTCGAGCTGGCCGGGGTCGTCGCCCGCGCTGCCTCGGTGGAGCGGGCGCCGTGGGGCAACATGTACGAGTTCAACATCACCTTCTCCACGGTCGCCGTCGGCGTGTACCTCACGCTGCTGGCGCTGCGGAAGAACGTGCGCTGGCTCGGCCTGTTCCTGATCACGACGGTCCTGCTCGACCTCGGCATCGCCGTCACCGTCCTGTACACCGCGAGCGACCAGCTGGTTCCCGCGCTGCACTCGTACTGGCTGTACATCCACGTGTCGACGGCGATCCTGTGCGGCGCGGTCTTCTACGTCGGCGCGGTCGCCACGATCCTCTACCTGTTCAAGGACTCGTACGAGAACAAGCTGGCGGGCGGCGGCGTGCCCGGCAGGTTCGCCACCTCGTTCCTGGAGCGGCTGCCCTCCTCGGCGTCCCTCGACAAGTTCTCCTACCGCGTCAACGCGGCCGTCTTCCCGCTGTGGACGTTCACGATCATCGCGGGCGCGATCTGGGCGGGCGACGCCTGGGGCCGCTACTGGGGCTGGGACCCGAAGGAGACCTGGGCGTTCATCACCTGGGTCGCCTACGCCTGTTACCTGCACGCCCGCGCCACGGCCGGCTGGAAGGGCCGCAAGGCCGCCTACCTGGCCCTGATCGCCTTCGGCTGCTGGCTGTTCAACTACTACGGCGTCAACATCTTCGTCTCCGGCAAGCACTCGTACGCGGGCGTGTAACCCTCGTACGTGCATGTACGGTGAGGCCGGTTTCCGTGACCCGGGTCACGGAAACCGGCCTTCGCCGTCGCACGGCCTATGACGACGGCGGCAGGCACTCCCCGGCCGGCGGCCTGCCCTCCGGCCAGGCGATCCTGACGAAGCGGGAGCCGCCCTCCGGGCTCAGTTCCACGATCGGTACGGCCTTGTCGTAGGGGTTGCCGTGCACGTCCAGGCAGATCCAGCCGCTCGCCCCGTCCACCCGCAGCGAGCCCTTGACCTGCGGCCACTGCAGGCCCACGACGGCGAGAGGCGGGACGGTCCGGCCTTCCGGTGTGGCCTCGCGGATGCCGTGCACGGCCAGCCGACCAGGGACATCAGTTCCTCGGCCGGGGCGTCCGCGGGCGGCGGCAGCACCCGGTGCCGGCCCGAGCGCCAGCGGTCGCCGGTCCAGCGGGCCAGGTCGACGGTCGGGATGCGGGGCGCGGGGGTGGCGGGGGCGTCAGTCACCGATGTCCTCGTTCCACAGTGCGGGGTTCTTCCCGATGAAGTCGCGCATCATCGCGGCGCACCCGGGGTCGTCGAGCAGCACGATCTCCACGCCGTGCCCGGCCAGCCAGTCGTGCCCTCCGTGGAAGGTGGCCGCCTCGCCGACGATCACCCGCGAGATGCCGAACTGGCGGACCAGCCCGCTGCAGTACCAGCACGGCGAGAGCGTGGTGACCATGGTCGTCCCGCGGTACGACCGCTGCCGTCCGGCCGCCCGGAAGGCCGCCGTCTCCGCGTGCGTGGAGGGGTCGTCGTCCTGGACGCGGCGGTTGTGCCCGCGCCCGAGGAGGGTGCCGTCGGGGCCGTAGAGGGCGGCGCCGACGGGGATGCCGCCCTCGGCGAGACCCGTGCGGGCCTCGGCGACGGCGGTGGCGAGCCATGCGCGTGCCTGTGCCCGGTCGATGTGCTGCATGGTCCCACTCTGGGGTGGCCGGAACACGAGGGCAACGTGCGGAGAGCACTCTCCCGGCAACCCGCAGCCGGACGAACCGCCGGCGCCCTGGAGGTTCCCGTGCCGCACTCACCCTCCGTGAAGTCCTGGTCCTCGATCCTGTGTGTGCCGCCGAGCCCGGACTGCTCGCCGGCGGCGGCCTGCGCCCACCGGGTCGTGCGCGGCACGGCGGCCGCGGTCCCCGGCGGACCGCGGACGGTGGCCTGCGGGACGGGTCCGCCGACCGGCTCTGTAGCCTGTGCCGATCACCGCCGCGCGCGCGGCAGTTGAGCCTCGGGCGGAAGGACAGGTCATGGGTGCTGCTCCGGTTCTGGAGGAGCTGCGGGAGGTCTGCCAGCCGCAGGCCAAGCTCGCGAGCCGCAACGGAGAACACTGGGCGGGCCGGCTCTACATGCGCAGGATCTCGCTGCGGGCCACCCGCCAGCTGGTCCGCACCCCGGTCACCCCCGACCAGCTGACCTGGACCATGGTGGTGTGCGGGGTCGCGGCCGGAGCCGCCCTGATGATCCCCGGCCTCACCGGCGCCGTACTGGCCGTCGTCCTGATGCAGCTCTTCCTCCTCTTCGACTGCGTGGACGGCGAGGTCGCCCGCTGGAAGGGGCAGAACAGCGCCGCCGGCATCTACGTCGACCGGCTCGGCGCCTACCTCGCGGACGCGGCCCTGCTGGCCGGGGCCGGCTATCGCGCCGCCGAATCCGGGGTCGGCGGATGGCTGTCGATCGGTGTCGCGACCTCCCTCGGCGTGGTCCTGCTGAAGGCGTCGACCGACCTCGTGGACGTGGCCCGCGCCCGCCGCGGACTGACCGTCGTCGGCGACGAGGCTACCCGGCCCCGCTCGCAGGGCGTCGCCACCGTCCGGCGCCTCGCCGCCGCGTTCAGGATCCACCGCGTGACCAACGGCATCGAGGCGTCCCTCGTGCTGCTCGTCGCCGCCGTCGCCGACCAGGTCACCGGCGGCATCGAGCCCACCCGCTGGGCGCTGGGCGCGCTCGCGGTCATCACCTGGGTGATGGTCCCGGCGCACCTGCTGTCGATCCTGTCGTCGTCCCGGCTGCGGTGAGCCGCGCTCACCCCATCCGCTCCAGTACGGCGTAGTCCGCGAAGCTGCGGCGGTAGCGCAGGTGCCGGGTCTCCTGGGTGTGCCTGCGCTGCCACTCCTCGACGTCCGCCGGGTCCTGGCACGGCCCCGACCCGGCCCCGCAGTCCGCCTCGTCCCCCGAGACGCAGCGGGCCTCGTACTCCGGGCGCGCCGACGCGTCCTGCACGATCGAGTACGGCACGTACCGGAACACCCGGCGGCCCGCCCCCGGTTCACCGCCGTGCTCCCGCCGCTGGTGCTGACGCAGACGCACGTTCGCGTCCGTCTCCGCGCTGCGGTCGAACGCGGCCCGCGCCTCCTGGCGCCGGGCGGTGAGCCCTTCGCAGGCCGCGCAGCCCGGCACCGGCTCGGGCGGCCGGCGCGTCACCGCCTCGTCGAACGCGGTGCCCGTCCCCTCCCTTCCCTCCCGCGAACGGCCGTTGGCCGCCCGCACCGCCGCGCTCAGCCGCTCCTCCGCCGTCGCCGGCCGCAGCCGCGCCGGATCGGCCTGCCACTCCCGGCCGCCGCCCACCGGCCGCAGCATCGCGTACGGCCCCGACCTGTCCTGGTACTCGCCCACCTCGCCCCGCTGCGGGTCGTGTACGAGCGTTCCCGGTTCCCACCGCTCCACCATGTCCAACTCCGAGCATCATCCGTCACTCTGGGTGTACCAAGCGTCGCGCAGGGGAACGGTCGATATCAATGCCCGACGCGTGCCACTGGCCCACTGTCACGAAGGGATACGTCCGTGAGCCGACGCAACGCCGACGGGGGAGCGGGGCTCAGCACGAGCACGGCCGCGGTGTTCGGCGAGGTGCTCAAGCACTTCCGTGAGGCGGCTCCGCTGACCCAGGAGGGCCTGGCCCGGGAGATCCCCTGCGACCGCTCCCACGTCGCCCGGGTGGAGGCGGGCACGCGGGTGCCGCAGGACACGTTCGCGAAGAAGTGCGACGAACTGCTCACCACGGGTGGGGTGTTGCTGCGGCTGTGGGGACGGATCGACTGGTATCCGCAGGTGGAGCATCCGGACTGGTTCGAGCGCAGGGCTCGCATGGATGCGGAGGCCGTCGCGGTACGGGCGTACCAGACGCAGGTGATCCCAGGACTCTTGCAGACGCCGGACTATGCGAGGGCGTTGTTCTCCCGTCGCCTGCCCAAGCGTGGGGAGGTGGAGGAGCGTGTCCGAGCGCGCCTGAGCCGACAGCAACGGTTCTTCGTCGAGGGCGGCCCGCTCTACCTCGTGGTGCTGGACGAGAGTTGTCTGCGGCACCTGGTGGGCGGTGTCGACGTCATGCGGGGCCAGTGCGAGCACTTACTGAGCGTCGGCAAGCTGCCCAACATCCGCATCCAGATCGCTCCGGCGAGCCGCGCGGACATCGATCGACCTGACACCTCACTGTCGTTGATCGAACTGCCGGACGGTCACCGATGGCTCTATTCGGAGTCGCTCGACCGTGGGCACTTCACCGACGATCCGTCCATCTTCGGTCGCCACAGCCGGACTTATGATGTGCTCCGGGCGGACGCCCTGTCAGCCCCCGGTTCCGCCGCTCTGATCAGCGACGTGATGGAAGGGTACAACCACCATGACCAGTCACGATCTGAGCGCCGCGACCTGGATCAAGAGCAGCTACAGCGGCGCAAACGGCGGGGACTGCATCGAAGTCGCCCCCGGTTTCCCCACCGTCGTCCCCGTCCGGGACAGCAAGGTTCCTGACGGCCCGGTGCTGCTGCTCACCCCTGCCGCGTGGTCCGCGTTCACGGCCGCGTTCCGCTGAACCTCCGTTCCGGACAGGACCGCCGGCACGCTGCGGTCCAGCCAGTGCCGCAGATGGTGATCGGCCGGTTCTCCTACGGCCACCGGGGCAACCCGCCACCGCGCCGGTGACCTCGCTCAGTCGGTCCTCGGGTCCTCGCCGGTCTCCTTGCGCCGCAGCTCCTCCTCGCGGCGGCGCAGGTCCGCCTCCCAGTCCTTGAGGAGGGCGGCCTCGTCCTTCCCGCCCTTCCCGTCGAGGGACTTGAGGAACTCCGGGTTGTCGTCGGGCGCGACGAACCGCGCGCGCTGCTCGCGCTGCCAGGGGGTGGAGGCGGGGCCACCGGCCGGGCCGCCGCGCTGCTTGCCCGCGACCAGCCAGGCGACCGGGCCGACGAGCACCTCGCCGAACAGCAGGATGACGATGACCCAGACCACCTTCGGCAGCCCGCGCACCTGCTCCTCGGGGGTGTTCAGGCAGTCGATGAAGGCGTAGATCCACAGTGCCAGGACCAGCAGGAACGGCAGATACCTGAGCATGGCGTGCGATCCCCCAGGAGACGGCGACAGGGCGCGGGACGGCCCCGGTGACCGGGCCAGAGTAGCGGGTGCCCGATACTGGACCGCATGGCTTACGACGATCTCCGCTCCCTGCTCAGGGCCCTGGAACGCGAGGGTGACCTCAAGCGCGTCAAGGCCGAGGTCGACCCGTGTCTGGAGGTCGGGGAGATCGTCGACCGGGTGCAGAAGGCCGGCGGGCCCGCCCTGCTCTTCGAGAACGTGAAGGGCTCCTCGATGCCCCTCGCGATGAACGTCTTCGGCACCGACCGCCGCCTGCTGAAGGCGCTCGGCCTGAAGTCGTACGGCGAGATCTCGGAGAAGATCGGCGGGCTGCTGCGGCCGGAGCTGCCACACGGCTTCGTCGGGGTGCGCGAGGCGTTCGGGAAGCTCGGCGCGATGGCGCACGTACCGCCGAAGAAGGTGAAGGCGGACAACGCGCCCGTGCAGGAGGTCGTCCTGCACGGCGACGACGTCGATCTCGACCAGTTGCCCGCGCTGTTCACCTGGCCCCAGGACGGCGGCTCGTTCTTCAACCTCGGGCTGACCCACACCCGCGACCCCGAGTCCGGCATCCGCAACCTCGGCCTCTACCGCCTCCAGCGCCACGACAAGCGCACCATCGGCATGCACTGGCAGATCCACAAGGACAGCCGCAACCACTACCAGGTGGCGGCCAGGCGCGGGGAGCGCCTCCCGGTCGCGATCGCCTTCGGCTGCCCGCCCGCCGTCACCTACGCCTCCACCGCCCCGCTCCCCGGCGACATCGACGAGTACCTGTTCGCCGGCTTCGTTGCGGGCAAGCGGATCGAGATGGTGGACTGCAAGACCGTGCCGCTCCAGGTCCCCGCCCAGGCGGAGGTCGTGATCGAGGGCTGGCTGGAGCCCGGCCGGATGCTGCCCGAGGGGCCCTTCGGCGACCACACCGGCTTCTACACCCCGCAGGAACCCTTCCCCGCCCTCACCATCGACTGCGTGACCATGCGCAGGCGGCCGCTGCTCCAGTCGATCGTCGTGGGCCGCCCGCCGACCGAGGACGGACCCCTGGGCCGGGCGACGGAACGCTTCTTCCTGCCCCTGCTGAAGATCATCGTCCCGGACATCGTGGACTACCACCTGCCGGAGGCCGGCGGCTTCCACAACTGCGCGATCGTCGCGATCGACAAGAAGTACCCGAAGCACGCCCAGAAGGTGATGCACGCCGTCTGGGGGGCACACATGATGTCGCTGACCAAACTGATCGTGGTGGTCGACTCCGACTGCGACGTGCACGACCTGCACGAGGTCGCCTGGCGCGCCCTCGGCAACACCGACTACAGCCGCGACCTCACGGTCGTCGAGGGTCCCGTCGACCATCTCGACCACGCCTCCTACCAGCAGTTCTGGGGCGGCAAGGCAGGCATCGACGCCACCAGGAAATGGCCCGAGGAGGGCTACACGCGAGACGGCGGCTGGCCCGAGATGGTCCTGTCCGACCCGGAGACGGCGGCGACGGTCGACCGCCGCTGGAAGGAGTACGGCCTGTGACCTCCGCTTCCGCGGCGCTGCCCCAGCCGGGCCGCACCAGGGCGTTCCTGCGCCTGGTGATGATCGAGCACTCCGTCTTCGCGCTGCCCTTCGCCTACATCGCCGCGCTCACCGCGATGTTCCAGTGGGACAGGAACGTCCACTGGGGCCGGCTGCTCCTGGTCACCGTCTGCATGGTGGGTCTGCGCACCTTCGCGATGGCCGTCAACCGGATCATCGACCGCGAGATCGACGCCCGCAATCCGCGCACCGCCCACCGCGAACTGGTCACCGGCGCCATGTCGGTACGGCACGCCTGGACCGGCGCCCTGATCGCCCTGGTCGTCTTCCTGGGCTCGGCCGCCCTGCTCAACCCGCTGTGCCTGGCGCTCGCCCCCATCGCCGTGATCCCGATGGTGGTCTACCCCTACGGCAAGCGGTTCACGAACTTCCCGCAGGCCATCCTCGGTCTCGCCCAGGCGATGGGCCCGGTCGGCGGCTGGCTCGCGATCACCGGCGAGTGGTCCTGGGACGCGGTCATCCTGGGGCTCGCCGTCGGCGTCTGGATCGGCGGCTTCGACCTGATCTACGCCTGCCAGGACATCGAGACCGACCGCGAGACCGGCGTCATGTCGGTTCCGGCCCGCTTCGGCGTCCCCGCGGCGATCCGCGGCGCGCGCGTCTGCCACGCCGTGACGACGGCCCTGCTCGTCTGGTACGCGGCGGCCACCGGCGCCGGAGGTTTCTTCTGGTGCGGCCTGGCGGTCGTCGCGGGCGCCTTCGTCTACGAGCACTCCATCGTCCGCCCGCACGACCTGTCCCGCCTCAACCGGGCGTTCTTCAGCGTCAACGGGTTCATCGGAATTGCCCTGTTCGTGTGCGCCCTGCTGGACCTCCTGGTGCGTGGCCTGACGGTCTGACCACGGTGGGGCCCGGCCGGTCCTGAGGTCCGTTCCGTCCGCCGGTACGCTCAAGGTGTGAACGCAGGAGAAACGCAGCGCGCGCCTTGGATCGTGGGGGTGTCGGGAGCGTCCGGTACGCCGTACGCGGCGGCCGTGCTGCGCGCCCTGCTGGACGCCGGTGAGAGCGTCGACCTGGTGGTGTCCCGGGCCTCGCGGCTCACCCTGCTCGACGAGACCGGCATCTCGTTCCGGGACGCGCACTGGCGGGACGACCTGCGGGAATGGCTGTCCAGAGGCGCCGACGGCAAGCCCGGCGCCTTCGACGTGGACATCGCCGGCGTACGGCACTGGGGTGCCGGCGACCTGGCGGCGGGGCCGTCCTCGGGGTCGTACCCCTCCAAGGGCATGCTGATCGTGCCCGCGTCGACGGCCTGCGTCGCCGGAGTCGCCCTCGGCCTCTCCAAGGACCTGCTGCAACGGGCCGCGAGCGTGGTCCTCAAGGAGCGGCGCCCACTGGTCGTGGCCGTACGGGAGACCCCCCTGAACGGACAGACGCTGCGGCACCTGGTCACCCTGGACGACGCCGGCGCGAGCGTCGTACCGGCCTCGCCGGGCTTCTACGCGGGGGCGACCCACATCCAGGACCTGGTGGACTTCGTCGCCGGCCGGGTGCTCGACGCGGCGGGCGTCCGGCACGCGCTGTACCGCCGCTGGAAGGGCGAACTGGGCGGCCCCCGGCCCGAGTGAGCGGTCCGCGGCACCGACCCGCACCAACCTCAGACACTTCTCTTCAGTCTCATCAGTGGAAGGCTTCGATCGCATGGACGCGGTGGACAGGCAGCTCATCCAGGCCCTGAGAGAGAACGGCCGGGCCTCGTACGCGGAGCTGGGGCGCCTCGTCGGCCTGTCGGGACCCAGTGTCACCGACCGCATCAACCGGCTGGAGGCGGCCGGTGTCATCACCGGCTACCGCGCCACCGTCGACGCCGCCTCCCTGGGCCTCGGCGTCATCGCCCTGATCGGCATCTCGCTCTCCGACGCCGCCGACCACGAGGACGTGGCCCAGCGGATGAAGGACCTCACCGAGATCGAGGACTGCTGGTTCATCGCGGGCGACGACTCGTTCATGCTCAAGGTGCGGGCCACCGACGTCGACGGTCTGGAGAGGATCATCCGGCGGCTGTCCGGCACCAAGGGCGTCTCCCGGACCCGTACGACCATCGTGCTGTCCACGAAGTGGGAGAACCGGGTCGGGGAGCTGCCGGAGGAGGTGTAGCGGCGTGGGCGTACGGTTGGCGGAGTCTGTCTCACACAAGAGCAGGAAGAGGTAGGGCATGGACGTCGGGCTCAAGCGCGAGCTGGAGGAGAAGGTCCGTTCCGGTGAGCGGCTGACCCGCGAGGACGGCGTCGCGCTGTACGCGTCGGACGACCTGGCCTGGCTGGGCGGACTCGCGCACGAGGTGCGGACGCGCAAGAACGGCGACGTCGTGCACTTCAACGTCAACCGTCACCTGAACATGACGAACGTGTGCACCGCCTCCTGCGCCTACTGCTCCTTCCAGCGCAAGCCGGGCGAGAAGGACGCGTACACGATGCGCATCGAGGAGGCCGTCCGCCTCGCCAAGACGATGGAGGGCGAGAACCTCACCGAGCTGCACATCGTCAACGGGCTGCACCCCAACCTGCCGTGGCGCTACTACCCGCGCTCGCTGAGCGAGCTGAAGAAGGCCCTGCCGAACGTCTCGCTGAAGGCCTTCACGGCCACGGAGATCCACCACTTCGAGACCATCTCCGGGCTGTCCGCCTCCGAGATCCTCGACGAGCTGATCGACGCCGGCCTGGAGTCCCTCACCGGCGGCGGCGCGGAGATCTTCGACTGGGAGGTCCGCCAGCACATCGTCGACCACCGCACCCACTGGGAGGACTGGTCGCGCATCCACCGGCTGGCGCACGAGAAGGGCCTCAAGACGCCGTGCACCATGCTGTACGGCCACATCGAGGAGCCCCGCCACCGCGTCGACCACGTGCTGCGGCTGCGTGAACTCCAGGACGAGACCGGCGGCTTCCAGGTCTTCATCCCGCTGCGCTACCAGCACGACTTCGTGGACGTGAAGGACGGCAAGGTCAGGAACCGCCTCCAGGCACGCACCCAGATGGCGACCGGCGCCGAGGCCCTGAAGACCTTCGCGGTCTCCCGGCTGCTGTTCGACAACGTCCCGCACGTCAAGGTCTTCTGGGTCATGCACGGCGTCCAGACCGCGCAGCTCGCCCTCCAGCACGGCGCCGACGACATGGACGGCTCGGTCGTCGAGTACAAGATCACGCACGACGCCGACAACTACGGCACGCCGAACAAGCTGACCCGCGAGGACCTGCTCGACCTGATCCGCGACGCCGGCTTCCGGCCGGTGGAGCGCAACACGCGCTACGAGATCATCCGCGAGTACGACGCCCCCGACCCGGCCCGCCGCGAGTCCCCCCAGCCCATGCGGGTGTGATTCCCGGGGGTGAGCGAGGGCGAGCGGTGCCCTCCGTGTCGTAAGGGTTACGATCCTGTCGTGGCCCTTACCTTCACGCTCGACCCCGCCGTCACCCCCGCCCTGCGCGACGGCGTCCTCGACCTGTGGACCGATGTCTCCAACGCGGGCGGTGCCGTCGGCTTCGTGCCGCCCGTGACGCGCGAGGCCGTCCGGCCGGAACTGGTCAGACACCTCGCGGGCCTGGCGGAGGGACGCGTCCGGCTGCTCGCCGGCCACGACCAGGACGGACGGGTGGCCGCCACCGCCTTCTTCGGCGTGAACACCCACCGGCTGATGACCCACTGGGTGTGGCTCCACACGGTGATGGTCCACCCCCGCCACCAGGGCCGGGGGTACGGCCGGGACCTGCTGGCCGCCGCCGCGGACGCGGCCCGCGGCTTCGACGGCGTCGAGGCGATCCGGCTCACCTGCCGGGGCGGGCTCGGCCTGGAGCGCTTCTACGGCTCCTGCGGCTACAAGGAGGTCGGCCGGGTCCCCGGCGCGATCCGCGTCGCGCCCGGCGACGACCGGGACGACGTCACGATGCTCCTGCCCCTGGCGTGACCGGCGCGCGTGCCCGTACCCGCCCGCGAGACCGCGCCGCCGCCGTGCTTCACTGGAGGGTGCGCCCTTCGGGACGTTCCGGACTGTTCGAAACGGAAGAGTGGATTGAGATGTTCCGCTACACACTGATGCGCCTCGGTGTCTTCGTGGGCTGCCTCGTGGTCGTCTGGGGCCTCGTCTACTCGGGCATCGCGCCGCGCGCCCTCGGCGACGCCAACTACATGTGGATCGTCCTGCTCGCTCTCGTCGTCTCCGCCCCGATCAGCTTCGTGGTGCTGCGCAAGGAGCGGGACCGGGCCTCCATGCAGGTGGTGGCCAAGGTCGACCGCATGAAGGCCAACCTGGACGCCAACCGCAGCCAGGAGGACGGCGTCGACGACCCCGCCCGCGCCCGGGGCCACGCCTCCTGAGGCGGCGTCCCGGACGACCGGCGGACCCGGCGGGTTCCGGACGCTTCGCTCCGGGCCGCGCCCAACTACCCTGGGCCCATGGGTGCCGTGAAGACCAAACGCATGCCGCGGGCCGTCCGTGAGCAGCAGATGCTCGATGCCGCCGTGCGGACGTTCGGGCAGCGCGGGTACATGGCCGCCTCGATGGACGAGATCGCCGAACTGGCGGGTGTGTCCAAGCCGCTGGTCTACCTGTACCTGAACTCGAAGGAAGACCTCTTCACGGCGTGCATCCGCCGCGAGGCGAAGGCCCTCACCGCGGCCGTCCGGGCCGGCGTCCGCACCGACCTGCCCGGCGACCGCCAACTCTGGGACGGCCTGCGGGCGTTCTTCACGCACACCGCGCAGCACCCGGACGCCTGGTCGGTGCTGCACCTCCAGGCCCGCACCCACGGCGAGCCGTTCGCCGCCGAGGTGGCCGCGATGCGCGAGGAGATCGTCGCGTTCGTGACGCAGCTGATCGTCGTCGCGGCACGCGAGGCGCACCGCGACCCCGACCTGCCCGAGGCCGAGGTCGCCGGTCTCGCCGAGGCCCTGGTGGGCGCCGCCGAGTCGCTGGCCGCCTGGGCCAACGCCACCGACGGCGTCACCGCCCGGCAGACGGCGGCGACCCTGATGAACTTCGCCTGGGCGGGACTGGGCAACCTGATGGAGGGGCGGCCCTGGTCACCGCCCGAGACCGCTCACGACGTGAGCGGATAGACCTCGCCGGTCAGGTGCACCCGGTCGCCGCCCCGCAGCTCGAACCGCCCGTTCCGCGCCGCGTACGTCACCGACCCCGGCAGCAGCACCGGCGCCCGGAACTCGGCCCGCATCCGCACCACGTCCGGTGTGCCGTGCGCCGCCAGACACCTGGCCACGGTCCACATCCCGTGCGCGACGGCCCGGGGGAAGCCGAACGGGCGGGCGGTCAGCGCGTGCAGATGGATGGGGTTGCGGTCACCGGAGGCGGCACCGTAGCGCCGCCCGACGTCCGCGCCGAGCCGCCAGTCGGCGAGGACTGGCAGGGGGTCGGGGACGACGGACAGCGGCACGGGGGCCGGGGCTGCGACCGGGACACGTCCGGGCAGCTGTGCGGCGAGAGCGGCCGGCGCCTCCGGTTCCCCCGCGGGCGTCACCGCCGTACGCTCGCCGGTGCGGTGCCGGGCCAGATAGGTGCTCCTGGACTCCCACACCACCCTGCCCGCCGACCGCACCTCGGTGACCACACCGGCCTCCGTGCCCCGCCGGTGCGGCGCCAACCCGTCGACGTACACGCCGAGTTCGTACTCCCCGGTGGCCGTCAGCACCGCGCTCCGGGTGATCTCGACCGACGTGTGGACGAGCCCGAGCAGCGGCAGCGGGAAGGCGCGGGCGCTCATCAGCCGCATCGCCAGCGGGAAGCCCAGCACGTGCGGATACGTCAGCGGCAGCGAGTCGTCGCCGGTCGCGAAGCCGCACACCCGCTCGTAGGCGGCCAGCCGCGTCAGGTCCACCCGCACACCGGGCCGTTCCAGCCGCGTGCGCGGGACGTCCGCGTCCGGGCGGGGCCGCTTGAACGGGGACAGCAGCGCGCCGCGCGCGAGCAGGGGGCCGAGGGCCGGGGAGCCGGTCAGTGTCATGCGCACTACGCCCCCAGCAGGCTCTGGCCGCAGACCCGCACGACCTGGCCGTTGACCGCGCCGGAGGCCGGATGGGCGAGCCACGCGGTGGTCTCGGCGACGTCGGCGGGCAGCCCGCCCTGCGCCAGGGAGTTCATCCGGCGGCCCGCCTCACGGATGAGGAACGGGACGGCTGCCGTCATCCGCGTCTCGATGAACCCGGGCGCGACCGCGTTGACCGTCACCCCGTGCCCGGCGAGGGCACGCGGCGCGAGCGACCGGACCAGGCCGACCACCCCCGCCTTGCTCGCACCGTAGTTGGTCTGGCCGGCGTTGCCCGCGATCCCCGCGATGGAGGCGGTCGCCACGATCCGTCCGCCGGGCCGCAGTGTGCCGCCCGCGAGCAGCGCGTCGGTGGTGCGCAGCACGCTCGCCAGGTTCACCTCCAGCACCGAACTCCACCGGTCGGCTGGCATGTTGACCAGCCGGCGGTCACGGGTGACGCCCGCGTTGTGGACCAGGACGTCCAGGCCGCCGGGCAGCGCGGCCGCGATCCGCTCACCCGCGTCGGCGGCCGTGATGTCGAGGGTGAGGGCGGTGCCTCCGAGCCGCTCGGCGACCCGGGCCGCGTCCTGCCCGGCCGCGGGTGTGTCGAGTACGACGACCTGGGCGCCGTCCCTCGCCAGCGTCTCGGCGACGGCCTCGCCGATCCCGCGCGCGGCGCCGGTGACCAGCGCGGTGCGGCCGGCGAGCGGGAGGTCCGGGTCGGCCGGGAGCGCCGGGTCGCCCGCGCCGACCTCGATGACCTGGCCGCTGACGTAGGCCGACCGGGGGGAGAGCAGGAAGCGGAGGGTCGAGGCGGCGGCCGCCGCGTCGGTGAGCCGCACCAGGTTCACCGTCCTGCCCCGGCCGATCTCCTTGCCGAGGGAGCGGACGAATCCCTCCAACGCCTGCTGTGCGGCGGCCTGGTGGTGGTCGGCGGGGTCGAGCGGCGCCCCCAGCACGAGCACCCGGCCGCTGGTGGCGACCGACCGCACCACGGGGTGCAGGGCCGCGTGCACCCCGGCGAGCGCCGCGACGTCCCGTACGCCGCTCGCGTCCAGCACGACGGCGCCGGGCCGGTCCGACACATCGGTGAACTTCAGCCCGGTGGCGGCGAGTTCGAGGTGGGACGGGCCGGCGGTGAGGTGCAGCAGTTCGCCGGGCAGGTCGGGCTCCCGTGGGGTCCAGCGCCGCAGTGCGGCCGGCTGGGGCAGGCCGAGCCGGCGGGTGAGGAGGCGGCCGGGCGCGGTGGTGGTGAGGCGCAGATAGCGGTCGGCCATGTCCAACTCCCCGAAACGGTGACGAATAACTGACTCCGGAGTAAGGTTACCGGAGGTAAGGGGCTTGCCGGAGGTGCCCCGGAAATGAGTTCCGCTCACCTTCGGGAGGCGGGAAAGCCCAGGTGGAGCGGGGAGTTGACGGTTCGCGGAGGGTGTTCGCAAGGCCCCCGAGGCTGCACAGCCCTGGCTCCGGAACCCCCCGGAAACCGCACAGACTCCACACGTGAACCCCGTACGATCCCCTCCTAACCGGCGGTAACCCCGATTCTCCGGGTTCTGTCGGTGAACGCCTCGGTGTGCGAGGTACGTACGTCTTGCAGCAGAGCAGTTCGTCGCTGCACGCCACAGGAGCCGCCCGTGTCCACCCCGCTTCCCTCGTTCGCCGCCTCGGCCGCCTTCGACGACGCTCCCGGTCCCGTGCTCGTGCAACCGGAGACCCGGCGACTGGACGGAGCCGTCCGCGAGGCCCACGTGCCGCCGTTCGCGCCACCGGTCAGCCACGGCTCGCTCGCGGAGCTGCCCTTCGACAACGCGGCCGCCGTACCGGACACGGTGGTCCTCAGCCGCAGGGCCCAGGACGGCACCTGGTACGACGTGACGGCCACTCAGTTCGCCGACCAGGTCCTCGCGTTGGCGAAGGGCCTGATCTCCGAGGGGCTGATGCCGGGCGACCGGATCGCCATCATGGCCCGCACCACCTACGAGTGGACGCTGCTGGACTTCGCCGCCTGGGCGGCCGGTCTGGTGACCGTCCCCGTCTACCCCACCTCCTCCGTCTTCCAGGTCCGCTGGATCCTCCAGGACTCCGGAGCGGTGGCCCTGGTCACCGAGACCGCGGCCCAGGCGGCGGCCCTCGGCCCGGAACTCGACCGGCTCCCCGACCTGCGCCACATGTGGATCATGGAGAAGGACCACGTGGAGCGGCTCGCGGAACTCGGCCGGCCCGTCCCCGACCAGGAGGTCGCCGTACGGCGGGGCATGCTCGGGCCGGACACCCTCGCCACCCTCATCTACACCTCCGGCACCACGGGCCGCCCCAAGGGCTGCGTGCTCACCCACGGAAACTTCTTCGCCGAGGTCGACAACGCCGTCGAACTCCTCTACCCGATCTTCAAGTCCAGGGCGGGCGACGAGGAGTCCGTCCTGCTCTTCCTGCCGATGTCCCACGTCTTCGGCCGCATGGTCGCCATCGCCTGTATCCGCGCCCGGGTACGGCTCGGCCACGCCCCGAGCCTGAAGGCCGAACACCTCATGCCCGACCTGGCGAGCTTCCGCCCGACCTGCCTCCTGGCCATCCCCTACATGCTGGAGAAGGTCTTCAACACCGCCCGCGCCAAGGCCGAGGCGGCCGGCCGGCTGGCGTCCTTCGACCGCGCGGCCTCCGTCGCGAGACGCTACGGCGAGGCACTGGAGGCCCAGCAGACCGGCACCGGCAACGGCCCCTCCCGGACGCTGCGCACCGCCCGCGCCTGCTACGACCCGCTGGTCTACCGCCGTATCCGCAACGCCATGGGCGGCCGCGTGCGGCACGCGATCTGCGGCGGCTCCCCGCTCGGCCGCCGTCTGGCCGCCTTCTACGCGGGCGCGGGCATCGAGGTCTACGAGGGCTACGGCCTCACCGAGACGACCGGCGCGGCCACGGTGACACCCCCGCTCAAACCCCGGCTGGGCACCGTGGGCTGGCCGCTGCCCGGCACCCGCATCCGGATAGCGGCGGACGGCGAGATCCTGATCGCCGGCGAACAGGTGCTGCGCGGCTACTGGGACCCGGCGGCGGGCGGAGTGGTGCCGGCCGCCCCCGACGGCTGGCTCGCCACCGGTGACATCGGCAGCCTGGACGACGAGGGCTATCTGACCATCACCGGCCGCAAGAAGGAGATGCTGATCACCGCGGGCGGCAAGAGCGTGGCCCCGGCCCCGCTGGAGAACTGGCTCCGCTCCCACCCGCTGATCTCCCAGTGCATCGTCCTGGGCGACGGCCGCCCCTACGTGTCGGCCCTGATCACCCTCGACCGGGACGGCATCACCCACTGGCGCCAGATGAACGGCAAACACCCGGTCCCGGCCGAACTCCTCCTCGACGACCAGGAGTTGCACGAGATCCTGCAACGCGCGGTGGACGAGGCCAACAAGCTGGTCTCCCGCCCCGAGTCGATCCGCCGCTTCGCCGTCCTGCCGGTCGACTTCACCGAGGAGGCCGGACACCTCACCCCGTCCATGAAGCTGCGCCGGGAGTTCGTCCTGCGGGACTTCGAGCAGGAGGTGGAGGGCCTGTACGCGAAGTAGCCGGGCTCCCGGCCCGCACGGCCCTTGACTTCCCAAGACCCCCGCGCGACATTCCCAGCCCTCGCACGTCCTTGTACGCCCTCTGCATCCTCTGCGTCCGCTGCGTCCGCTGTGCCCGTTTGTCCGCGCACGCCCACGGACCTCCGCGGACTCTGCGGACCTCTGTGGACGTCCGTGGACGTTAGTGGACGTCCTCCGCGTTCGTTCGTCGTCTGGCTGGAGCGGTCATGACCTCTGAACTGCCGTCACGTAGAAAGGTGTTGGCGGGCGCCGGCGCCACCGGGCTCGCCGTCGCCGCCGGGACCCACCAGCCGGCCCGCGCCGCCGACCTGCCCCTGCTCGGCACCTACGACGTCGTCGTCATCGGCTCCGGCGCCGCCGGGATGACCGCCGCGCTGACCGCCGCCCGACAGGGCCTGAGCTGCGTCGTCGTGGAGAAGGCCGGCACCTTCGGCGGGTCCGCCGCCCGCTCGGGCGCCGGGATCTGGATACCGAACAACCCCGTCATCCTGGCCGCCGGGGTACCGGACACACCCGCCAAGGCGGCCGCCTACCTCGCCGCCGTCGTCGGCGCCGACGTGCCCGTGGACCGACAGCGGGCGTTCCTCGCCCACGGCCCCGCCATGATCTCCTTCGTCCTGGCCAACAGCCCCCTCCGGTTCCGCTGGATGGAGGGCTACAGCGACTACTACCCCGAGCTCCCCGGCGGCCTGCCCGGCGGCCGCTCCCTCGAACCCGACCAGCTCGACGGCAACGTCCTGGGCGCCGAACTCGCCCATCTCAACCCGCCGTACCTCGACGTCCCGGCCGGCATGGTCGTCTTCAGCGCCGACTACAAGTGGCTCGCCCTGGCCGCGGTCAGCGTCAAGGGTGCCGCCGTCGCCACCGAGTGCCTCGCCCGCGGCACGAAGGCCGCCCTGCTCGGGCAGAAGCCCCTCACCATGGGCCAGTCCCTCGCCGCCGGCCTGCGCGCCGGCCTCACGTCCGCCGGCGTCCCGGTGTGGCTCCACACCCCCCTGACCGACCTGTACACCGAGGCCGGCGCCGTCACCGGGGCCGTGGTCACCCGCGACGGCACCCCGGGACTCGTCCGGGCCCGACGCGGAGTCGTCGTCGGATCGGGCGGGTTCGAGCACAACGCGGCCATGCGCGCGCAGTACCAGCGGCAGCCCGTCGGGACGGACTGGACCGTCGGCGCCAAGGAGAACACCGGCGACGGCATCCGCGCCGGACAGCGCCTCGGCGCCGCACTCGCCCTGATGGACGACGCCTGGTGGGGCCCGGCCATCCCGCTCCCCGGCGACCCCTACTTCTGCCTCGCCGAACGCACCCTCCCCGGCGGCCTCCTCGTCAACCAGGCCGGCGCCCGCTTCGTCAACGAGGCCGCCCCCTACAGCGACGTCGTCCACACCATGTACGAGCGCGACCCCGCCGCCCCCGACATCCCGGCCTGGCTGATCGTCGACCAGAACTACCGCAACCGGTACCTCTTCCGGGACATCGCCCCGACCTTCGCCCTCCCCGACGCCTGGTACACCTCCGGCGCCGCAGCCAGGGCCTGGACCCTGGACGCCCTCGCCGGCTCCATCGGCGTGCCCGCCACCGCCCTGCGCACCACCGTCGACCGCTTCAACTCCCTTGCCCGCGACGGCAAGGACCCCGACTTCCACCGCGGCGACAGCGCCTACGACCACTACTACACCGACCCCGCCGCGCTCCCCAACTCCTGTCTCGCCCCCCTGTGGCTGCCCCCGTACTACGCCTTCCGGATCGTCCCCGGCGACCTCGGCACCAAGGGCGGCCTGCGCACCGACGCCCGCGCCCGCGTGCTGCGGCCGGACGGCACGGCGATCCCGGGCCTGTACGCCGCCGGGAACGCCAGCGCCGCCGTGATGGGCCACAGCTACGCCGGCGCGGGCTCGACGATCGGCCCCGCGATGACCTTCGGCTACATCGCGGCCCGGGACATCGCCGGGGTCCTCTGACGGGTCCCGCCTGCTGGTGCCGCGACAGACGACGTTCGCCCCGTCGCGCACGTCGCCGGCCGCGGCACTAGCCGGCGGGCT
Organism: Streptomyces sp. NPDC043878; assembly: GCF_056435735.1. NCBI lineage: Bacteria > Bacillati > Actinomycetota > Actinomycetes > Kitasatosporales > Streptomycetaceae > Streptomyces > Streptomyces sp. NPDC043878. Next base: position 70,833 of record NZ_JBWKDW010000003.1, read on the forward strand.
TGCGGACGATCAGGAACGCCTGCGGGGTCGACTCCCCGAGGTCCGGATCGGCCTCGCGCACCGTATGCGAGTGGGGCGCGAAGCCGGCCGCCTCCAGCAGCCCGGCGACGTGTTCCGGCCGGCGCCGCAGGAAGTCCAGCGTCACCGGGTGCCCCCACGGCCTGTCGTGGCGGCGCGGCTCGTCCCCCACCTGGAAGGCGACCAGCAGGTGCCCGCCGGGGGCCAGCACACGGTGGAAGCCGGCGAACAGGCCGGGCAGCCGGTCCTCGGGGGTGTGGATCGAGGAGTACCAGCAGGACACCCCGTCGAGGCCGCCGTCGGGGAGGTCGAGGTCCAGCATCGAGCCCTGCTCGAAGAGCAGCCCGGGGTTCTCCCGGCGGGCGATCGCCAGCATCGACTCCGACAGGTCGAGCCCGCGCACGGACAGTCCGAGCGAGGCGAGCCGGCCGGTGGTCCGGCCGGGCCCGCACCCGAGGTCGGCCACCGTGCCGCCGGCGCCCACGAGCTCCGCGAACACACCGAGCACGGCGCGCTCCACCGGTCTGGCGGTGAGCTCCCCGGCGAACCGGTCGGCGTAGTCGCCGGCCACGGTGTCGTAGAAGGTGCGGGTGGCGGTGAGGAAGTCGGGATCGGTCATGGCCGGGGACCGTACACCGCACCACCGACAACGGACCGGCTGTCTCGCCGCCCGTGGCCCCCGAGAAAGGCAGGAGCCCCGCTGCCTTGCGGCACGGGGCTCCTTGGGTACTGCTATCTGTTCCGGATCAAAGCACCAGGCTCCGAGACCGAAGAACTCAGACGGGGGTGACGTTCTCCGCCTGCGGGCCCTTGGGACCCTGGGTGACGTCGAAGGAGACCTGCTGGTTCTCCTCCAGCGAGCGGAAGCCGCTCGCGTTGATCGCCGAGTAGTGAACGAAGACGTCGGGGCCTCCGCCTTCTTGGGCGATGAAGCCAAAGCCCTTTTCGGCGTTGAACCACTTCACGGTTCCGGTAGCCATAAGCCCTCCTTGGGCCCAAAGGGTTGCCCTGCTCCAGAACCCTGCAAGTGTGAAAACAAAGTGCCGCACAACTGCATACGTCTGAATATGACGAGAGCCCGCGGTCACATGCTCCGCAGGCTCTGTACTGCAAGGGAAACCAAACTGCAACTTGCGGCGAGCCTAGCATGCGGGCAGCCGAAAGCAACAGAGGTCAAGATCACGTCACTCGGACGTTTGAAGGCGCCCCGGAACGGGCTTGACGGGGCGGTCCTGAAGCGGGGCACCTGTCGGGGTGCCGTCGGTCGAGAAGCGGTCGAACAGCGGTCGTGACGCAGCCACGAAACGAGGCCGTCGGTCACGTCATCCAGCGGGATCCGGGGGAAACACCGACCCGGACGACGGGGCGTCACCGCGACGACACTCACGCGCCGTCCGCGCACCCCTGGTGCCTGCACCGTACCGCATGGGGTCTAGCCTCGCGATGTGGACAATTCTCGCAACCGGCCGCGCGTCGGCCACATCCAGTTCCTGAACTGCCTGCCCCTGTACTGGGGGCTCGCGAGAACGGGCACGCTCCTCGACTTCGAGCTCACGAAGGACACCCCGGAGAAGCTCAGCGAGAAGCTGGTGCGGGGAGACCTCGACATCGGGCCCATCACCCTCGTCGAGTTCCTCCGGAACGCGGACGACCTGGTCGCCTTCCCCGACATCGCGGTCGGCTGCGACGGCCCGGTGATGTCCTGCGTGATCGTCTCGCAGGTCCCGCTCGACGAACTGGACGGCGCCCGGGTCGCCCTCGGCTCCACCTCGCGCACCTCCGTCCGGCTCGCGCAGCTCCTGCTCGCCGACCGCTACGGCGTCCAGCCCGACTACTACACCTGCCCGCCCGACCTCAGCCTGATGATGCAGGAGGCGGAGGCGGCGGTGCTGATCGGTGACGCGGCGCTGCGGGCGAACCTGCTGGACGGCCCGCGCTACGGCCTCGCCGTGCACGACCTCGGCGCGCTGTGGAAGGAGTGGACCGGGCTGCCGTTCGTCTTCGCCGTGTGGGCCGCCCGCCGCGACTACCTGGAGCGGGAGCCGGTCATCACCCGCAAGGTCCACGAGGCGTTCCTCGCCTCCCGCAACCTCTCCCTGGAGGAGGTCGGCAAGGTCGCCGAACAGGCGGCCCGCTGGGAGGCGTTCGACGAGGAGGTCCTGGAGCGCTACTTCACCACCCTCGACTTCCGCTTCGGCGCCCCGCAACTGGCCGCCGTCACCGAGTTCGCCCGCCGGGTCGGCCCCACGACGGGCTTCCCGGCGGACGTCAAGGTGGACCTGCTGGAGCCGTGAGGGGTGGGGGTCGGGGGCAAGTCCGGTCGGCTGGAGGCGTGGTCGGTCGGGGGTGCCGGGGGTCTGGTCGGCTGGAGCCGTGAGGGGTGGGGGTCGGGGGCAAGTCCGGTCGGCTGGACGCGTGGGCGGTCGGGGTCGGCGGGAATCCGGTGCGCCGGAGTCGTGAGCGGCCGGGTCCCGCGGCACTACGCTGCTGCACAGTGCAGGCGTACGGGGGAAAGGTGACGCCCATGCAGCCGCTCGGAGCCGACGAGCCCACCGTCATGGGGACCTACCGGCTGCTCGGCCGGCTTGGCTCCGGCGGAATGGGCCGGGTCTACCTCGGCCGCAGCGCCGGCGGCCGCACGGTCGCGGTCAAGATCGTGCACCCGCACCTGGCGCTCGACGAGGAGTTCCGCGCCCGCTTCCGGCGCGAGGTCGAGGCCGCCCGGCGGGTCGGCGGCGCCTGGACGGCACCGGTCCTGGACGCGGACCCGGAAGCGCCGATCCCCTGGGTCGCCACGGCCTACGCGGCCGGACCCTCCCTCACCGCGGCGATCGCCGACGGCGGCCCGCTGCCGACGGCCACGGTACGGGCGCTGGGCGCCGGCCTCGCGGAGGCGCTGGCCGCGGTCCACGAACTGGGTCTGGTGCACCGGGACGTCAAGCCCTCCAACGTGCTGCTGACCCTCGACGGACCCCTGCTGATCGACTTCGGCATCGCGCGCGCGACGGACGGCACCGCGTCCCTCACCTCGACCGGCGTCTCCGTCGGCTCCCCGGGCTACATGGCACCCGAGCAGATCCTCGGCAAGGGCGCGACCGGCGCGGCCGACGTCTTCTCGCTCGGCGCGGTCCTCGCGTACGCGGCGACCGGCGAGTCCCCCTTCCCCGGCGACTCCTCCGCCGCCCTGCTCTACCGCGTCGTCCACGAGGAGCCCCTGCTCGGGTCCCTCGGCGGAGACCTGCGGGACCTGGTGGAGGCGTGCCTGGCCAAGGAGCCGGGGGCACGCCCGGCCCCGGCCGAGGTGGCCCGGCGGCTCGCCCCGGAAGGCGCCGCCCGGCTGGTCGCGGGCGGCTGGCTGCCGGGCCCGCTGGTCGAACAGGTCAGCCGCGGAGCCGTACACCTGCTGAACCTGGAGGCGGCGGGGGCGGTCCACGAGGTCCCCTCGGGCCCGGTGGGATTCAGCAGCCCGTCGGTGGGCGAGATCGCGGTGCCGGGCGGGGAGGCGGGGCGGGGGGCGGTCGTGGAAGGGGCGCCCGGGCAGGACGCGGGACGGGGGGCGGTCGTAGGGCAGGCGTCCGGCGGGGAGGCGGGCCCGGGGGCGGTCGTGGGGCAGGCGTCCGGCGAGGACGCGGGCGGGCGGATGGCCGTAGGGCAGTTCGGGCCGGCGCCCGTCATGCCGGCCGGGCCGCCTCCGCCATCCCTGCCCGAACCGCGTGACGCCCCCGCGGACGCGGGGGCCCGCCCCGGCCGGCTCACCGTCAGCGTGGCGGCGTCGACCGCCACGGGGGAGGGCGGGCGGGGCCGGAGACTGAGCTGCACGGTCGCCCTCGCGGTCGCGGGCGCGCTCGCGGCGGTGACCGTCGGATCGGTGTTCCTCTTCGACCTGCTGCCGGACGACAAACAAGACAGCGCGAGCAGCTCCGACGGCGGCCACACCGCCGCCGGCACCCCGGCGCCCTCGGCCGGCCGGTCCGGCACCGCGGCGGACCAGCCCTCCGCGATCCCGGCCCGCTACCTCGGCACCTGGGAGGGCGAGGGCAGCGGCCTCGACGGCACGGTTCCCATGGGCACCTTCCGCCTCACCGTCCGCCCGGCGGCCGTGGGCGGCGAACTCGGCCGATTGCGCCAGACCGACATCCTGGGCGGCGTCTGCGTGGACGTCCTGACCCTGAAACAGGTGACGAAGACCCAGCTCGTCGCGGAGTCGGTCGGCGCCGGCACCAACCACGACGGCTGCAACCCGGCCACCCACACGGTCCGCCTCACCCCGGCCGGCGACGACCTGAAGTACAGCTCGCAGAGCGAGGCGGAGGGGCGGCCGGTGGCGCGGATGTCGAAGGTGGGGTAGGGGCGTACGACGCCTGCGCCTGGTAGGACGCCTGCGCCCGGTACGACGCCGGCGTTCGGCGCGAAGCCGGCGTTCGGCGCGAAGCCTGCGCCCCGTACGACGCCGGCGTTCGGTACGAAGCCGCCGACCGCCGTTCACCGGCCGATGGTCACCAGCGTGGGCGTGGGCGCCGGCGCCGGGCGCGGGTGCCGGGAACCGGGCGTGGGGCGGCGGAACCGGCCCGCCCCCTCACCTGCCGCCCGTCCCGGTCACCCCGGTCACATGGGTGTCGTCACCGTCATGTGCTCCCCGCTGCCCAGGTGCAGCATGCCCTTGCCCGGGGTCACCGGGCCGCCGACCATGCTCCGGTTGGTACGGATGCCGATCAGCTCGCCCGCGGACGAGTCCTGCGGCGAGAGCAGGATGCCGCGGCGGGCCTTCTTCGTCTCGACCTGCCACCCGGAGAAGCCGTCGCAGATCTCCTCCTCGTCGCCGGCGATGACGAAGGCCAGCCCCTCGTCGGCGCCGCTCTGCAGGATGCGCTTGAAGACGCCCTCGGCGTCACAGTCGTCCAGGACCTCGGCGTCGTCGGCCAGGATCACGATCGGCTGCTCCGGCGAGGCCGAGCCGATGACCTCGTCGAGTTCGTCCTCGTCGATGTCCCGACCGGTGAAGACCTTCAACACCCCTTGCTGTCCGTCCAGTTCACGCAGGGGCGACGGACGCGGCGCGGCGACGACCAGACGTACGCCCTGCGCGAGGTAGGAACGGGCGAAGTTCAGCAGGACCGTGCTGCGACCGGACTTGGCGGGGCCGCCCACGACGAACGCGGGCACGCCCTGCGCGAGATCCGGTCCGAAGGCGGTGAGTTCGTCGCCGCCGACACCGACCAGCGCCCACAGGGGGGAGGCCGTCGTGGACGCGTCGCGCATCGCCCACGCGTCGGCGAAGGAGATCCTGCTCGGCAGTACGTCCACGCGGAACGGGCGCCTGGAACGCGGCACTTCGGCGTCCCGCGCCGTCGCCGCTTCACCGATCGCGGCCAGCGCGGCCGCCTGGCCCTGACCGGTGGTGTCCTCGGACAGCAGGGCGAACTGCGTCTCCGTCGCGGTCTCGTTGCGGTACGCCCGGCCCGGCGGGATCTCCTCCGGGATCTTGCGGGAGTTGATGTCCAGCGTCGAGAAGTCACCGCGGTCGGCGAGCCGCAGACCGTACTTGTCCTCCGTGAGCGAGGAGATCCGGCCCACCAGCAGCTGCCGGTCACCGGTGATGACCGCGTGGATGCCGACGCTCGCGCCCTCGCGCATCATCGCCATGAGCTGGTCCGTCAGGTCCCCGTGGTTGTGCTCGCCGAGCGTCGGCAGCCAGCCCTCCCAGCGGTCGAGCAACAGCACGATGTGCGGCAGCCGCTCGTCCGCCGAGACCGCGGCGGCCCGCTGCTCGCCGATGTCGGCGTAACCCTTGTCCGCGAACAACTCCTGACGGCGCGTGAGTTCCCCGGACAGGCGGCTGAACAGCCGCTCCACCCGCTCCAGTTGGTTGCGCCCGACGACCGCGCCGCAGTGCGGCAACCGGGTGAGCGCGTTGAGCGCGCCGTTGCCGCAGTCGACGCCGTACAGGTGGACGTCGGCCACCGAGTGCGTGCGGGCCAGCGAGCCGGCGATGGTGCGCAGCAGCTGCGAGCGGCCGGTGCGCGGGGAGCCGCCGACGATCAGGTGCCCGAAGGTGGCGAAGTCCACGGCGACCGGCCGGCGGGCCTGGTCGGCCGGCAGGTCGGCGACGCCGTACGGGGCCGCGGGCAGCGCGCCCTGGCTGCGCACCGGCGGAATGTCGTCCAGCAGCAGGGACTCCTCCAGGGCGGGCAGCCACGGGGTGTGCTGCTCCGGGATGTTCAGCGCCCGGTTGGCCTCCCGTACCGCGTCCACCAGCACCTTGAGGTCGGTGATCTCGTCGTCCTCGCGCGCCTCGGTCTTCGGTTTCTGGAGCGTGGCCCGCCCCAGGTCCTGCCAGGACAGCGCCCCGGCCCACGGAGCGAGCGCCCTGGGGTCGGCGGCTCCCGGCCGGCGCCCGCCGACGCGGCCGGACTGGAAGGGGACCAGCGAGGCGTGGCCCAGCCGGACGTACGCGCGTCCGGGGGTGCTCTTCGAGATGTGGCCGGCCTCGGGCGCGTCGATCACGTCGGTCGACTCGCCGGCGTCGGTCACGCGCAGCGCGATCCGCAGGTTGGTGTTGGCGCGGATCTCGGGGGAGACGACACCGCTGGGCCGCTGGGTGGCCAGCAGCAGGTGGATGCCGAGGGAGCGGCCGCGCTGGGCGATGTTGACCAGGCCCGTGACGAAGTCCGGCAGGTCACGGACCATCGACGCGAACTCGTCGATGACGATGAGGAGTCGGGGGACCGACGGCTGCGAGGGGTCCCGGCGCACCAGGTCCTGGTAGTCCTCGATGTCCTTGGCGTCGGCGGCGGCCAGGATGTGCTCGCGCCGCTTCAGCTCGGCGCCCAGCGATTCCAGCGCGCGTTCGACGAGGTGCGCGTCGAGGTCGGTCACCATGCCGACGGTGTGCGGCAGCTTCACACAGTCCTTGAAGGCGGAGCCGCCCTTGTAGTCGACCAGGACGAACGTCATGTTCTCGGGCGTGTTCGCGACGGCGAGCGCCGCCACGATGGTCTGCAGCAGCTCCGACTTGCCCGAACCGGTCGTACCGGCGATCAGACCGTGCGGCCCGTCCCGGCGCAGGTCGATCCCGAAGGGCCCGTCGTACGACTCGCCGATCACGGCCATGGTCGACTGCCCGCCCATGCGCCAGCGCGCGGCGATCGCGTCCCGCGTCGGCGGCTCCAGCTGCAGCACGTCCAGCAGCCGGCTGGAGCCGGGCAGCGCGGAGTCCTCGGTCTCCCCGCTGATGTCCCGCAGCGGTGACAGCGACCGGGACAGCCGTGCGCACCAGGCGGCCGAGACGAAGTCGGGCCGCACGCCGGTCCGGCGCCGGGCACCGCTCTGCTCGACCCGCAACCGGAACTCGTGGACCCGCTCGGTGTTCTCCCGGGCCTCCTGGCCGGTCTGGTGCCAGGCGTGGAAGGAGGGGAAGCCACCAGCGGTCTGCTGCACCGTCGCGGGAACGCCGGGGCCCTCCTCGTCGCCGCGGGGTTCGGCGACCACGACCGCCTGGCACTCGCCGGGCAGGAACCGCTCCTCCTCGTCCAGGCAGATGGCGTACACCGCGACCGCCGGACCCTCCCGCAGCAGCCGTACGACACCGGGCATCGAGCGCAGCCGCCGGGAGCCGTCCCACACCACCACGACGTCGGGGTCGGAGAACGCCGGTCCGTCCTTGCTGCCGCGGCCGCTCTCCTTGAGGGCCTTCTGCCGTGCGTCGAGAAGCTGGGTCAGCTCACCGACGCGGGCGCCGACGGTCTCGGCGTCCGTCCCTATCAGGACGTTGACGTCCTGCCCGTTGGCCGGGCGGGAGTGCGGCAGCCAGCGCACCCAGTCCCAGCGCGGATGGGCCTCGTTCTCGGTGAGGACGTAGAACTGCACGTCCAACGGGCTGTGCAGCACGGCGGTCTGGGCGACGGCCCACCGGCCGAGCGCCTGCGCGGAGTCTCCGGGACCCGCGATGCCGACGACCCCGAGGTCCTTCAGCGGCAGCGCGACCGGCGCGTCCTCGATCTGCCAGGTCACATGGCGCTTGTGCTCGTCCTGCTCGGGGTCGTCGAGCACGACCTCGGAGGGGAGACGCCCGGTGCCGACGCGCAGCAGCAGGTGATCGGCGTCGGTGCGGCGCCGCTCCCACAGCCGGGTACGGGGCCCGGTGCCGAAGGCGAGCACCGAGGCCGGGTCGGGGATGGAGTTGCGCCGGTCCAGCCGCTCCACCCGCAGGGCGTCCTCGGCGTCCTTCTCGATCCGGGCCTTGGTCTTCTTGTACTCCCTGACCTGCTTGGAGTGGGACTTGCGGCCCTGCTTCTTGTCCATGAACCAGTTGCCGAAGAGCATCAGCGGGCTCATCAGCGCCATGATCATGTAGTACCAGCGCCCGAAGATCATGACCGATACGACGGCACCGACCAGCGGCATGAGCGCCATCAGCCAGGGCAGCGGACGGGCCTCGTAGTCGCCGGGCGGATTCGGCAGCCGGAACATCGTCCTGCGCTCGGCGGGGCGCAGACGCGGCGGCCGGTTGTAGTCCAGCCCCGCGCCGTCCTCCGACCACTTGAGCGCGGCGTTGGGCGGGGTGTACCGGACGATCTCCAGAAGACTGTTCCCCAGGGCGAGTTGGCCACCGAGCGGCCAGGCCCCACCGTCGAACTCCTCGCCGTCGAGCCGGGGTGTCCACTCCTCGCCCGTGCCGTGCAGGGCGACTTCGCAGGTCCCGTCGATGGCGATGGACAACGTGGCAGCGCGGGCCGGGAGTTCGGGATCGTCGACCCGAATCTGGGCGGCGGCCCCGCTGCCGATGTCGTACTTCCCGACCCCGAGCCGGTGCACCGCCCCGCCGGCCGGCCCGCCGGCCACCCGGAACTCGACGACGCCCGTGGGTTCGCCGTGCAGACAGCCGGCCGGGTCGTGCAGGCTGACGACGGCCCCCTCGCGGAGCGGGGACCGGACGATGTCGGCGTCGGGATCGAGGGCGTAACCGTCGACGAAGGCGGCGGGCGCGCCGCCGTGGACACCGCCGGATCCCCGGAGCCCGCCGATCGGGATGACCTGGGCGCCACCGCCGTCCCCCGTGCCGCCGAGGCCGAGGTGCCGCGCCAGCTCCCGGGTGATGTCACCGACCGACGACTCCGGATCGGCGTCGAGCACCACGTCGGCGCTGGCCCCGCCGATGGGGTCGACGACGGTCAGACTCAGGCGCACGTTGGTCCTCCTCGCTGGCTCCACGCCGGCTCCCCGCTGAGCTCGGAAGCCGCCCCCGGAACGCTGAACACAGTGGACCGACCATAGCCGCCACACCTTTCCCCCGGGCAACGGGATGTGCGCCGGTTCACGATTCCCCCGCACGACGGCATGTGCACCGGTTCGCGAATCCTCCCCGCACGAGGGGATGAGCGGCGGTTCACGATTCCCCCGCACGACGGGCCTGTGGGCCCAACGACCCCACCCGTACACTCTTTGCGCATGCGGACGCGGTCCACGACCGTCAACTCCGCGACAGAGCCACGGGGGAAGGCCCTGCGGCCACCAACGGGAGGGAGTGCCGTCATGGCCAAAGACACGGATCTCACATATGCGGAGATGGAGAAGGTCGCCGGCGACCTGATCAAGGACATGCACGATCTGGAGACCCAGATCGCAGGCGTCGAGAAGCGGGTCAAGGCGCTGGTGGAGAACGGCTTCACCACGCAGAAGGCCTCCGGCGCGTACGAGGAGTCCATGCGCGACTTCACCAAGGGCGCGACGAAGACCGTGCAGGGCCTGCACGGCCTCTCCGAGTTCCTCAAGAAGGCCAAGCAGGCCTACGAGGACCTGGACGAGCAGCTGGCGAAGAGCGCCAAGGGTTAGTAAAGTCCGCGGTCGACTTGCGGGTTAAGTGCGGTGGGGCGCTGGCGCGTCCCATCGCACTCGCGGTTTCGCGCCTGCACCCAGACCCCCGTCCCCCTCTCACGACCTATGAGGCAGGAAGTCTGAACCCGTGGCAGACAGGATGCGAGCAGACCTTGACCTGATCAAGGAGTGTTCGAACTCGCTGCACAAGATCCACCGCGAGTTCAAGGAGCACGGCAACCCGGCCGAGGGATACGACGATGCCTTCGGCGTCGACAAATTGCGGGACGTCTTCGACGACTTCTCTGACAACTGGGAGAAGAACCGCAAAAAGCTCATGACGGATATCGAGGCACTCGCCAAGTACACGGCGGAAGCGGCCAAGGCCTACGAGGAAATCGACCACAAGCTTGCCGAGGCGCTCCGGGGCGCCAAGAAGAGCGGGAAGAAGGGGAACCAGCCGTGACAGCCCGCCCGAAGGACTGGTCGCCGCTGTACGACTCCGATCCCGTGCCCGGTGACCCGTACGAGGTTGCCCGCCTCGGCAAGAAGCTGCGTGGCATGGCCGACGAAATCGACAAGCAGGCACGAAACATCCGGGCGCTGGCCTCGGTCGACGGGTGGGACAGCGACGCAGGCCGCGCTTTCCACGAGATCGCTGGGGACGCTGCCGGTCGGTTGAGGAAAGCGTTCGACCGCTATGACGAGGCCGCGAAGGCGCTCGGCACCAGAGTCCCCGAGGGTGATGCCGAGTCGGACGAGTACGCCGGCGAACTGCATCGGGCGCAACGCCTGGCGGACAGGGGACTGAAGGAATACCGCGAGGTCGAGGCCGATTACAAGGCTGCCGGAAAGGTGCTGGACCCGAATCGGGGGAAGGTGCTGACCGGCGACGAAGCTGTGGAGCACAGCAAGCAGCAGAAGAAGCAGGACGATGCTTCGGCCCTCATGACCGCAGCGGCGGGCAAGATCATGCAGGCGAAGATCATCCGCGACGACGCCGCGAGGAAGGCGGCTCGGCGAGTTAAGAACGTGATCTACCACGATGGAATTCATGACCCTGGCGGAATCATGAACTGGATCGCGGATCACGCGGACTGGTTCACGAACATTGCTACGGTCCTGGCGGCGATAGCTCTAGTGGTGGCCGTCTTCGCAACGGGCGGCGCGCTCGCCGTGGTCCTCATCGCTGTGGCGTCCACCATGAGTGCCGTGGCGCTGACCGGGCGGCTGTACGACGTCTTCGCCCGCGGCGGCAAACTCGATCTCTTGGCGATCGCGACTGACGTCCTGGGCATCATCCCAGGCCTCGGCGCGGTGAAGGGGCTCTCGGCGGCTGCCAAGGGGTCACGGCTGTTGGTCGCGAGGAACGCCATCTGGACGGCCTTCACCGAAGGCTTTGCCGTGAAGAACGTCAACAAGGGCGTCGTCGCGGCCTCCAAGTTCCTCACGGCGAAGAACATCACGAAGATCAAGCTTCCGGCGGAGGGATTCAAGCCAGAACTCCTCACGCGTTTCATCAAGGGGGGCGCAGTGACCAACCTGGGTGTTCAGCTCGGACTGATGAACCAGGGCCACAGTCGCTCGGGCGAGCCCAGTTCGCCCCCTGGTGATGCTCGTCCCACCCCTACACCGCACGTAGGGCCCAGCCCTTCAAACAGCACGAGGACTCCTTCGCCGACACCGCAGCCTGGTCCTTCCTCGACTTCGTTCCACGCGGCTTTGGCGCCCACCGGCTGAGAAGAGTTGATTCATGAGTGACTATCGGGCACTCGAGTCCGGAAAGTTCGTCGACGATCAGGGCACCGCTCATGACATGGTGCCTTCGTCGGTCATCGCCGCCGTTCCGGCCGCCAAAGCGGCAGCCGAACGGTATGGAAGAGAGGTTCGATTCGATTTCCTTGACGAGCGAGCCGTCCATTGGATGCTCTTTCAGAGACGCGAGGACACCGAAAAAGGTGGTCTCCTGGGCTGCCTCATGGCCATACCGATCCTCGTACTGGGAGTCGGTGCTTGGCCTTTCTGGGACCTGGTCGCATCCGAGAAGTCACGTCAGTTCCAGGTCGCCTTCGTTGTCGTCGACGCGCTTCTGCTCATTGGCGTCCTGGCCGGGCTATTCCAGCTCCGACTGCGTGACCTGCGTGACAAGGCCGTCCGGAACACGCGGTGCAGGGCCCGTCTTTACCACCGTATCGTGCGTATCGCCCGACGCGGCGGTGCCGACATTCCTAGCCTCTATCCGTATTACGGGATGTACCTCACATCGCAGAAGTTCTTCCCCGAAGCACCCGACCGCCCCATCCCCGACCAGGGCCCGCTGTCGTGACGATCGAGACCGAGCTGTTCGCGTTGACGGATACCTATCCGGCTCCGCCCGCCCTCCACGTGGACGACATCCACGTTCGCTGGGTGATGCCCGAGATCTACCACGATCTGCCAGTGCAGGAGGCGGACGAAGACGTCGTCGTTCGCCTGCTGTGGGAGCTGGTGGACAAAGCACTACCCGGCGCAGAGGAGGAGGACAAGGCGAGGCTCGGTGTCATCTGCGCGTTCGCTGTAGCCGATCTCCAATCGGCAGGATCGGAATTCGCGAGCATCTGCTTGACCTCCGTCGACGGAGCCCCATGCACCGCGACGGTACTCGCCTCTCTTGTCGACAGCCCTGAGGCCGGCGGTGGTAGCCGCGGGGCGGTGAAAGCCATCGCATCGGGCCTTCGCCGGGCGGGAACCGGTGAGATCTCCGAGATCGAGCTTCCCTGCGGATTCGCGGTCTCGGAAATCAGCACCCGGGAATCCAAGCTCGCCGGCGAGCTGACCGGCACCGGTGACAGCGCCAGCTTCCCCGCCTGGTACATACGGGTCTATGTCCCCCTCCCGAACGGCACCACGTTCGTCATGGAGATGGAGACGCCAACGTTGGCCGGCTGGGACGTCTTCTCCACGATGTTCGGTAACACGGTCAGCAGCATTCGTCTCTACAGCACAGATGGCGCGCGCCTGATTACTTCCGAGGAAAGTACGTGACCACGGCCGAGAGCCCACCTGCGGACTACCGTCTCCTTGTGCCCCGCGACTGGTTCCGTGTCGACCTGACGCATGAGCGGTGGCGCAGTCAGCTGAAGACCTTCGTGGACAAGGAATCGGCAGGGGGAGAAGTGCCGGCGGAGGCTGCCCGCGGGGTATGGAGGATTCTGCGCAATACTGCCGAGCAGGCCGTCGGGCAAGGTGGAGAACGGCTTCACCACGCAGAAGGCCTCCGGCGCGTACGAGGAGTCCATGCGCGACTTCGCCAAGGGCGCGACGAAGACCGTGCAGGGCCTGCACGGCCTCTCCGAGTTCCTCAAGAAGGCCAAGCAGGCCTACGAGGACCTGGACGAGCAGCTGGCGAAGAGCGCCAAGGGTTAGTGAAGTCCGCGGTCGACTTGCGGGTTGGGTGCGATGGGGCGCGTCAGGTGCCTCATCGCACCCGTGGGTTTCACGCCTCGGCGCCGTCGAGCTGACCGGGTTGCGGGTGGCGCATCAGGTATTTGTGCAGATCGCTGCGCCACTCCTCCGTCGTCAAGGTCAGCCAGGAGCCGTCGGTGAAGCGGATCCGCAGTCTGTTGCTCTCGTACCCGGGGAGCGGGTCCTCCAGAACCGCTGCTCCGACCGGAATCTCGGCGACGACGCGCATGCGCTCGGCCCTGCGGACGGACACGCGCTTGGGCGGTGCGGCCAACAGGATGCGGCCCTCGGCGAGCACTACGAACCGTTGGTGGTGGGAGGAATGGCGGTACCAGCTCAGCAGGTACCCGCCCGCCGCCCCGCTCCAGTCGCCGTCGAAGGGTTTGTCCAGGCCGAGTTCGAGAACTGCCTTGTCCCGCCGTTCGAGGTCGAGATCCGCGGCGCGGGCGCGCTCGCGTTCCTCGTCCGTGGACAACAGACGCTTGAGGGCTTCCTCGCCGGACGCAAGAAGGCTCAACAGTATGGCGACGGGCATGAACGGGGCGACGAGGATCGCACCCAGGATGCCGAGCGGCCTCAGGAACGCGGGTCGCAACGGGCCGGCTCCGGCAGCCCGGTGTACGTCCGCGGGTGGCTCAGGGATCTTGCCGATCGTGCACCAGGCGCCGGCGTCCGGAGTCACGCCAAGGCGGTCTCGTATGGTGCGGTCGGTGCTCCTGGACAACCCGTCTCACCTTCCTCGCTGTATTCGGGGGCGAAGCTTCGCAGCAGTGTCCCATGTTCACGATAGGGGGATTCTTCAATGGTGGACAGAATCGCGTACGACCCCGACATGATCCAGGGGTGTTCGCGAACTCTCGGCAAGATCCACAGTGAGTTCGATCAGCATGGAAATCCTGCGGACGGTTACGATGACGAACTCGGGCACGGCGGGCTGAAAGACGCCTTTGATGACTTCAGCAGCACATGGAAGAAAACGCGCAAGAAACTTACGAAGGAACTGAAGTCGCTCGCCGAGTACACCGCGGCCGCGGCTCAGAAATACGAGGAGATCGACCACGAGTTGGCGAAGGCTATTGCCGGCGCCACGGGGGAGGGAAAGAAGTGAGCAGGCGATCCGGCGACTGGCCGCCCCTCTGGGACGAGGACCCCACGCCGGGGAACCCTGAAGAAGTCGCGGGGCTCGGCCGCAAGTTGCGCAAAATGGCCGAGATGATCGACGAACAGGCGCGGGTCATCAGGGCGTTGTCCTCGCAAGGAGCGGACATCCCGGTCCACTATCCGCACTACGGCCCGTATCCATTCGCGGCCGACTTCCACCCGCAGGCGGATGAAGCAGATGTCACTGATGGAGAATGCAACCCGTGAGTGCGGTAACAGCTGAAGAGAACCTCCGCGGCTCGGTCGGAGGTCAGGGCATCGACGTCCGCTGGATCATGCCGGAGGGGTTCTTCGAAATCCCGATGAGCGCGGAGGACCTGGACGAGACCGCCGTGCAACTGGTCGAGCTGGCCCGCCGGGTGATGCCGGAAGCCACGTTCGAGGTGCAACTCGAGTGGGCCGTCATGGTCGCCGCCCACTACGACTCCTTCATCGAGGCCGGGCTCCAGTACTCGGCCTTCGTCCTGACCGAGGTGGACGGGACCCGCTGCACGGCCACAGTGACCGTCAGCATGATCGACCTCGACGAGAGCGCCGGCGCCAACCCCGCGGGATTCCTGGGCTCGACCATGCGTCATCTGGGTCTTGGCGCGGTCAGCGAGATCGAACTACCCTGCGGCCCGGCCGTCTCCTGCATCGGGACACGGAAGTCCAGCCTGGACGGAAGCCTCACGACCTCAGGGGCCGGAGAGCCGGTCCTGACGTCCTTCATCCAGGTCCACATCCCCCTGAACAACGGCACTGCCCTGGTGCTGGAGATGGGGACCCCGACGCAGGCGGGCTGGGACGTGTTCTCGTCCATGTTCGCCGGCGTGGTCAAGAGCGTCCGCCTGTTCGACGAGGCGGGCAAGCCGCTTGTGATGCCAGGATGACGCTCGGGCCCAACGGTGTTTCACCGCCGAGAGACTACCGACTTCTCGTTCCCCGGGACTGGTTCCGCATCGACCTCACGCAGGACCGCTGGCGTGGGCA
Organism: Streptomyces sp. NPDC043878; assembly: GCF_056435735.1. Classification (NCBI taxonomy): domain Bacteria; kingdom Bacillati; phylum Actinomycetota; class Actinomycetes; order Kitasatosporales; family Streptomycetaceae; genus Streptomyces; species Streptomyces sp. NPDC043878. The sequence continues at coordinate 86,241 of NZ_JBWKDW010000003.1, forward strand.
ACTGAAGACGTACGTGGACCGCCGGGCGGAAGGGAAGAACGTCCCGCCGGAAGCGAAGCAGGAGGTGTGGGCGACCCTGCGCAACACCGCCGAGGCCGGCGTGCGAAACGGCGCGCTGGAGTTCTTCCTGCGGTCGGAGCTGGACGACGGCAGCATCCTGCCTGCTTCCCTGATCGTCTCCCTGATCCCGCGGACCGCGTCCCTGACGCCCGGGGATCTCATGGAGTCGTTCGAGGCCAAGGAGCGGCGCAGCCCCCGCTCCGGCGAGGTGTCGACGGTCACCCTCACCGCAGGAGAGGCGGTACGTGTCCTCACGCCGACCACGATGGACCTCTACGTCCACATGCCCGGCTCCGTGGGTTACTTCGTCCTCGCGTTCGCGGCACCGATCAGCGGCGTCACCGGACCCATGTACCGGCTCTGTGAGTCCATCGCGGACTCCCTGCGATGGATCGAGTGACGGGTCAGGATGGATAGTCGATTCATGTCCGCTGACGAGACGTCTGCGCTCCCTGGACCGTGCATACGGCCGCGTCTGGCACCCTTCTACGCGGTGGACATCGCGCGCCGGGCCCGCGTCGGGCTGGAGGACGGTGACCTGGTGGTCAGGGACCGGCGTCTGCGGGAGACCCGTTACCGGATCGGTGACGACGGCGTCGTCCGCGCACTCTTCCACGCACCGCACGACTCTTCGGAGAGGGGCAACGGCCCCTCCACCGAACGGTGGGGCGTGCTCGACTTCCAGGACGCGTCCGGCGTCACCGTGTTGCGGATCCCCCTTGCCGAGTGGCTCCCCGAGTCGGAGCTGATCGGACTTCCGGACCTCAGCCCGCAGGACTGCCTCGACCGTACGGGGTTGCCCTCGCTCGTGACCGCGCTACGGATCCCCCTGGACGAGGACGCGCCGCAGCACGAGGCTCCGCACGGAGACGAGAAATCCGGTGCACGGCCGCACCGGGCGGTTCACCGAAACGTCCCGGCCTGGCACAGCTGGGTGCGGGGAATCGGGACGCTCGTGTGCTTCGTCTTCTTCCTCGCTGTCCCCATGACCGGAAGCGGCAGTCCGTGGACGGTTCTGACGGCCTTCGCCGGACTGTGCCTGCTACCGGCCGGGGACCTCTGCCTCCGCCTGCTGTTGTGGCGCCGCCACCGAGCGGACCAGTCGCTCACGGGAGCCGAGGTGATCACGCCGTCACCCGCGCCAGGCGTCGGTGCGACGCGCCGGTTCCTCGACACGGCGAGTGTCCGCGTGCTGCCGACCGACGTGGTACTCACGAACTCCGTGGGGGAGGAACGCTGGCTTTCCCGGCACGGAGACCACGGAGTGAGCAGTCTCGTCCGTCTGGTGGACTCCGCGTCCGGAGTCGTACGCGGAGTGGAGTTCCGGGACGGTCGCGGTGCGCCGCGAGCGCTTCTCCCCTGGGACACCTGGTTCGAGGGACCGCCAGGACCCGAGCGCTGGGCCCGGCTCGTCGCCGTTCTGGGTGTGCCGACCTCCGACGAGAAGGCGCAGTCCGTGCCGCAGGTCGGACCCTGGTGGACAGGCCATGTCCTGGCGGCCGATGCGCGCAGGATGTCACCTCCCAACGCCAAGGAAGCTCGACGAGCGACGAGTTGGCATTCCTCTGTCACCGGTACTGCTGAGCCCCTCGTCGTCTCGGCTCTGAGTCTCGTTCCTCTGGCCGGGCTCCGGTCCCATGACTCCGTCGCACAGACGGTCGGTTGTCTGGCCGCGTTGGTCATCCTCACGGAACTCGTACCGGTCGTCATCCACCAGGCGGCCAGCCGCTTCAAACTCGACCGCCCCATGACCCCGGAGACAACGTGACCGTATGAGCGCGGAAAAGGGGCAGGGAGCGGAGCCGGGTGGCGCGGGGAGGACAGAGAGGGCTGTCCATCCGCGTGGTCGTCACCCTTCTTCAGGCGGGGACACCGGCGACTCTTCGTCGGAGACGGCTCGACGGGGTCTTTGAACCGGAGCGGTAGATCTTCACCAAGGCCGGGATGCCAGTCCATGCGTGGTCATCTGCCGGTCACTGGCTGTCCGGAGTGGTCGCTTCGGCGTCGAGGCCGGCGAACGCGACCGTCTGCAGGATGGCTGTAGTCATGTCGCAGAACTCGCCCCAGTACTCCATCGCTGCCGTGTCGATGGTGAAAACCGCGGTGAAGGGTCCTGTCGGAAACGACATGTGGACCTGGACCTGACCGGTGAGAAGCTGGGTCTGCTCGCACGTCGCCGTGATGTCGGGGCTGAGGGTGAGCTCCCGCAGCGCGATGCGCGAAACGGCGGGACCGCAGGGCAGGTCGAGCCAGCGGGCATCGTTCATCGGGTCGGAGCACAGCGTGGCCAGGATGCCCTGTGCGGCGTGTCCGGGTCGGTGTGGCCGCAGGCGTAGGCGGCAACGGTGAAGGAGCAGTGGGCGACTCCTCCGGTGTCCGGACTGAAGAGGCCGAAGGCCGAGAATGCGAGTCCTGCGGCCGCCATCGCCTCGGTGAGGAGTTCGTGAACGAGAACAGCGGAACGATCCCGGGTTCGATTTCTACCGCGGGGGTGGTCATGCAGTGCTCCGGTCGAGTCAGAAGTCGTTGGGATCGAAAGCGCCCCGCCTGCCTGTCTGGCTCATGAACCAGAATGGCTTCAGCACGCCGAAATCAGGTTTGACTGGCTTGGTGGTGGTTACCTCGATGAGAAGCTTGTCGCTGGGGCGGCGGGTGATCACCGGTTCGACCGAGACGTCGCGATCGGTCACGGACGCCAAGTACGAGCCCAGGTACTCGCGTTGACGTGGCGTCAGGGACTCGATCGGTACCAGCTCCGTGGGATGGGCCAAGTGACGGAGAACAGGCCAGTACTTCCGCGCGCTCGGTGGAGCGAGTCGACACCACGACCCGTCTGCGAAGTGCATCTTCACCTCGCCGCCCACACCGCTGAATCGCATCCGCTCGACCTTGGTGATCTCCGAGCGTTCGACTTCCCAGAGGAGCTGGTCACGTTGTGGGTCGTCGTCCGGAAAGCCGGTGATGACCACACGACGGTCGGTAACGATGAGGTGGGTGCGGTAGTTTTCGGGGGAGCGGGCGGGGTCGAGCTGCCAGGGCAGTGTTCGGGCGACGCTGCCGGGGTCTGCCCACATGACGGGGAAGTCGGTGACCTCGTTCTCCGGTTCCTCAGGACGTCCCAGGGCGTCACCTGAGCCGGGTAGGAAGCTGCCGGTGCCGGCGAGAGTTTCGAGTACGCCCCCGACCGCGACGTAGAGTGCGCGCAACCCGAACAGGCCGACGCGTCGGCCAGGGTGCTTCTCCGCCTCAGGACGGAGAGAGAAGACCGGGCCCTCGGGCCAGCCAGGCAATGCGCTTTGGATGTCGTTTCGCTGGGTGTCGCGGAACCATCGCAGCCCGGACACTCTTGGGGCAGTACCGGTTGCGAAGACGGTCGCGTCCCGGGCGAGAAGCACCTCGCCCGACTCAGGTGTCCAGGTCGCCATGTGTGTCATGCCTTCAGTGTGAGGCGGCGGCATCGTGGAAACCGTCCCCGGGATGGAGTGCTTCTCCGATGTGCTGGGGGATGCTCACCAGCTCGGGTGCGATCGCGTCCCCGGCCTTCCAGCCGTCGAACATGTTCGTGACGTCACTTGGCAGGGTGACCTTCGGATACTGCCCGGAAACCGGGCTCGCGCTCGCAGAGGCCGAGGTGGTCGTGTCACCGGTACCTGCACCGTCGATCTTGTCATTGAGCTTCGTTTTTTCGTCGTCCCCGCCACCACGTGCTGTCAAAAGCAGGGCTGGCCCCGCTCGCGGCGAGCGCGACAGCAACGGGCAAAGTGCGGCGCTTCACAGTGGTCTCTCCGAGGGACACGAGGTCGGTCAAGAGTACGGACGGTATCGATGAGGTTATCGGTTTCGCCAGCGCGAACATCCGCGGGTGCAGGTGTACTCAGGACGTCGGGATGCAGGCCGACAGGAGGCTGTGTCCTGATCGTTCTCCGGTGGAGGCGGCGTGGGACGCCCGGCCGGGAGGTCGGTGGCCGACCGCCTGGTGACCCGTTCTGGGCGTTCCTTTTGCATCTCGTTGGTTGTCGTTTTGAAAACCCGTACCGGACAGTGGGCGGGGCCGCTCCCTGCCCGACCGGTGCGCTGTGGACGACGGGGAGGCGCGGAGGAGTAAAGAGGCGTACGGGGGACCCAGTGGCCGAGCACATAGCCGTGTCCAGCAGCGAGTTGCGCGAGATCAGCCGGTCGGTCGCGAAGCTCAAGTCGCACTTCGAGCACGCCAGGGACCTCGTCGACTCCTACGGCGCCGAGATGGGGTCCGGCGATGTCGTCGCCGCGCTCGACGACTTCGCCGACGACTGGAAGAAGAAGCGCAAGCAGCTCTGCGAGGGGCTGGAGTTCCTCGGGAGGACAGCCGGGGCGGCGGCGAAAGCGTACGACGGGCTGGACCAGCACCTGGCGGACGCCTTGCTGAACTCCCAGGCCAAGAGTGAGGGCGGCCGGTGAGCGGCGACTTCGACGGCGTCGACTGGCAGAGCGCCCGGTACGACGACAAGGACTTCACGCCTGGCGATCCCTACGAGGTCGCCCGGCTCGGCAAGCGCATCGCCGACACCGCCGCGCTCATCCAGGAGCAGGCGGCCAGACTGCACAACCTGGTCGACGGGAACGGATGGGACTCCGACGCCGGGCGGGAGTTCCAGAAGAAGACCCAGGACACGGTCGGACTGCTCGGCAAGACGCACCAGCGCTACGCGGCCGCCGCCGACGCCCTGGGCACAAAGGTCGGTTCCGCGCCCGACGACCACACGTGGGTGGACTGGGCGACCGCCCTCGACCACGCTCAGGAGCTCGTCAAAGCCGCCTTGCGGAAGGCGCGGGCCGCGGATGCCGACAGCAGCCGGTACCAGAAGCAGATCGACCAGCAGACCTCGCCCGGCGAGCACTCGGGCGGGCATCCGGCCGAGCACGCCGAGAGGCAGAAACTCGAACGGCGGAAAGCGACCGCCGACTCGGAACTCGAGGACGCCAAGAAGGATCTCCGGCATGCCCTCGACTACCGGGACACCCAGGCAGGCCACGCCAGTTCCGCCCTTCGCGACGCCGTCGAGCACGACGGGCTGAAGGACCCCGAGCACCACTGGTGGGACAACTGGCAGGACTGGGTCGCCGACATCGGCCACTGGGCAGGGGTGGCGGCGGCCGCCCTCGGCGTGCTGGCCCTCGTACTCAGCTGGGTGCCCGTCCTCGGCGAGGTGCTCGCCGCGCTGGCCCTGATCGCCTCGGTCGTCGCCCTGGTCTGCGACACCATCTCCGCGCTGGACGGCAAGGGCACCTGGCTGGACGTCGGCATCGACGCGATCGGCGTGCTGTCCTTCGGCGCGGGGCGTCTTCTCGGTACGGCGGCGAAAGAGGCGTCCGTCGCCGCGCGCGGGGCCGCCGCCGTCAAGGACGTGCAGTTGGCACGGGAGGCGGGCCTCAACCCGGAGGCGGCCCGCGGTTTGGCCGAGGCGCTCAACGGTGTCAAGGCCGGGCAGATCGGCAAGGCGCTGGCCGAGGGGCCGGCCGAGCTGCTGCCGCGGATGCGATCGGTGGTCAGGGACTCCCTCGACTTCAAGGCGTACGTCGACGACATACGCGTCGCCGCCGGAAACCTGCCCGGCGAGGAGAGCCTCGTCGCCGACAGCGCACCCGCCCTGTCGCAGGTCGCCGACTCCTCGTTCAAGACGATGGCCGGATACGGCAAAGCCCTCTACCTCGGCAGTCAGACGCTGCCGCTCGTGGCGGGGTGGTCCAACCTGGCGCCCGTGAGCGACGGGGAGTCGTGGGGCACCGGGCCGAACCTCCTCAGTGGGGTGAAGGAGATTCCGGGACTCGGGGCCGGTGGAACACCGTTCTACAACTGGAGCTGGAGCACCGGCGGTTGATCGGCTGAGCCGGTCGACCGTCGGCACTCCGGAGCAGGGAGAGCAAGGATCACGTGGCGAGCGAGGACGAACGGTCCGTCGACGAGCTGTTCGCGCGGCTGCCCGAAGAAGGTCGGCGGGCGCTGGAGCAGGTCGGCATGGGACTGCCGGAACTGCGCCGCATCGGGGCCGGAGAGGGCGGGATGCGGCAGGTGCGCGCCGTCCTCTCCGAGTTCGCGGCCACCGACTCGCGTCCGCGGCGGCCCGGTGACGACGAGGGGCCGGGGGAGCGGACCGCCGTATGGCCGTGGGCGCGTCTGGTCCTGGTGGCCCTCTCGGGCGTCGCGGTCTGCTTGCTGTCGACCTGGCTGCTCGGCAGGGCGGCGCTTTTCGTCGGCGCCGCCTGCGGACTGCCGGTGCTCTGGGCGGCTCTCAGGACGCGCCTGTCTCGCGGCGGCCTCGTCGCGCGATGCCTGACGGGGGCGGCCTACGTGGTTCTCGTCGTGGTCGGCTCGTACTCCGCCAACGACTGGTATCTGCGGGTGCGGGGAGTCCAGCAGACGGTCACCATCGCGTCCCCCGCCCACCAGTGGACTCATGGGACGCGGGAGACGTACTGCAGGGTCCGGCTGCGGGACGGATCTGTCCGGCGGCTGACCAGCGACAGGCACCAGTGCGCCGACCGGGTGGGGCTGAGGGACACGGCTGTCGTCGATCCGGCCGGCCACTATCTGCCCTTCCTGGGCACGAGGTCAGAGCTCGGCGGCGGCGCCGGTGGCATCGTCGCGCTCCTGGCCGGCGCGGTGCTGGTGCTGGCCCCGACGGGTGCCGCTCTGACGGGCCGGACGCGGTCGGTGCGACGCGACCGGGTGAGCGGGGCTGCCGTATGACCGGCGACGTCCGGGGCGCGGACCGCGTACCCGGCGCTCCGACCGAGGCGGCCGTCACGGAACCCGCACCCCCGTCCGACTACCGGCTCGCCGTCCCCGACGGCTGGGAGCGTGTCGTGCTCGATCCCGACCGCTGGACCCATCGCATCGACAAGCTGGTCAACCGCGGGCTGCGCCGTACGGCGGCCACCCCGCAGCTGAAGGCGGCGCTCGCCGAGCGGCTCAGGGCGCAGGCCGAGACCGCGCACGCCAACGGCGCCGTGGAGATGTACCTCGTCAACCAGGTAATCGGTCAGGTCCCGGTCTCCGGCGGCCTCGTCGTCACCCTGCTTCAGCCGCCTCCGGGCACCGAGGTCGGTGAACTGTCGGATATCGCACTGTCGTTGAGCGCGCGCGGTGTCGGCACCGTCACCATGGACGACCTGCCCGCCGGTCCGGCCGTCCGCCATCTGCACAGCCGCCGCCCGGCACCCGACGATCCCGACGGCAACCGGCTGACCGTGACGCTCCTGGACATCTACCTGGCGGTGCCGAACAGCCGGCAGCGGCTCCTGCTGTCGTTCTCCACGCCGACGGCGCCGCTCGCGGACGCCCTCGTGACCCTCTTCGACTCCATAGCGCGCACACTGCAGTGGATGGCCTGATGCCCGGATTCGCAGCGTCCACAGTCCGTCTCCAGCCGCCGGACGACGCCGTGGTCCTGCCGGTGCGGGGCCCGGTCGACCTCGACGCGTGGGCGGCGGACGTGGCCCGTCGGCGGATCGGATCGCCGGGGGACGCCCGCCTGTTCGGCGCGCTGGCCGCCGAACTGCGTGACTGTGCGGCCGACTCACGCGCACGGGCCCCGATCACGGCGCTGTCGTACGTTCCCGACCCGCGCACGGGCGAACTGGCGCGCATCGAACTGTCCGCGCTGGTCGCCGACGAGACGTACCCCGAGGTGACCGTCGACCTGCTGCAGCGCTACCTCACCACTCCTACGGCCCTCTCCTACCGTCCGCCCGAGGCCGAACGCCGCACACTGCCCGCCGGCCAGGCTGTCCGTGTCCGGCACGCCTACGTCCAGGACGCCGACAGGTACGGCACCGGCACCATCCTCGAGACCTGCGCATACGGCATCCGTCCCGACGCACCCGACGCCACCTGGGCTCTCGTTCTGCTCACCTCATGGCGCGCCGTGGCCTACACCGACGCCCTGTGCGCGCTGACCGACGACCTGGCCCGGACGGTGACCGTGACGGGGTGACGACGATCGGGAGCGACGCGACAACCGGCCACGTCCGGTGCGTGTCGCTTCTGTGAAGGGGGCTTCACGAAGTTCACGGAGTGGCGTCAGTCCCATGGCGTACTTGGCCCGCCGTACGTCACTCGTGGGATCATCCGATCGCACGCCGATCATCTATCCCAGGGGGACGACCGCCATGCTGACCACGCGACAGAGGACGGCCACGGTCGGCCTCCTCGCTGCTGCCGCCCTTGCCGTGACCGGTTGCAGCAGCGATTCGGGTGACGGCTCGGGCAGTGACAAGATCGCGGGAGCCGAGGCGGGGGAGAGCGGTTCGTCCGCCACGCCGTCCGCCTCCCCGTCGGCGGGGAAGAACGCGCCTGCCTTCGAGCTGCCGTCGGACCTCAAGATCGACGTCGAGCGCGATGCGACCGGCGACGCGACCAGGGACGCGATCCTCCGCGATGCCGCGTACTCCGCCCAGGCCAACATCGAGGCCTTCGCGCAGGGGAAGAGCCAGGCCGTCAACCTGAACCGCTACTTCGCGGGGGACGCCCTCACCTACTGGGTCAAGCAGGTCGCGGACTTCAAGAAGGACGGCCTCACCCTCACGGGCGCCTACCGCTACTACGACTTCAAGGTCACGGACATCGCCAGCGGCAAGACGGCTGCGGTCAGCTATTGCGAGGACCAGAGCAAGGCATTCAGCAAGAAGGTCAAGACGGACAAGGTGCTGCGCACCTCGCCGAGCGACAAGAGCTACGTCCTGTACACGCTTCAGGCGTCGAAGGACTCGGCCGGCGACTGGCAGGTGACGCGGCAGAGTTGGAAGAAGGGGGACGCCACGTGCGTGCAGGGATAGGAACGAGGACCGCCCGGCCGGTCCTGCGGACGGCCGCCGTCGTCGGGCTCGTCATGACGCTGGGGACATCGCTTCCGGCGTACGCGGACGACACCCGGGGCAGCGGCGGCGGCACCGGAACCACCGACGGCGCCAACCCGGACTCCGGCGCCAGCTCCGGCAACGGCACCATCGGCGCCCACATCCGCATCGCCCAGAGCAACGCCGGTTCCGGTGGCTCCACCACCACCGCCACCTCCTCCAACGCCGACTGGAAGCCCCCCGTCTGCTGGTACGAGCCCATGTACACGGCGGACGAGTACGAGAAGTTCATCAAGGACGCGTACGGCGGCGCGCAGGAGCCCGCGGCGAGCTACGCCGAGAAGCGGGACAAGGAGAAGTACCACAAGGGCGACGACGGCCTGTGGTGGCAGGTGAAGTTCCGCAACGACGACTACACCACCGCGTGCCCCGTCACCACGGACAACTGGGAGATCTTCGTTCCGCCGGTCGACCCCCAGCCCGACCCCAACAAGCTGACCCCGAAGATCCTCTCCGAACTTGCCTACAAATCGACCAAGTTGCCCACCCCGCCCGTGGTCCTGAGCCCGAGCGCGGACCGGCTCATCGTGAACCTCGGTACGCGCGTGAAGTTCGCGGGCGATTTCGACCGGGTGTGGACGACCGCCAGCATCAACTACAAGGGCGTCGCGATGGCGGCCACCACCGTCGCCACCCCCGTGGCCCTCAGGGTGGACGCCGGCACCGCCGACGCCGATCCGCGGACGTGCACGTACGACCTGGTCAAGGGCGACGGCGGCTACAAGGTCGACAGCAGGGGGGCGGGCTGCGACGTCACCTACCGCCGTTCCTCGGGCGACGGCACCTACCCGTTCAAGGCGTCGATCACCTGGAAGGTCACCTGGACCGACTCCGCCGACCCGGACGGACCGGCGCGACAGCCGGCGCTGCCGGACGGCCTGTCGACGTTCGAACAGGACGTGGCGGTCAAGGAGATCCAGTCCGTCAATCGTTAGACGAGGCCGGGCCTTCTGTGAACAGGTCCTCGGCGGTTTCGGCGGTGAGGGCGTTGGTGAGCCATGTGCGGAGTGTGTCCAGGTCCGTGCAGGTGGTGACCCGCTCGCGGACCTGTTCGCAGACCTCGATGTCACGTGTGGCGAGGACGTGCAGAACGTCCTCGGCCCGGCCCTCGGCACGCAGACGCTCGGAGGTCTCGGAGCGGAAGAAAGAGAGATCGACGGACATCAGTCGAACAAAGGTCATGGCACGGTGGATCCCGGGCTTCGTGAGCGAATCGTGCAGGCATGATGGCCGACGCGTGACGGAGGACCCGGCGGCGGCATGATGTCGGACCGATGGCCGATTCGCTCTCGCACAGCGAACCGCCCGTCTTGGTGCGGTAATCAACGGGGCTGCGCGCCCCATCAGTTGCAGATGAGTAACGGTACCCGGGGTGTGCGGTGAGACCGTGGGCGCGCCTTGAGGGGCTTATGTGCGGCTGATACGGTGCCATGGCTTGACACTCACCTCTGCGACGGCTAATCGGCCAGGTCGGGTGGTAAGTCCAGCACGTCCCAGAGGGGCGGTCGGGGGTGAAGTGTCTGCATTTGCAGAGAATCTGGCAGACATTTTCTTGGGTGTACGGGGAGCGGTTGCGTGAGGATCCAAGAGCGTACGGGGGCGGGCGCCGGTCGTTCCACCGCTCCGGTTCAGGCGTCGGTCGGTGACCGGCTTCCCACTCCGCCTCGCGAGCGCAAACCCGCGCTGGCGGCACTCGCGGTGCTGTTGATCCTGTTGGGCGCGCTCGGGGCGACGATGCTCGTGCTGCAGGCGGGGGACCGGATCGAGGTCGTGAAGATCACGAAGCCGATCCCCGCGGGCGGCTCGGTGACCTCCGACAACTCGACGTCCGTCCTGGTCGCCGAGGACAGCGGCATCCACTACGTGTTGTGGGAGCAACTGGGCGCGCTGAAGCGGCTCAAGGCCCGGAGCGCCATCCCGGCCGGCGTGGTCGCCGTCGGTGAGATGTTCGGCAACGAGGCCAAGCTCGAGAGCGGCAAGGCGACCGTCGGCCTCGCCCTCAAGGAGGGGCAGTACCCGACCGGTCTCAAGGTCGGTGACGTCGTGGCCGCCTACCGCGTCGGCAATGACAGCGGCTCCGGTTCCGGCTCCGGTGAGAGCGGTTCGTCGACGGGCGGCAACAGCGTGCTGGCCGACCGGGCGACCGTCCGCTTCGTGAATTCCGACAAGGGCAGCGACGAACTGGTCAGCAGCACGAACCTGCCGATCACGCTGGTCGTCGACAACGACGAGGCCGCCGGGCTGGCGCAGGCCGCTTCCAACGGCGAAGTGGCCCTCGTCCTCATCCCCGGCAACTGAAGGCGGCGCCGACCCCATGGCCCTCATCGCTCTAGCCGCCGACAAGGGTTCCCCCGGCGTCACCACCGCGGCCGTCGCTCTCGCGGCGGTCTGGCCGCGACGGGTGCTGCTGGCGGAGACCGACCCGGCCGGTGGCGACCTCGTGTACCGCAGTGCCGCCGCGCACGGCGGTCCGCTCAACCCGAACACCGGCATGCTGTCGATCGCCGCGACCGCCCGTCGCGGTCTCGTGCCGGACCAACTGTGGGACCACGTGCAGCCGTTGAGCGGCGGTCTTGAGGTCCTGGTCGGGCTCGGGAGTTCCGAGCAGGCGGCCGGCCTCGCCGGACTGTGGCCGACCCTCGGCCACGCCTTCGCCTCCCTCGCCGACTCGCCGAACGCGCCCGCCGACGTCATCGCCGACTGTGGCCGCATCAGCGGGGACACCCCGGCGGTCGAACTGTTCCCGCACGCCGCGCTGGTGCTGCTCCTCGCGCGCACCGAGCCGGAGGCCATCGCCCGCGTCCGCGACCGGGCCGCCGCCCTGTCCACCAAGCTGCACGGCGGGCCGCGCGGTGCCGCGAGCCTGTCCAACCCGGTCATCGGTGTCGTGCTCGTGGCCGACCCGGGCGAGGCGGGCAAGCTCGTCAACCAGGTCAACGACATGCTCGTGCACGCCCAGACCGGTGCCCGCGTCGTCGGCACCATCGCCGACGACCCCGCCGGTGCCGAGCAGTTGGCCGGCCGCAGGCGCGGCCGACTCGACAAGTCCCTGCTCATCCGCTCGGCCCGCAAGGTCACCGCGGACCTCTACCAGCAGTACGGCGCCGCATGGGCCGTACCGCAGCAGGGTCAGGTCCACGGCCGTGCGGGGGCCGGGCGATGACCGCTGTCGACCACCAACTGGTCAAGCGGTTCCGGCAGGACGCCGGTGACCGTATCGCCGAGCAGCGCCGCCTCGACCAGGCGTCCGGTGTCACGCCGATGTCCAGCGAGGACGAACGGCAGTACGCCCGCGCGGTCATAGCCCAGATCCTGGAGGACTACGCCCGCGCCGAGATCAACGCGGGCCGTACGCCGCTGGACGCGGAGACCGAGGAGCAGTACGCCGCCGCCGTCCACGCGGCCCTGTTCGGGGTCGGCAGGCTCCAGCCGCTCCTCGACGACGCCGAGGTCGAGAACATCGACATCAACGGCTGCGACCAGGTGTTCGTCGGGTACTCCGACGGACGCGAGGTGAAGGGTGACCCCGTCGCGGAGACCGACGAGGAACTCATCGAGCTGATCCAGGTGCTCGGTGCCTACTCCGGTCTGTCCTCCCGCCCGTTCGACTCCGCCAACCCGCAGCTCGACCTGCGGCTGCCGGACGGGTCGCGTCTGTCGGCCGTGATGGACGTGGCGCGTCGTCCGGCGCTGTCCATCCGCCGTGCCCGCATGGGCAAGGTGTTCGTCTCCGACCTCGTCGGGAACGGCACGGTGACCCCCGAGGTCGCCCACTTCATGGCCTGCGCGGTCCGCGCCCGCAAGAACATCATGATCGCGGGGGCGACCAACGCCGGGAAGACGACGCTGCTGCGGGCCCTCGCCAACGAGATCCCGCCGCACGAACGGCTCATCACCGTCGAGCGCGCGCTGGAGCTCGGCCTCGACCAGTTCCCCGAACTCCACCCCAACGTCGTGGCGTTCGAGGAACGGCTGCCCAACTCCGAGGGGCAGGGCGCCATCGCGATGGCCGAACTGGTCCGCCGTAGCCTCCGTATGAACCCCTCCCGTGTCATCGTCGGTGAGGTCCTCGGCGACGAGATCGTGACGATGCTCAACGCGATGTCGCAGGGCAACGACGGCTCGCTGTCCACGATCCACGCCAACAGCTCCCACGAGGTCTTCAACCGCATCTCGACGTACGCCCTCCAGGCGTCCGAGCGACTGCCCATCGAGGCCAGCCAGATGCTGATCGCGGGCGCGGTGAACTTCGTGGTCTTCATCCAGCGGCGCAACGACTTCCACACCGGCGGCCGCCTGCAACGCAGGGTCACCTCCGTCCGTGAGGTCAACGGTGTGGACGGCCGGGTGCTGTCCAGCGAGGTGTTCGCCGAGGCGCCGGACGGCCGGATCGTGCCGCACGCGCCCATCGCCTGCCTGGAGGACCTGATCGCGCACGGTTACCAGCCGCACGGAACCTGGGGGTGAGCATGACGTACTCGGCTCTCGGCACACTCGGAACCATGGGCGGCCTGTTCTCGACGACCGTGCTGTACTCGATCGGCTGCGGTGTCGCCGTCGGCGGCGGGATCGGGCTGTTCGTGGTCGCCGTCCGCGGCCTGCCCGCCAAACCCGAACACGAGAAGCACCGGGCCAGCGAGCGGGCGAACGAGCTGATCCGGTTCGCCGGCCGGCGCGGCTCCCTCGCGGCCCTCGTCGGCATCGCCGTCCTGCTGCTGACCCGCTGGGCGGTGGCCGGTGTCGCGGCCGGCGTCCTCGTCTTCTTCTGGGACCGCCTCTTCGGCGGCGCCGCGGAGGAACGGGGCGCCATGCGCCGGGTGGAGGCCCTCGCCTCCTGGACGGAGTCGCTGCGCGACACGATCGCCGGCGCGGTCGGCCTGGAACAGGCCATCCCCGCCTCCGCGCGCGCGGCGGCGCCGGTGCTGCGGCCCCATCTCGACGCCCTCGTCGACCGGTTGCGTTCCCGCACCCCGCTGCCCGACGCGCTCCAGATCCTCGCGGACGAGATCGACGACGCCTCCGCGGACATCATCGTCGCGGCGCTGATCCTCAACGCCCGCCTCCGGGGCCCCGGTCTGCGCCAGGTGCTCGGCGCGCTCGCCAAGTCGGCGCGCGAGGAGGTCGACATGCGCCAGCGCGTGATGGCCCAACGGTCCTCCACACGCCGGTCGGTGCAGATCGTGGTGGCGGTCTCGATCGCCTTCGTCCTGGGTCTGTCCGTCTTCAACCGCGACTTCGTCAAGCCCTACGGCACCGCGGTCGGCCAGCTCGTCCTGGCCATCGTCTGCGGCCTGTTCGCCCTGGGCTTCTGGTGGCTGCGCAAGCTGTCCACCATCGAGACGCCCGAGCGCTTCCTGGTCCGGGACGACGCCTCGGTGCAGTTCGTACGGCCCCGGATGCCGGCCCCGCCCGGCCAGGGCCAGCCCGGTCCCGGTGCGGGCCCCGGTCAGGCGCAGCCGGTCCAGCCGGAGGAAGGGGTACGCCGGTGAACCTCACCATGCCGGTCGTGATCGGCGCGATCCTGGGCCTGGGCGTCTACGTCCTGGTCCGCGCGCTGATGCCGTCCCGACGCAGCGCCGTCGCGCAGGTCGCGCGGATCGACGCGATGCGGGCGCGAGGGACGGCGTACGAGTCGGCCCGGACGACGCAGGACACGGGCCGCCTCGGCTCGGTGCGCGCCGAAGTCGGGCGGCGCGTAGCCGAGTTCTACCTCCAGCAGGGCTGGGAGCAGCGCTCGCTGCGCGCGGACCTCGCCGTACTGGACCGCGGCTGGGAGAAGTTCCTGGCGACCAAGGTCCTGCTGGCGGCGGCGGGTCTGTTCTTCGGGCCGTTCCTTTTCGCGGTGATCCTGACACTCGGCATGGGCCGCAGCCCGGTCATCCCCGTGTGGCTGGCGCTGCTGTTCGCGGCCGTGTTCTTCTTCCTGCCCGATCTGGAGGTACGACGGGACGCCGCCGCCAAGCGGCGGGACCTGCGGCGGGTGATCGGCGCGTACCTCGACCTGGTGTCCATGAGCCTGGCGGGTGGCCGGGGTCTGCCCGAGGCGCTGATGGCGGCGGCCGAGATCTCCGACGGCTGGGCGACGCACCGTATCCGCAGCGCGCTCGCCGACGCCCGGATCACCGGGATCAGCCAGTGGCAGGCACTCGGCGCGCTGGGCGAGGAGCTCGGTGTCGAGGAGCTCAAGGACCTCTCCGCCTCCCTCGCCCTGGTCGCCGACGACGGCGCCAAGGTCCGCGAGTCCCTCGCCTCCCGGGCCGAGACCATGCGGCACCGTGAACTCGCCGAGATCGAGGGCAGCGCGGGCGAGAAGTCGCAGTCGATGCTCGTGGCCCAACTGCTGCTGTGCGCCGGCTTCCTGGTGTTCCTGATCTTCCCGGCGGCGATGCGGGTGTTCCAGGTGTGAACCGCTCGGCTCGTTCCCTTCGTCGTAGTCCCCGTATCCACCGCCCAGACATCCAGCCGACCTGAGAGGACAACTCCCATGGCAACCAGTACCGAACGAACCGTCCGCACGGGCATTCCCGCCGTGGACTTCCTGGTCACCTTCCTGCAGGGCCGCGTGCAGCGCGCCCGCTCCGGCGAGCTGGACCGCGGCGCCTCCGCGGTCGAGTGGGTCATCATCTCCGCCGTCGTCGTGGCGATCGTCGGTGTGGTCGCCGCGATCATCAACACCGCCCTGAGCGACGGCGCCAACAAGGTCGGCGACTGCATCAAGGGCGCGAACGCGAGCGGCACCTGCTGATCGGAGGGGACGGGGCGACGGGGAGACGGGATCACGGAGTTGTTCGTGGGAGCAGGCAGATGGATGCGCCGCAGGGCGGGGGCCGCGCGTGAGGCCGCCGCCACCCGCGGCGACTCCGGAATGACCGCGATCGAGTTCGTCTTCCTCACCCCGGTCCTGTTCTTCATGATCTTCGCGACAGTCCAGTTCGCGCTGTACTTCTTCGCCGACCACGTGGCCCAGGCGGCTGCCCAGGCGGGCGCCCGCAAGGCGCGCGCGACCGCGCACGACCAGCCCGGCGGCTGGCGGGGCGAGGCCCGCACCGTGGTGGACAGCTACATCAGCCAGCTCGGTCCCCAGCTGGTCCTGTCCCCGGACGTGAAGATGCTCCAGCCGGAGCAGAACACGGTGGGCGTGGAGATCACGGCCAGGATCCCGACCGTGTTCCCGGGTCTCGACCTGACGGTGCACGCCCAGTCCTCGGGCCCGGTGGAGCGGTTCGTGCGGGAGGGGGAGAACTAGTGACGTTGCCTGACGCGGCACCAGGCATGGGCGTCTCCCTGCCGCGCCACCGCCTGGCGGCGGACGACCGCGGCCTGTCCACCGTCGAGGTGGTGATCCTCGCCCCCGTCATGATCATGTTCATTCTCGTCCTGGTGGCCTTCGGGCAACTGGTGGACGGGCGGGGGGCGCTGGACGGGGCAGCCAGGGACGCGGCGCGTGCCGGCTCGATCCAGAAGGACCACGGGACGGCTCTGGCCGAGGCGCGCAAGGCGGCCGAGGCCGACCTCACCGACGTCTGCTCGGGCCCGGTGTCGGTGACGCAGACGAGCGCGGGCTTCGAACCCGACACCATCTTCACCGTCGAGGTGAGCTGTGAGGTGCGCGGCCTGGCCATGCTGGGCCTGGACGTCCCGACGACGCTGAAGGCCAGCTTCAGCTCACCGCTGGACCCCTTCCGGAGGACGGCGTGAGTGAGCTCGTACGACTGTGCCAATCCTGGTGGGAGGCGCGCCGATCCCGTCTGGACGACCGCGGCTCCGGTGCCGGCGCCGTCATCATCTTCGCCCTGGTCTTCCTCTCCCTCTCCGCGTTCGTCATCGACGGCGGTATGTCCATCTCCAAGCGGGAACGCGCGGCGGACATCGCGGAGCAGGCGGCCCGTTACGCGGCCCAGGACATCGACAAGGAAGCCCTCTACGGCAACCAGGGCGGTGCCGCGCCGATCAACTTCCAGAACTGTGACGCCCGGGTGAAGGCGTTCGCCCGCGAGATGGACATGAACGGCCCGGACACGGCGGCGACCCACTGCGTGTCGGCCGACGCGCAACAGGTCGAGGTCGAGGTTCAGTTGACGTACGCGCCGGTGTTCGTGGGCATGTTCTACGGCGGTGACGTGGTCGTGCACGGTCGGGCGGTGGCGGAGAACGAGGTGGGCTGACGGTACGGCTCACCCACCGCCGCTGTCGCCCTGCCCCCCACCCGTCTCCTCCGTCCTCACCCCGTCCTTGACCTTCTTCTCCAGGTCCAGGTCGAGCTTCCTGAACTCGCGCACGACCGCGTCGGACATGTCGGCCAGCGCGTCGAGCTGCTGGGTGATGTCCTCACGCCCGTCCTCCCAGTGGGACTCGAACTCGTCGAGGGCGTGGTTGACACCGCCGTCGCCGATGTCGTCCTCGTAGGACTTGAACAGCTTCCTGGTGTGGTTCAGACGGGTCTTGAGATCACGGAGCCGGCTGCCGTACGTCTCCAGCTCGCTCAGTGGCAGCGCGAGATCGCTCTTGCCGTTGCCCATGTTCTGTCCCCCAGACGGGCCTCGTAGTCTGACCGGAACGGTACATCGAACGAGGCTGCCGGTACGGGTGACCGGCTGAACGGGGTGACGGACGGCATGGCCCGCTACATGGAGACACTCACCGTCGAGCGCGGCGGTTTCCGGATCAAGGTGCCCGAGTCCTGGTGGGAGTTCGACGTGCGGCCGGAGTCGCGGGACGACTCGATCCGGCGGATGGTGAACGAACGGGTCAGGCAGCGGCCGGAGTTGGCCCAATACCGCGACACCTACACGGCGTTCCTGCGGAAGGCCGCCGCGGACGCCTGGAAGTCCGGGGCACTGTACTGCGGTTGCATGGCGGAGAGCTTCGGCGGTGACACCCCGATCACCGGCTCGGTGACGGTGTCCCTGGTCGGTGGCCGCACGCGCGAGGGGGCCCCGCTGTCGACGGACCCGGCCACGATGGCGGCCGGCCTCGCGGCCAGGGAGGCGAAGAAGGAGGGCGACGCCTGGCGCAAGGTGACGACCGTCGACATCCCGGGCGTGGGCACGGTGGCGCGGACGTACGGCGTCGAGGACATCGAGATACCGGACGACGCGCTGAAGCGCACGATCCGGGCCGTACTGATGCAGACGTTCATCCCGGTGCCGGGCCAGGAGGGCAAGGTCGCGCTGGTGGCGGGCAGCAGCCAGGTCCTGGACCTCGCGGACTCCTTCTTCGACATCTTCGACGCGGTCACGTCGACGTTCCGTTTCGCCGGGTGAGCCTTTCCTCGCACGGTTGTGCCTTGTAAGTTCGCTTGTGCATACGGTTGTTGATGATGTGCGCGTGACGGGGGTTGCGTTATGGCGGGCTATCGGCCGCAGGACTGGCATGTCCTGGACCTGGACAAGGACCCGACTCCGGGAGACCCGGACCGGGTGCGGACCCTCGCCCGGACGCTGCACGACTTCGCGGACGACGTCTCCGACGCGCTGCGGCTGGTCAAGGGGATGGCCGGTGAGGAGACCCTGCTGCAGTGGGCGGGCAAGTCCGCCGACGTGTTCCAGGAGCAGTTCTCCGGCGTACCGAAGAACCTCAAAAAACTGAAGAAGTCCTACGAGATGTGCGGGGACGCTCTCGCGGCGTACTGGCCGAAGCTGGAGCGAGCCCAGGCGCTGGCGGACAAGGCGCTGGCCAAGGCCCGCGAGGCGCAGAGCGACCTGTCCTCGGCGAAGTCCCGGTTGTCGTCGGCTGATTCGTGGGTGACGCGGGCCACGAAGGAAGCCGACAAGTACAAGGACGATCCGACCGGCAGCAAGTCGGGTGCGGAGAAGCCGGACGAGGCGACGGTCCGCGCCGCCACCCGGGACGCGCAGCAGGCCAAGTCAGCCCACTCCAAGGCCCAGTCGGACGTCAGCAACGCGCAGAACGCGCTCGACGCGGCGAAGAAGATGGCCGAGGACGCCCGCGGGATGCGTGACGACGCGGCGCGTGAGGCGAAGTCGAAGATCGACGAGGCGTCGGACGCCGGTATCCAGAACCGGTCGTGGTGGGAGGACGTCGGCGACTGGTTCGAGGACAACTGGGACACCATCGTCACGGTGTGCAAGGTCGTCGTCGCGGTCGTCGGCATCATCGCGATGATCATCGGAGGCCCGATCCTCGGCGCGATCGTGCTGATCGCCGCGCTCGTCGTCCTCGCCGACACGCTCTACAAATACTCCAAGGGCCAGGCCTCCTTGTGGGACGTCGGGTTCGCGGCGCTGGACTGCATACCGGGCATGAAGGGGCTCACCACGCTCGGTGGGCTCGCCAAGGGCCTCAAGGGCGGTCTGGCCGCGATGAAGGGGCTCAGGGGCGGTCTGAAGGGCATGGCCCTGGCGGTGCGCGGGCTGGGCAAGAGCGCGCGCGGCATGCTCGGCAGGTCCAAGGACGCCTTTGCCCGCTTCAAGACCAAGGTTCGACAGGGGATGAGCGACCCCATCGACATGGCTACCGGTGTCATGTTTCTCCCGCAGACGGACATAGAGCTGCCCGGGGCCCTGCCCCTCCTGTTCCAGCGGCGGGTTCAGTCCGGCTACCGGGCGGGGTGGTGGTTCGGTCCGTCGTGGTCCTCCACCATCGATCAGCGGATCGAGATCGACGAAACCGGTCTCGTCCTCGTCACCGACGACGGTCAGCTGTTGGCCTATCCCCATCCAAGCGGCCCCGACGATCCGGTTCTTCCGGAGGCGGGACAGCGCTGGCCGCTCACTCGCCTCGACGACGGCGGCTATCGGGTTGTTGATCCACTGACGGGCCTGGCGTCCCTGTTCGGAAAGCCGGGGAGCGACGGGTGCGCTCCGCTGAGAAAGGTGTCCGACCGCAACGGGCGCACGCTCGACTTCCACTACGACGAGATGGGCCTGCCCGTCGGCATCACGTCCTCGGGTGGCTATCGTCTCAAGGTCACGACGGACGACGGCCGGGTCACGGCCCTCCACCTCGCCGGCGGAGCGGAGGACGGATCGGACGCGCTGGTGAGGCGGTACCGGTACACCGACGGGAACCTCACGGAGATCGACGGACCCGCGGGTCTGCAGTTGCGTTTCGAGTACGACGACAGGCTGCATGTCATCGCGTGGATCGACTCCAACGAGAGCCGATACACGTACACGTATGACGACGAGGACCGTTGCGTCTCCGAGGGGGGTGAAGGCGGCCACTACGCCTTGTTCCTGGAATACGGAGGAACGGATCCACAATTTCCCGGGATGCGGGTCACCACAGCCACCACGCCCCAGGGGCAGACAACCAAACACGTCGTCAACGACCTGTACCAGGTGGTCGCTGAAGTGGATGCGAACGGCGCGGTGACCCGAACCGAATACGACCGCTTCCACCATGTGACGGGACGCACCGACCCGCTCGGCAACAGCATGCGGATCATCAACAACGAGTACGGGCTGCCTGTGCGGGTGGTCCGTCCGGACGGGGTCGAGACATCCGTCGAGTACACCGACCTCCACCTTCCCGCCGCGATCTTCCAGGAAGACGGAACGGTCATCCGGCACACGTACGACGAGCGCGGAAATCCCACCTCGGTGACCGACGAGTCCGGCGCCACGATGACGTACTCCTATGACGCCGGCGGGCACCTGACATCGGCGACCGACGTTCTGGGGAACACACTCGCCATCCGCAACAACCCGGCGGGCCTGCCGGTGGAAGTGGTCGAACCCTCGGGCGGTAGCTCCGTGTACCGGTACGACCACTTCGGGCGCCTGATCGCGGCAGTCGACCCCACTGGCTCCGAAACCCGCCTCTCGTGGTCGGTCGACGGACAACTGTTGCGCCGAGTTGGGCCCCAGGGCGGCGAGGAGACGTGGACCTACGACGGGGAGGGGAACTGCGTCAGTCACACGGACCGCGAAGGCCGAACTGCCCACTACGAGTACGGGCACTTCGACGTGCTGGCCGCGGAGATCCGGGCGGACGGCGCTCGCTACGAATTCGAGCACAACGCGGCCCTGCAGTTGACGAAGGTCGTCAACCCACAAGGGATGGTGTGGCGTTACGCGTACGACGCTGCCGGTCAGTTGATCTCCGAGGTCGACTTCGACGGCCGCCAGGTCCACTACGAGCACGATGCGGCCGGCCGGCTCACTTCCCGCGTGAACGCGGTGGGGCAGCGAGTCGACTACTCGTATGACGCGCTCGACTGGCTGGTCGCCAAGACGTCCGACGGCCACACGGTCGAATTCGAACGTGATGTCATGGGACGTGTCCTTCGGCTGACCGGCCCGGCGTGCGAGGTGGCTTATGAAAGAGATGTCATGGGCCGCGCGTTCGCGGAGTCGGTCGACGGGCGAGTTCTGCTCCGGGAGTACGACCGGACCGGCCGTCCCGTCCGCCGGGTCACGCCCGCCGGGGCGGAGACGGCGTATGCGTATGACGCCGGTGGGCAGGTTTCCCGGATCGACTGCGCGGGACGCGGCCTGGAGTTCTCGTACGACGCAGCGGGCCGTGAGCTCTCCCGCTCACTTTCCTCCACCGGACTGCGGTTGTCCCGTACGTGGGATCGCGCGGGTCGCGTTGCCGAACAGGCCGTGACGGGTGCCGCAGGTACGTTGTTGCGCCGTGTGTACGGCTATCGCGCCGACGGCCATCTGGTCGGTGTCGAGGACCAGTCGAACGGGCCGCGTCGGTTCGAACTCGACGCCGCCGGCAGGGTGACGCGAGTTGACGCCCGCGGCTGGCACGAAAGGTATGCATACGACGCGAGCGGAAACCAGACGCACGCCGCATGGCCGGAGCGGCACCCGGGAACGGAAGCGCGGGGTGATCGCGCCTACCAGGGAAACAGACTCCTACGGGCGGGTTCGATCCACTACACCTACGACGCTGCGGGACGCATCGTCGAACGCCGCAGGACAAGACTCTCCAGGAAGCCGGACGTCTGGCGCTACACGTGGGACGCGGAGGACCGCCTCACGGCGGTCACCACACCGGACGGTACGAAGTGGCGCTACCGGTACGACCCCCTCGGCCGGCGCACGGCCAAGCAGCGCCTCGGCGCGGACGGCACCACGGTGGTCGAGGAGACCCGGTTCACCTGGGACGGGGCGACCCTGGCGGAGCAGGAATCAACAGGCCCCGACCTGCCCCACCCCGTCGTGACGACATGGGAATACGACGGCCTTCACCCCGTCACGCAGACCGACCGGCGTCTCGATGCCCTGACTCGTCAGGAGATCGATGCACGGTTCTTCGCCATCGTCACCGACCTCGTCGGGACCCCGACCGAACTCGTCGGCGAGGAGGGCGACATCGCGTGGCGGGCGCGCGCCACACTCTGGGGTTCCACAGCCTGGAACAGGGACGCGTCCGCGTACACGCCCTTGCGTTTTCCGGGTCAGTACTTCGATCCCGAGACCGGTCTCCACTACAACGTCCAGCGTTACTACGACCCGGAATCCGCACGGTATTTCAGTCCCGATCCGCTCGGACTCGAACCGGCTCCGAACCCTGCCGTCTACGTCGCCAACCCCTTGCAGGGATGTGACCCGCTGGGGCTGGCCCCCCGATATGCCAACCGGCCCGACCGCTACGCATGGGGCAACAGCGTCAGATACAAGGGAACCGACCATCTCGGACGGCCGACCGGAATCTCCGCATGTATCCGAAGGGAAATGGTGATCATGCAGGGTACGGAAGCGGGAAGCATGTGGACCAAGGGCTGGCGAGGACACGGCACCCTCTTCAACGAGGCGCGTGGTCACCTCCTCGCGAACACACTGGGTGGGGCGGGCAAGGGTCCGAATGCGCCACACAACTTGGTGACTCTGACGCAGAATCCCACCAACCACCCGCACATGTACGAGATGTTCGAGAAGCCCGTCGCCGACGCGGCCAGGAGGGGAGAGATCGTTCAGTACGATGTGACGCCCATCTACGCGGGAACCAATCCCGTGCCGATCCGGCTGGAATTCCAGGCGTTCGGCAACCAGGGCTTCTCGCTGAGCGGTTGGCTGGACAATCCCGCGGCCGGTGTACGGACGGCGGTTCCCGGCCGTTGATTGCTTTGCCGGTGGCAGGTGAACAGGAGGAACATGACCCGTACGACCCCCGAGCGGCCTGTGGACATCGAGCAAGTCATTCCGGAGCTGTCCCAGTACCGCGGTGTCAGTACGCGACTGCATCCGCGGCCCGGAGTTCCCCTCCCCGAGCAGAGCTCTGTCGGGGGGCCGTTCCTGTGGCCCGCGGACGAACCGTGGCCCATGTGCGTGGTGCCGCACAAGCGCCGGTTCGGCGAGCGCCTCAGTGACGTCCGGCTGAGTCGGAAGATTCTTCGCGAGGCGTGGAGCCGGCAACCGGAGCCTGGGCGGCCCGAAGGACCGACGGCCGAGGAATTCGAAACCCTCCGTTCCTTTCGCAGGGGCCGACACGCGCCCTGGCTCAAGGACACGGACCCGATCCCGCTCATGCCTGTGGCCCAGTTGTTCACCCGCGACGTGCCCGGTCTGAGCCTGCCCGAGGACGCGGATCTTCTTCAGGTCTTCTGGTGCCCGTTCGACGCGCACGGCGAAGAGCGGAATGTCGCCGTACATCTGTACTGCCGGAAGGCTTCCGGGGTCTCGGCGGTACTCGCGGAACAGCCGGAACCGGAAGTGGTCGGGCGGGCCGAATACGTACCGGACCCTTGCGTGCTGCACCCCGAGCAGGTCGTGGAGCATCAGTACGGGGGGCTGCTCCCCTACCCGATTCGCGCACGCCTCGACGACTGGGAGGACTGGGAGGACGAGGATGCGGTCAGCTATCAGTTCGATCTGTCCATTCCTCCCGGCTGGAAGGTCGGTGGGTTCGCGTCCTGGCATCTGACCGGCCCGCAGGAGGTGGTCTGCACGTGCGGGCAGCCGATGGAACTACTCATGACCGTCGACAGCAGGGAGTGGGACACAGGAACCCGCAGCTGGGTTCCTCTTGAGGACCAAGAGGTGGCGGACACGGACGCGAACACCCCCACGCAGGTCGTGGTGGGCCGCGGAGGGCGTCTGCTCGTTTTCGTCTGCCCCTCGGACCGGTCCCATCCCCACCGCACCGTTCTGCAATGAGGCTCCCGTCCCGAAGCCGGTTCGGCGCCATGACCGCTGACGCGTCCCGCGAGCCCCTCGCGGTCTGCCGTCTGATGCCCAGCATGGGGGACTTCCGGACCCTGTCCCTCAAGGAGTACGCGCACCGGAAGCTGATCCGCCGGCTGCGCACGGGGCCTGCCGGGGATCTGCCGGAGCCGTTCCGCGCCGAATGGGTGGGGAATCCGCGGCTGCGGCCCGCCGAGTTCCCCTGCGGGTATCCGGGCGCTGCGGTATCCAGCCCCAGGGCTCCCCAGGGCCCTGACGAACGGGGCGTGGACGGCACTTGTGCAGCCGCGGAGGGATTGTGTAGGGAAGGTGAGGAGTGTGGTCCCGGGGCCGGTCGGGCTCCGCGGGCATTCCGGAAGGAAACGGCGGCCGTGGGCGCCCGAGTTCCGCCGGCCCTTCGACGGTGTCAGTCCCAGTCCATAAGATCTCTGTAGGCTCGGCACACCCCCACTCCATCGCCCTCCACACACGACCCAGGACACCCGCCATGGCGCGACGCAGCACTTCAAGCTCGACGGGAAGCTCGACGGGCCCGAGGAACCGGACTCCGCAGCCGGTGCGGGTGCGCAGCCGCACCTTCGGGGACGTCGTCAAGGCGTTCCTCGCCTTCGTCGCCCTGGTGGTGCTGGTCGTCGGCGTGCCAGGAGTGCTGGCCGTGCTCGTGGGGTGGCCGCTGCCGCACGAGTTCGAGCCGATGAAGTGGCTCAAGCACCAGATCACGGTCGGTACGTTCCTGCACATCCTGACCGTCATCGTCTGGCTGGCCTGGGCGCAGTTCACCGCGTGCGTGCTCGTCGAGGTGAAGGCCGCGCTGTCCGGGGTCGGGGTGCCGGGGCGGGTGCCGGGGTCCGGGGGAAGTCAGCTGCTGGCACGGCAGTTGGTCGCCGCGCTGCTTCTGGTGAGCGCCACGGCGGCCAGCTTCACGCCGGGGCTCTCGCAGCTCGGGCACAGCCTGGAGGACAACCAGCGGGGGACCGTCGCGGCCGCGCAGCAGACGCCTGGGCTGTTCGCGCAGCAGCAGGAGCAGGCGGCCAGTACGGCGGCGGCGCTCGCCGAGCAGGCATCGCAGGCCGCCTCCCACGCGGAGGCCGCCGGGGCCACCGCCACCTCCGGCGGCACCAAGTACTACCGGATCCAGCCGCCCGAAGGGCGCCATCACGACTCCCTGTGGGAGATCGCGCAGCGGCACCTCGGTGACGGACGCCGGTACAAGGAGATCTACGAACTCAACAAGGACCGTGTGCAGCCGGACGGCTCACGGTTGTCCGAGGCCAGTCTGATCCGGCCGGGCTGGATCATGGAGATGCCGGGTGACGCACGCGGCGGCGAACTCGTGGAGATGCCCCACGCGGCGCCCGGCGTCTCCTCGGACGTACGACAGCAGATACACGACTACGCCAAGTCCGGTGACCACGCCGAGCACGCCGGCGATGAGGCCCGGGACGGCGGCGCCGACCACGTCTCCGTGCCCAGGCAGCGGCCCGCCCCCGAGCAGCACCGGAACCAGCCGCAGAACAGCGACCAGCAGCACGCCACCGCCTCCCCCTCCGCAGGTGGTTCCTCCGGCAGTTCCTTCGGTCTGCCCGAGGCTCTCCTCGGCGCCCCCCTCCTCGCCGCCGGTCTGCTCGGCGCGCTCGGGCGGCGGCGTCGGCAGGCGCTGTGGCAGTCGGCGATGGGGGCGGTCGGCGGGCGGCGCGGGATGGAGCCGCCCACGCCGGCCGGGGACGCCCTGGACGTGCAGGACGCGCTGCTGGTGGGCGCCGACCCCGAGGGCGTACGACTGCTCGACCGGTCGCTGCGCGGTCTCGCCGCCTCTCTCGCCGCCGAGTCGCGGCCGCTGCCCACCGTGTACGCGGCCTGGCTGACCAACGGCGACCTGCATCTCCAGCTCGCCCAGCCGTCCGGCAAGCCGCCGGCGCCGTGGCAGCTCGGGCAGGACCAGACGTTCTGGGTGCTGGCCCGCACGGACGGCGAGCGCTACGCGGACGTCGACACCGCCGCCCCCTACCCCGGTCTCGTCAGCCTCGGCACCATGGACGACTCGCGGCTGCTGCTCAACCTGGAGGCCGTGCCCGGCATCGTCTCCCTGAGCGGGCGCGAGGCCGACCGGGCGGCCGTGTTCGCCTCCGTCGCCGCCGAACTCGCCACCAACGGCTGGTCCGACCGCATGACGATCACGCTCGTCGGGTTCGGCGAGGACCTCACGCCGCTCGCGCCCAACCGGCTGCGCCACCTCGACGACATCGAGGCGCTCGTGGAGACGATGGAGGCCGAGACCCGGCAGCGGCGCGGCGCGCTCGGCGCGGCCGGACTGGACTCCGTCCTCACCGGACGCACCGGCCCCGCCCAGCACACCCGTTGGGCCCCGCACCTGGTGCTGCTGGCGGCCCAGCCGAACGCCGAGGACGCCGTCAAGCTCGCCGAACTCGCCGCCGACGCCTCCCGCCTCGGCATCGGCTACCTCGTCGGCACCGAGACGGGTGATCTGCCCGGCGCCGCCTGGGAGATGGAGATCACCGGCGCCGGCAAGCTGCTCGCCCCGCTCCTCGGGCTCGAACTCGACGCCCAGCTCCTGCCGGTGGCCCAACAGCGGGCCGTGGTCGAGCTGTTCGTGGAGGCCGACCCCGACCGCGGACCCGACGGACCCACCAACACCCCGCCGTTCCTGGTCGACATCAGCGAGCAGGGGCGGCCCGCGGTGTACGCGCGCCTCGTCGGGTCGTACGAGATCATCGGCCTGGAGACGCCGGACGGCGAGCGCAGCGCGCTGCTGCACGAGGCGCTGGCGCTGCTGCTCCTGCACCGCGAGGGCGTGCACCCGCGGGTGCTGTCCTCCGCGCTGTGGCCGCGCGGGGTCACCGACGACGTACGGGACGCGCTGGTGGAGCGGCTGCGCGTCTGGCTCGGCACCGACCCCGACGGCTCGCCCCGCCTCACCGCCGACACCACCGGGCGGCTCACGCTCGCCAAGTCCGTGGTCTCCGACCTGGACGTCCTGCGCTCGCTGTACCACGAGGCCACCCAGGGCAAGGGCGTCGACAGCCGGGCCGTCCGCGGCCGGCTCCTCACCGACGCGCTGGTGCTGGTGCGCGGGAGGCTGCTCGCCGACCGGCCCGAGGGTCGCTACGGCTGGCTCACCCACGAGATCGTCGACGCCCAACTCCCGCTGCTGGTCGCTGACATCGGGCTCGCGCTGTCCGCCTTCCACCTGGAGAAGGACCGCGCGGAGAAGGCGATCGAGGCGCTGAACGCGGCGGTGCGGACGGCTCCCGCCGACGAGCGGCTGTGGAACGAGCTGCTGCGCGCCACCCACGCCACCGGCGACACCGACCGGCTCCGGGCGCTCGCCGCCGACCTCGTCGGCCGCAGCGGGGCCCGCGGTCTCCCGCCGCGCACCGAGGCACTGCTCGACGAGCTGCTGCCGACGTGGCGGGGCGGCGTCGCCGCGGCCGGATGACCGGCCTCCTGGTGGTCGCCGCCGCGCTGTGGGGCGCGGCGGCGGGGTCGCTGCTGCCGAGAGCCGCCCACCGTTTCTCCGTCCCGCCGGGGGAGAACTGGCGCGACACGTGCCCGGCCGGACACCCGATCGGGGGCTGGATCGGCTGGGCCCGCTGCGGGGAGTGCGCGGGGGCGGTCGTACCGGCGAACGGCGCCGGGACCGCCGTAGAGGCTCCGGCGACGAGCGCCTACGGCCCCCGCACCCCCCTCGTCGCCCTGGTCACCGCCCTCCTCTGCGCCGCTCTCGCCGCGGCCACCGGGACCCGGCCGGAGATCGCCGTCTGGCTGCTGCTCGCGCCGGTCTGGGTGCTGCTGGCGGTCGTCGACTTCCGGGTGCGGCGGCTGCCGGACCTGCTGACCCTGCCGCTCGCGGCCGCCGCGCTCGCGCTGCTCGGGGTGTGCGCGCTGGTGCCGGAGCACGCCGGGGACTGGCCGACCGCACTGTGGGGCGCCCTCGCGCTCGGCGGCGGTTTCGCCGTCCTCTTCCTCGTCAACCCGGCCGGCATGGGCTTCGGCGACGTGAAACTGGCCCTCGGTCTGGGCGCGGTGCTCGGCTGGTACGGCTGGCCGACGGTGATGCTCGGCGCTTTCGCCGCGTTCCTGCTCGGGGCGCTGTACGCCGGTGCGCTGGTGGTGACGCGCCGGGCGGGGCGCAAGACGGCCATCGCGTTCGGGCCGTTCCTGATCGCCGGGGCGTACGTCGGACTCCTGATCGGGGCGTACGCCGGCTGACGCGCGCCGGGCCACGCGCCCCTGGCAGGCTGACGTCGGTGCCGGGAACCCGCTGGCGTAGGCTGGTTCGGTCTGTCCACAACCCTTACGAAAGGGACGCCCCGGTGACCGAGAAGGCCGATCTTCAGTCCGTCCTCGACCGTGCCGCGGCCGGCGGACGGATCACCCCCGAAGAGGCACTCGTCCTCTACCGCGACGCCCCGCTGCACGCGCTCGGGTCGGCCGCCGACGCCGTACGCCGCCGGAGGTACGCGGGCACCGAGCACATCGCCACGTACATCATCGAGCGCAACATCAACTACACGAACGTGTGCGTCACGGCGTGCAAGTTCTGCGCCTTCTACGCGGCCCCCAAGGACACCGCCAAGGGCTGGACCCGCGACCTGGACGACATCCTGCGCCGGTGCGCGGAGACCGTCGAGCTCGGCGGGACCCAGATCATGTTCCAGGGCGGCCACCACCCGGACTTCGGCGTCGAGTACTACGAGCAGCACTTCGCGGCCATCAAGAAGGAGTTCCCGCAGCTCGTCATCCACAGCCTGGGGGCGAGCGAGGTCGAGCACATGGCCCGGATCTCGAAGGTGTCGGTCGAGGAGGCCATCACCCGCATCCACGCGGCCGGTCTCGACTCCTTCGCCGGCGCCGGCGCCGAGCTCCTGCCCGAGCGGCCCCGCAAGGCCATCGCGCCGCTGAAGGAGAGCGGCGAGCGCTGGCTGGAGATCATGGAGACCGCGCACGGGCTGGGCGTCGAGTCGACCTCCACCATGCTGATGGGCACCGGCGAGACCAACGCCGAGCGCATCGAGCACCTGCGGATGATCCGCGACGTACAGGACCGGACCGGCGGCTTCCGCGCCTTCATCCCGTACACCTACCAGCCGGAGAACAACCACCTGAAGGGCCGTACGCAGGCCACGCTCTTCGAGTACCTGCGCATGATCGCCATCGCCCGGCTCTTCATGGACAACGTCGCCCACATCCAGGGCTCGTGGCTGACCACCGGCAAGGAGGTCGGCCAGCTGTCGCTGCACTACGGCGCGGACGACCTCGGCTCGATCATGCTGGAGGAGAACGTCGTCTCCTCGGCCGGCGCCAAGCACCGCTCCAACCGGATGGAGATCATCGACCTCATCCGCAAGGCGGGACGGGTCCCGGCGCAGCGGACCACGACGTACGAGCACATCGTCGTGCACGAGGACCCGGCGAACGACCCCGTCGACGAGCGGGTCATGTCCCACATCTCCTCGACGGCGATCGCGGGCGGCACCGCCCACCCGGAACTGAAGCTGCTCGCCTCCAACTGACCCGCGGATGCTGACGATCCACGCCGCCGATCTCCTCGTCACCGGGGACCGGCGGCCCGCCGTACCCGGGGGCGCGGTGCTGGTCGACGGGCGGCGGGTCGCCGCTCTCGGCCCGTACGACGAACTGGCGGCCGCCCATCCGACGGCCCGGGTACGGCGCTGGCCGGGGCTGCTCACCCCGGGCCTGGTGAACCCCTACGGACCGGAACTCCTGGAGCTCGCCTACCACCCCGATCCGCGCGAGGCCGACGAGCTGGGCACCGCCCCGCTCGTCACCGCCGACGCGCTCGCGGCGCTCGGCCTGACCGACGCCCGCAGGGGGGCGAGCGCGCGGCGCGGTGTGCAGCGGATGCTGGCGCACGGGACGGTCGCGGTCACGGGCGACCTGCGGCGGCCCGCGGTGCGGGACGCGCTGCACCGGGCGGGGCTGAGCACCGGGCCGCGGTCCGGTGTGCCCGCCGGTCCGCCGACGCTCGACCCGCTGGCCGGCGGGCGGAGCCTGGCGGAGGCGATCCTGCGACCGCTGCCGCCCGCAGGGGCGGCCGGCGGCGCCGTCGAGGGAACGGCTCAGCGGACCGAGCAGGCGGCCGAAGCCGCTTTCGAGGCGACCTTCGCCGTGTTCGACGTCCCGGACGAGGCCGCCCTCGGCGAACACGGTGCCGCGACCTGCGTGGCCACGGTCGTGGCGGGCCGGCTGCTGCACAGGCGCCGCTGAGGCACGCGGTCCGGGGCGCCTGAGCCGGGACGGCTCACGTCATCCCGCGAACGCCTTCGCGAACGCCCCCGAACTCTGCTTCACCCCACTGCAGTTGGTGGCCGCGTCGTCGCTTTCCGCGTTGCCCGGCACGCACTGCTGGTCGCGGAAGCTCGACCACATCGACACCCAGGCGATGTCCCGCTCCTCGGCGAAGGCACGGACCTGGGCCGCGTCCGCGAGCGAGAAGGTCTCGCCGGCGACGTCGTTGACGCCGATCATCGAGGTGAGGGCCATGCCCCGCCAGGCGTTCGCGTCGGAGAGACCGAAGACCTTCTTCAGCTGGGTGTGCGCGGCCGTGGCCGAGGTGATCGCGTAGTCGCCCATGTCGCCGTCGTACGTCTCGCCGTAGTTCATCGTCATGATGTTGACGGTGGAGACCTCAACGCCCTTGTCGTTGGCGGACTCCAGCAGCGCCAGGCTGTCCGCGTCGAGGCCGGAGGGCATGACGGGGAGCGTGTACGACACCTCAAGGCCGGTGCGCTGCCGCTGCAACAGGGCGATCGCCTCGGAGCGCAGGGCGACCGAGTCGGAGTCGGCCAGGGTGTCGCCCTCCACGTCGAAGTCGGCCTGTGTCGAGCCGGCCGCGTCCAGGGCCTCGCCGTACGCCTTCGCCAGCGCGGAGGCGGTGTCACAGGTCTCCGCCAACTCCTTGCCCGACGCGCCACCGAAGGACACACGCACGGTGGCGTCCGACTTCCTGAGCGCCGCGATCCTCGCCGTGACGGCCGCGTCGCCGATGGCGTCGACGCCGTTCCACCTGGGGGTGCAGTCGCTCCCGCCGGCGATCACGAAAGCCAGGTTGTACGCGCCCGGGGAGCCCGTGGAGTCGGTGCCGGAGGCGTCGGTGGCGCTGACGTAGGGGGCGTACGACGTCGACGGTGACGCGCTCTCGGACGGGGACGTGTCACTCCGCGCCGACGCCGAAGGGGCCGCGTCCGAGGTGGCGCCGGAACCCGCCGAGCATCCCGCGGTGGCCAGGGCAAACAAGCAGGTGAGCCCGGCTGCCGGCCTCAGGAAACTCCGCATTCTGCATGCACCAGCTCTCGTGATCTCTGTCTCAGGACGGAAACAAAGTGAGTTTCCGAAGTGGAAATGTCTCACACGCGGCCGAGCCTCGCGCGGACAGGTGACGTACAGCGGCCCCACAGATCCAGCCTGGCGAATCGGACTGTTCGGACGCGGAATCGGAGCATTCGGTTCCTTTCGCCTCACGGTCTCCGGCGCAGCCGTTCCCGGAATCTCTCAGGGAAGAGACAGGTCAGGGGATTTCTCATGGCCGTCTCACAACAACTTCCGAGTTTCCGACACATAAAGGCTCCCTAATATCCGGGGAATGCATTCCGAGCCTGCCACCGAAAACCGCGCCGCTGCCGCTTCCGCCGCCGCTGTGCGCGGTCGCCGTCGCAAACCTGGCAACGCGTCCGCCGACGGCCCCGTGTTCGTTGACAACTCCGGACGCCGCTCCAAGGTGCTGCGCCGGGTCGGCATCCTCCTCGGCGTCGTCTGCGCCGGGTACGCCGTCGTGCTGGGCATGGCCTTCATGGGCATCGGCACGTCGATCAACCCGTCGTCACTGGTGCCGTTCGGCGGGCAGAACGCCGGTCCGTCCGGCCGGAACGGGCCCAACGGCTACCAGCCGCAGGGCGGACCGGGCAACCAGCTCGGCGGGCCGAGCGGCACTCCGTCGGCAGCGTCCACGGGTGCCTCCGCCTCCGCCACCTCCTCGTCCTCGTCCACGGGCAGCACCGCCCCCTCCTCGTCCGCGTCCACGGGCAGCACCGCCCCCTCCTCGTCCGCGTCCGCCGCCGCGGCCGCCAACTGACGGGAAGGCAAGCAACCTCCATGACCACGACGACACCACCACGCCGCCGTCGGCGTGCCCCCACCCGGATCGAACGGGCGGCGGGCAAGGCCGCGGCGCTGCAGAAACCCCGCGTCATCCTCGCGCTGCTGCTCCTGCTGGGACTGACCAGCGTCATGCTGCTCGACGGCTATCTGCGCGCCGAGGTCGGCGGCGACGAGCGCGTGCGCGACGGGGCCAGCTCCAGCAAGGTCCCCGACAGGATCCTCAACGGCGGCCCCATCCTCACCTTCCGGGCCGGCCGGGCCACGACGATCTCCGTCCCCAGCAAGACGATCGCGCTCACCTTCGACGACGGCCCGAACCCCACGTACACGCCCGACGTCCTCGACATCCTCGCGGAGAACGACGTCCCCGCCACGTTCTTCCTGGTCGGCTCGATGGTCTCGCGCTACCCGGGCATCGTGAAGGACATGGTCGAGCAGGGCAACGAGGTGGGCGTCCACACCTTCACCCACGTCGACCTGTCGTACCAGAGCACCGCCCGCGTCCAGCGCGAGATGGAGCAGACGCAGCTCGCGCTGGCGGGCGCGGCCGGCATCACCACCACGCTGTTCCGCGCGCCGTACTCCTCGGAGACGGACGCCATCGACAACTACAGCTGGCCCGTCTACCAGAAGCTCGGCGAGGACGGCTACACCAGTGTCTTCGTCGACACCGACAGCGACGACTGGAAGAAGCCGGGCGTCTCGAAGATCGTCAGCTGGGCCACGCCCAAGGGCACCGCCGGGGCGGCGGTCCTCATGCACGACGCGGGCGGTGACCGTGAGCAGACGATCGCGGCGCTCCCCGAATACATCAGGAAGATGAAGGCGAAGGGCTACACCTTCACCACCGTCAGCGGCGTCATCGAGGCGCAGAACGCGAGCAACGCCCGGGCGGCCGGGGCGGCGGGGGTCGCCGGCACGCAGCCGAGCGGCGCGCCCAACGACCGCACAGGAGACGCCGGTTCGGGAACCGGGACCTCGGGCGTCGGGGGTACGGCCCGGCAGTCGGCCGCGTCCCGGCTGCAGGCCGCGCACCACGAGGCCACCGGCGCGACCCTCTACGAGGGCAAGGCGCTCGTCGCGGCCGTCGCGGTCGCCGAGTGGACGGTACCGGCGCTGTCGGTCGGACTCGTCGTCGTGGGTGTCGCCGTGATGGGCCGGTTCGGCATGATGCTGATCCTCGCCCGCCGCCACCACGGACAGCGCAACAGACGCCGGTTCAGCTGGGGGCCGACGGTCACCCGCCCGGTCAGCGTGATCGTCCCGGCGTACAACGAGAAGGAGTGCATCGCCAACACGCTCAGGTCGCTGGCGCAGAGCACGCACCCGATCGAGATCATCGTCGTGGACGACGGTTCGACGGACGGCACCTCCGAGATCGCGCGCGACGCGGCCGACTCGCTCGGCATGTCCAACGTCCGGGTCATCCGCCAGGAGAACGCGGGCAAGCCGGCCGCCCTCAACAACGGTGTCCGCAACGCCAGTTGCGACCTCGTCGTGATGATGGACGGCGACACCGTCTTCGAGCCGGACGCCGTGCACCAGCTCGTACAGCCCTTCGCCGACCCGGAGGTCGGCGCGGTCGCGGGCAACGCGAAGGTCGGCAACCGCGACACGCTCATCGGCGCCTGGCAGCACATCGAGTACGTGATGGGCTTCAACCTCGACCGCCGGATGTACGACCTGCTGCGCTGCATGCCCACCATCCCGGGCGCGATCGGCGCGTTCCGCCGGGACGCGGTCCTCCAGGTCGGCGGCATGAGCGAGGACACCCTCGCCGAGGACACCGACATCACCATCGCCATGCACCGCGCGGGCTGGCGGGTCGTCTACCAGGAGCACGCCAAGGCGTGGACGGAGGCGCCGGGTTCCCTGAAGCAACTCTGGTCGCAGCGCTACCGCTGGTCCTACGGCACCATGCAGGCGTTGTGGAAGCACCGCAAGTCCCTGACGGACAAGGGGCCTTCGGGCCGCTTCGGCCGCGTCGGCATGCCGCTGGTCGTGATCTTCCAGATCGTCACGCCGGTCTTCGCCCCGCTCATCGACGTGTTCACCGTCTACTCGATGATCTTCGTCGACTTCCAAGCGGCGCTGTACGCGTGGCTGGCGGTCCTCGGCGTCCAGCTCTTCTGCGCGGCGTACGCCTTCCGCCTCGACCGCGAGAAGTACCGCTACCTGCTGATGATGCCGCTGCAACAACTGGCCTACCGCCAGATGATGTACCTCGTCCTCATCCACTCCTGCATCACCGCGCTCACCGGCGGCCGCCTGCGCTGGCAGAAGCTGAAGCGCACCGGCGAGGTCGGCACCCCGGCGGGGGCGAGCCGATGAGCTGGGGCCAGGAACAGCAGGGGCATCCGCAGGGGTACGGCCCCGGTCAGGGCTACGAGGAGCACCTCCCGTACGGCTACGAGGAGCACCTTCCGTACGCCTACGAGTACGGCAATGAGTACGGCAGCGAGGGGTACGGCCCGCAGCAGCAGCCGTATCCGCAGCAGCAGCAGCCGTACGCACAGCACCCCCACCCCTGGCACGTCGAGGGTTACGAGGACCGCCAGGGGCACGGGAACCACGGTCAGGGGGTGTCGCCGGTGCCGGACGCGACGGCACCCCTTCCGGTGGTGGAGCGCGAACCCGAGCCTGCCGCCGCCGCAGTCTTGGACGGGGATCGGGAGACGCCGGCGCCCCGGCCGGCCGCCGGCGGCGGACGGGACCGGTACTTCGACACCCTCCGCGCGGTCGCGCTCGTCCGCGTCGTCACCTATCACACCTTCGGCTGGGCCTGGGTCGGCCTGGTCTTCCCGTCCATGGGGATCATGTTCGGGCTGGCCGGCACCCTGATGGCCAGGTCCCTGGAACGGCCCGCGCTCACGGTGGTCAGGAGCCGGCTCCGGCGCCTCCTGCCACCGTTCTGGTTCTGGGGCGCCTTCGTGGTCCTCGCGATGATGATCCACGACTGGATGCCGGGCTGGCAGATCGTCTACTGGGTCGTGCCGCTGGGCGATCCGCCGGGCAACGCCTGGGGTGAGCAGGCCTGGGAGATCCTCTGGTACCTGCGGACGTATCTCTGGTTCGTCCTGCTCTCCCCCCTCCTGCTGCGTGTGTTCCGGCTCGCCCCCGTCCCGGTGCTGGTGTCGTCCCTGGCGCCGGTCCTGGTCCTGACCTTCGTCTGGTCCGGCCCCGACAACCGGCTCGGCACCGCCCTGTGGGACCTGTCGACATACCTCTTCTGCTGGATCCTCGGCTTCGCGCACCGC
Organism: Streptomyces sp. NPDC043878; assembly: GCF_056435735.1. Lineage (NCBI taxonomy): Bacteria > Bacillati > Actinomycetota > Actinomycetes > Kitasatosporales > Streptomycetaceae > Streptomyces > Streptomyces sp. NPDC043878. The sequence goes on from NZ_JBWKDW010000003.1 coordinate 121,693, forward strand.
GACGGTGTCCTGCAGCGGATGAAACCGGCCGTGGTCGTCGTCCTCTCGCTCGCGGCGCTCGGCTACGGCGGCTGGTACGCCCTCGCCCACCGGGCCGAGTTCGGCACCTACGACCTCGACGAGATCCCGCTCGCCCAGGCCTTCTGGTCGGCCGGTTTCGTCATGCTCCTGATGTGGGCCAAGGCCCGCTTCCGCATCGACTTCGCCGGGCTCACCCGGTTCCGGCGGCTCGACCGCGTCGTGACCGTGTTCAACGCGCGCGCGGTCACGATCTATCTCTGGCACGAGATCGCGCTGATCCTGGCCGTGCCGCTGATAGACCAGTTCTGGAAGGTGCCCGCGTTCGAGACCTACCTGCCGCTGGAGAGCCAGTGGTTCATGTTCGGCGTCGGCTGGGTCCTCATCGCGCTGTTCGTCGTGCTGTGCGGGTGGGTGGAGGACGTGGCGGCGAGGAGGAGGCCGCGACTGCTCCCCTGAGCGGGCGCGAGGGGCCGTACTGCAACAATGGGCGGGTGACCCGCGCCTCCCTGAACAAGCAGCCGCACGAAGTCGCCTCGATGTTCGACGACGTGGCGGAACGGTACGACCTGACCAACGACGTGCTGTCGCTCGGCCAGGACCGTGTGTGGCGCAAGGAGGTCGCCCGGGCCGTCGACGCCCGGCCCGCGCAGAAGGTCCTGGACCTGGCCGCCGGTACGGCCACCTCCTCGCTGCCCTTCGTCCGCACCGGTGCCTACGTCGTCCCCTGCGACTTCTCCCTCGGAATGCTCCGGGTCGGCAAACAGCGCCACTCCTGGCTGCCCTTCACCGCGGGCGACGCGACCCGGCTGCCCTTCCGGGACGACACCTTCGACGCCGTCACGATCTCCTTCGGGCTGCGCAACGTGCAGGACACCGACGCGGCCCTGCGCGAGATGTACCGGGTGACCAGGCCCGGCGGCCGGGTCGTCATCTGCGAGTTCTCGCACCCGACGTGGGCGCCGTTCCGCACCGCCTACACCGAGTACCTGATGCGCGCGCTGCCGCCGGTCGCCCGCGCGGTGTCCTCCAACCCCGACGCGTACGTCTACCTCGCCGAGTCCATCCGCGCCTGGCCGAACCAGCCGGCCCTCGGCGAGCGGCTGCGCGAGGCGGGCTGGTCCAAGGTGGCCTGGCGCAACCTCACCGGCGGCATCGTGGCCCTGCACCGCGGCTTCAAGGCCAGCTGAACCACCGGACCACCAGAACCTCCGGGGCCCGGCGGACGCCGGAGGGCCGACCGGCCGATTCAGCAGGTGGTGACCTGTTGGTTCAGCAGGTGGTGACCGGCTGGTTCAACAGGTGGTGACCGGCTGGTTCAACAGGTGGTGACCGGCCGAGTCAGCAGGTGGTGACCGGTTGGTTCAGCAGGTGGTGACCGGTTGGTGGTTGGTTCAGCAGGAGCCGAATCCGGCCACGACGTACGCGTCGCCGCCCGGTTCGTCGAGTTCCCGCCGCATCCCGCCGCCGGGCGGCCTCGGCAGTCGCGGCTCCCGCACTCCCGCGCCCCCGCCGCCCTCTCCCTCCCCGAGGTCGAACCACACGGTGACGACGGCCCCGCGCGGCACCTCGACGCCGGGCGGCGGGTACTGCCGTACGACGTGGTCGACCACGGTCCGGTGGAAGCCGGGCCGGTCGGGCGCGGCGAGGAACACCCCGCGTGCGTCGGCCGTCCTGCGCGCGTCCACGGCCATCAGGCCGACAAGACGCGGTACACGCACCTCGGGTGTCTTGGGCGGTATGTGCACAGATGTCACCCCCAGCGGTACCGGCAGGGTAACTCCGGTCCGGCACCGCCCGGAAGTGTCAGGTGTCGTTCTGTGACACTCGGCTACCCAGTGTCACGACGCGGCGAGGTCGAGCCGGTAACAGTGCCCCTCCAGTCGCGGTCCCGGCGTCGTGAAGACCTCCGCCAGCCGCATGCCGAGCCGCTGGGTCACCGCGATGGACCGGGTGTTGCCCGCCAGGACCATCGCCACCACCTCCGGTACGCCCGCCTCACGCACCCGCTCCAGCGCCATCCGCGCGGCCGCGGTGACGTACCCCTTGCCCCAGTGCTCCCGGCCGAGCCGCCAGCCGATCTCGATCTCCCCCCTCGGACCCCAGTCCCGCGGCCAGGGCTGGGCGCCCGTGAAGCCGATGACCTGCCCGGAGTCGTCGAGCACGGTCCACAGGCAGAATCCGCGTTCCGCGTCGTGCCGGCGCTGGCGGGCGGTGAGCTCCTCGTAGACGGACAGTTCCGCGGACCTGCCGCCGTGGAACTCCATGACGTCCGGGTCGTCGAACACCCGGTGCCAGGCGACGGCGTCCTCGTCGGTGGGGACACGGAGCCGTACGACGGGCAGAGCTCGTTTCACGGGGGCAGCCCTTCAGCCGGGTGATCGGTACCGCTGAATAGACTGCCCATGTCCAGTGCCGGTCGGCACGCAGATTCAGAACTTGGGGAGATCCCGCCGTGACCGAGCCCCTCTCCGAAAACACCGCCGATGTCATCGTCGTCGGCGCGGGGCCAGCCGGCTCCACGACCGCCTACCACCTGGCCAAGTCCGGGCTCGACGTCCTGCTGCTGGAGAAGACCGTGTTCCCCCGCGAGAAGGTCTGCGGTGACGGACTCACCCCGCGCGCGGTCAAGCAGCTCGTGGCGATGGGGATCGACATCTCCGAGGAGGCCGGCTGGCTGCGCAACAAGGGCCTGCGCATCATCGGCGGCGGCTCCCGGCTCCAGCTGGACTGGCCGGATCTCGCCTCCTTCCCCGACTACGGCCTCGTCCGCAAGCGCGACGACTTCGACGAGCAGCTCGCCCGCCAGGCCCAGAAGGCGGGCGCCCGCCTGTACGAGCGCTGCAACGTCGGCGCCCCGATCGTCGACGACCGCACCGGCCACATCACCGGCGTGCACGCCAAGCTCGGCGAGGAGAAGCGCGAGGTCACCTTCCACGCGCCGCTCGTGGTGGCCGCCGACGGCAACTCCACCCGGCTGTCCCTGGCGATGGGCCTGCACCGCCGCGAGGACCGCCCGATGGGCGTCGCCGTCCGCACCTACTTCACCTCCCCGCGCCACGAGGACGACTACCTGGAGTCCTGGCTGGAGCTGTGGGACCGCCGGGGCGCCGAGGACCGGCTCCTGCCCGGCTACGGCTGGATCTTCGGCATGGGCGACGGCACCTCCAACGTCGGTCTGGGCGTGCTGAACACCTCAGACTCCTTCAAGGAGCTCGACTGGCGCGAGGTCCTCAAGGCCTGGTGCGCGTCCATGCCGGAGGACTGGGGCTACACCCCGGACAACATGACGGGCCCGATCCGCGGCGCCGCCCTCCCCATGGCCTTCAACCGGCAGCCCCACTACACCAAGGGCCTGCTGCTGGTCGGCGACGCCGGCGGCCTGGTGAACCCCTTCAACGGCGAGGGCATCGCCTACGCCATGGAGTCCGGCCAGATCGCCGCCGACGTCATCGTCCAGGCCCACGCCCGCTCCACGCCGGCCCAGCGCGAGACGGCCCTGCACCACTACCCGCGCGTCCTGAAGGACACCTACGGCGGCTACTACACGCTGGGCCGTGCCTTCGTGAAGCTGATCGGCAACCCCAAGGTCATGAAGATCGCGACCCAGCGCGGCCTGACCCACCCGGTGCTCATGAAGTTCACGCTGAAGATGCTGGCGAACCTCACGGACCCCACGGGCGGCGACGCGATGGACCGCATCATCAACGGCCTGAGCAAGGTGGCCCCGAAGGCGTGACACACGCTGTGCCGCGCACGCTGTGCCGCGCACGCTGTGCCGCGCACGCTGTGCCGCGCCCGCTGTGCCGCGCACGCCGTGCCGCGCACGTCGGGGTGAGCGCGCCGCACGGCGCGGCCGGCGACCGCGAGCCTGCACCGCCCGTTGACGGCCGCGGCACCGTGAGCGCGGATGGCGTCGGTCCTCGGTGAGCGCAGACGGCTGCGCCGCTCGGGCACACGCGGAGTGTGCGGCCCCGCGTCCGCGCGGCCGTTGTGTGTGCGCCGCCGCCCTGTGCGGCCCGGTCGCGTCCGGTCGGCGCGCGGAGAGCGGGTGTGCGGCCCTACCCGCGGAGTCCGGCCTCGTTGGCGGCCCGGCGGGCGAGTACCTCGTCCCTCCGGTCCGCCATCTGCCAGGGCCGCGCTCGCGCCGGGAGAGCCGGTCCAGGTGGACGCGACCGTTCACATGGTCGGTCTCATGGGCGAGGCAGCGGACGAAGTACCCCGTGCCCTCGATCACGAGCGGCTCGCCGTCCCTGTCGAGCCCGCGCACCACGGCACGGTCGGGACGCGGTACGGCCATGACGGCGCCCGGCACCGACAGGCAGCCCTCGCCCTCGTCGAGCAGCCGCCGCCCGGCCGGATCGAGCGGCTCCAGCACCGGATTGACGATGTGTCCGACATGTCGGACACCGTCGTCGTCCGGGCAGTCGTAGACGAACAGGCTCAGCGCGACGCCGACCTGATTCGCCGCCAGCCCGGCCCCCTCGGCCGTACATCGTCAGGAACATGTCGTCGATGAGCGCGGCGAGCCCGGGCCCGAACTCGGTGACGTCCCGGCACGGCTTGTGCAGGACCTCCTCACCCGTCCCGGTGATGCGGCGGACGGACCCGCGCCCGGCCTCGGGCGCGTGCGGGAAGTAGGAAGCGACCGGCTTCCCCTGGACGAAGACGCGTGGCATCGCGGGACGCGTGGCATCGCGGGCTCTGCCCTCGGACCGGCTCCGAGGGCAGAGCCTTCCAGGCGGGCGACCGTCCCGCAGCAGGGTGTACCGAAGGGCCGCTGCCCCCGAGCGGCTGCGGCCCTTCGCGTGGTGTGCCCGGGTCTCAGAGCACCCGGACGGCTCCGGTCGGCGGGTCGTAGGAGAGCGGCTTCTCGACGACGCCGGTGGAGGGGTTCTGCGCGCCGACGAACATACCGTCGCCGACGTACACCGCCACGTGGTACGCGCTGCCCGCGCTGCCCCAGTACAGGATGTCGCCCGCCTGGAGGTTGCTCAGCGACACCTGGGTGCCGGCGGTCGACTGGTCCTGGGAGACCCGCGGCAGGTTGACGCCGACCTGCTTGAAGGCGGCCTGGACCAGGCCGGAGCAGTCCCAGGAGTTGGGACCGGTGCCGCCGGAGACGTAGGCGTCACCGATCTGCGCCTTGACGAAGGCGATGACCGCCGCGGCCGAACCGGTGGCCGTGGACGTGCTGGTGGACGTGGTCGTGGAGGCGGCGGTGGTGGTGGTCGCCGGGGCGGCCAGCGTCGTCCGCTCGGTGGTGCGCGAGGCACGCTCGGCGGCGGCCCTGCGGGCGGCCTGCTCGGCCTTCTTCTTGATCTCGGCCTTGTGCCTGGCCTCCGCGAGGTCCGACTTGGCCTGCTTCGCGGCCTTCGCGGCGGCCGCGTCACGCTCGGCCTGCAATTCGTAGTTGGCGGCGGCCTGCTGCGTGGCGTCCGCGGACTGGGCGACCTGAGCGGCCAGGTCGGCCGTCAGCGTGGGCAGTTCGAGCGTCTGCGTGACCGGCTCGGCGGCGCTTGCCGAACCGGCAGCCCCGGCCACTGCCAGGGTGCTGAGAACGCCACCGGCCACTCCGGCCCGCATCGCGATTTTCGACGCGCTGCGGCGGGGTTTCCGGTGGCTGCGTATGAGAGCGGTGTGGGACATGGGTACAAGCGGTATCAGGGGCTCCTCCATACCTTCAAGAAACGTGTGGTGCGCCACAGTTGTTCAATGGGCCCCCCGAATGCCGGGTGTGTCGGCCTTTATTGACGCCGTAACGGGCATTACGGACGCCGGTGATCATGCCTGTGATCATGGACTTTCATCATTAAGTCCTGATTGCCCTCCGCCTACCACTGGTTGGGATCGGTGGCCAAGCCTCGTTCTCAGACGGCTCTCATGGATGTGGCGGAGGTCACGCAACGATTACGACGGCGGCCGCGTCCCGCGCCCGAAGCCCGCCGGGTGCCGTTCGTGAACGCGTGCACGTGTCCGCATCCGTCCACATCCACCCACCCCGCTACCCCTGACGTGTGAACGCGAGCCTCTACCAGTGCCTCCCGTCCAGCGCCAATTTGCATGCAAGAGAACTCTCTTGATATTGAGACGCCCCTTCCCACCTGCGCCGACAAGTGAAAATGTCACCTCTGGTGATCACTCGGACGCTTCTCGTGCGAAGATCACCGCTCATCCGACTTCATGATCCTTCGTCAGGTGGTGGAGATCACAAAGCTTGTGCAATACCCCGTGTCGCAGATCACAGAGCGTCGGGCATAGGATGCGAGGCAGTTGGGCTTGTGACCTGCTTCACATGTTCGCGATCTTCGCCGGGACGGGCGGGGTCCGCGGCGCCGGTGGAGGAGATGCGGGTCCGGCCATCGCCAGCAGTCAGTGCCGACTGAGAGGAGCGAGGAGCGGTGAACGCGTATGCGCCCATCCTCGTACTGGGAGCCCTCGGGGCAGGCTTTGCGATCTTCTCCGTGGTCATGGCCACGCTGATCGGTCCGAAGCGCTACAACCGGGCCAAGCTCGAGGCCTACGAGTGCGGGATCGAGCCGACCCCCACGCCGGCCGGCGGCGGGCGCTTCCCCATCAAGTACTACCTGACGGCGATGCTCTTCATCGTCTTCGACATCGAGATCGTCTTCCTCTACCCCTGGGCCGTCACCTTCGACGCCCTGGGTGTTTTCGGGCTCGTGGAGATGCTGCTCTTCGTGCTCACCGTCTTCGTCGCGTACGCGTACGTATGGCGGCGCGGCGGCCTGGAATGGGACTGAGGGGCCTTAGGACATGGGACTCGAAGAAAAGCTGCCGAGCGGATTCCTGCTGACCACCGTCGAGCAGGCCGCGGGCTGGGTGCGCAAGGCGTCCGTCTTTCCCGCCACATTCGGCCTCGCCTGCTGCGCCATCGAGATGATGACCACCGGAGCCGGCCGTTACGACCTGGCGCGCTTCGGCATGGAGGTCTTCCGCGGCTCGCCGCGGCAGGCGGACCTCATGATCGTGGCCGGCCGGGTCAGCCAGAAGATGGCGCCGGTGCTGCGGCAGGTCTACGACCAGATGCCGAACCCCAAGTGGGTGATCTCCATGGGGGTCTGCGCCTCCTCGGGCGGCATGTTCAACAACTACGCGATCGTCCAGGGCGTCGACCACATCGTGCCGGTCGACATCTACCTGCCCGGCTGCCCGCCACGGCCCGAGATGCTGATGGACGCGATTCTCAAGCTCCACCAGAAGATCCAGTCCTCCAAGCTCGGCGTGAACGCCGAGGAAGCCGCCCGTGAGGCGGAGGAGGCGGCGCTCAAGGCCCTGCCGACGATCGAGATGAAGGGGCTGCTGCGGTGAGCGACGCGAACGGCACCAACGGAGCGTCGAACGGGGTGAACCCCGAAAAGGACCTCGGCGCCTCCAACCTCCCCGGCCAGCGCGGCGACGCCGGCGAGGAGATCCGCGTCCAGCGCGGCATGTTCGGCGCCAACAACGGCGGCGACACCTCCGGTTACGGCGGCCTGGTCCGCTCGGTCCGCCTCCCGGGACCGGCGAGCCGCCCCTACGGCGGCTGGTTCGACGAGGTCGCCGACGAACTGGAGGGCGCGCTGGAGGAGCAGGGCCTGCTGCCCGACAACGCGATCGAGAAGACGGTCGTCGACCGCGACGAGCTCACCTTCCACGTCGAGCGCGAGCACCTGGTCCGGGTCGCCCAGACCCTGCGCGACGACCCCGCGCTGCGCTTCGAACTGTGCACCGGCGTCAGCGGGGTCCACTACCCGCAGGACAAGGGCCGCGAGCTGCACGCCGTCTACCACCTGCGCTCGATCACCCACAACCGGCTGATCCGCCTGGAGGTCAGCGCCCCCGACGCCGACCCGCGCATCCCGTCCCTGGTCCGGGTCTACCCGACCAACGACTGGCACGAGCGCGAGACCTACGACTTCTTCGGCATCGTCTTCGACGGCCACCCGGCCCTGACGCGGATCATGATGCCGGACGACTGGCCGGGCCACCCGCAGCGCAAGGACTATCCCCTCGGCGGCATCCCCGTCGAGTACAAGGGCGCCCAGATCCCGGCTCCGGACCAGCGGAGGTCGTACTCATGAGCACGCAGCACGCCACTCCGCGCGAGACCACCGAGGGCACCGTCTACACGGTCACCGGTGGCGACTGGGACGAGGTCGTCCAGTCCGCGGCCCGTGCCGACGACGAACGCATCGTGGTCAACATGGGCCCGCAGCACCCCTCCACCCACGGTGTGCTCCGGCTCATCCTGGAGATCGAGGGCGAGACCGTCACCGAGGCCCGCTGCGGCATCGGCTACCTGCACACCGGCATCGAGAAGAACCTCGAGTACCGCACGTGGACGCAGGGCACCACGTTCGTGACGCGCATGGACTACCTGACGTCCTTCTTCAACGAGACCGCCTACTGTCTCGCCGTGGAGAAGCTCCTCGGCATCGAGGACCAGATCACCGACCGGGCCGAGATCATCCGGGTGCTCCTGATGGAGCTGAACCGGATGTCCTCCCACCTGGTGTGCATCGCCACCGGCGGCATGGAGCTGGGCGCCACCACGATCATGATCTACGGATTCCGTGATCGTGAAATGATTCTCGACATCTACGAGCTCATCACGGGCCTCCGGATGAACCACGCGTACATCCGCCCCGGCGGACTCGCGCAGGACCTGCCGCCCGGCGCGGTGGACCACATCCGCGAGTTCGTGAAGAAGATGAAGAAGAACCTCCCCGAGTACGACAAGCTCGCCACGGGGAACCCCATCTTCAAGGCCCGTATGCAGGACGTCGGCTACCTCGACCTGACCGGCTGCATGGCCCTCGGCGCCACCGGCCCGATCCTGCGCTCCACCGGCCTGCCGCACGACCTGCGCAAGGCGCAGCCGTACTGCGGCTACGAGACGTACGAGTTCGACGTGCCGACCGCCGACTCCTGCGACTCCTACGGCCGCTTCCTGGTGCGCCTGGAGGAGATGCGCCAGTCGCTGAGGATCGTCGAGCAGTGCCTGGACCGGCTTCAGCCCGGACCGGTCATGGTCGCCGACAAGAAGATCGCCTGGCCCGCCCAGCTCGCTCTGGGACCCGACGGACTCGGCAACTCCCTCGACCACATCAAGAAGATCATGGGCACCTCCATGGAGGCCCTGATCCACCACTTCAAGCTGGTGACCGAAGGCTTCCGCGTACCGCCGGGACAGGCGTACGCGGCGGTCGAGTCGCCCAAGGGCGAACTCGGGGTGCACGCCGTGTCCGACGGCGGCACCCGGCCCTACCGGGTCCACTTCCGCGACCCGTCCTTCACCAACCTGCAGGCCATGGCGGCGATGTGCGAGGGCGGCCAGGTCGCCGACGTCATCGTCGCCGTCGCGTCCATCGACCCCGTGATGGGAGGCGTCGACCGGTGACCACCAGTTCTTCGGAGCAGGGCGTCAGCCTGGGCATGCCCGAACTGCCCGCGCCCGCCTACCCGGACGACGTCCGGGCCAGACTGGAGTCCGACGCGCGCGAGATCGTCGCCCGCTACCCGGACTCCCGGTCTGCCCTGCTCCCGTTGCTGCATCTCGTGCAGTCGGAGGAGGGCCATGTCACGCGCACCGGGATGCGGTTCTGCGCGGACGTGCTGAACCTGACCACGGCCGAGGTCACCGCGGTCGCGACCTTCTACACCATGTACCGGCGCCGGCCCGGCGGCGACTACCAGGTCGGCGTCTGCACCAACACGCTGTGCGCGGTGATGGGCGGCGACGCGATCTTCGAGGAGCTCCAGGAGCACCTCGGCGTCGGGAACGGCGGGACCACCGACGACGGCAAGGTCACCCTGGAGCACATCGAGTGCAACGCGGCCTGCGACTTCGCACCGGTGGTGATGGTCAACTGGGAGTTCTTCGACAACCAGACCCCGGCCAGCGCCACGCGTCTGGTCGACGACCTGCGCGCGGGACGGCCGGTCGAGCCCACGCGCGGCGCCCCGATCTGCACCTTCAAGGAGACCGCCCGCATCCTGGCGGGCTTCCCCGACGAGCGGGACGGCGCCGTCGAGGCGAGTGGCAGCGCGGGACCCGCCTCCCTGGTGGGCCTCCGCCTGGCCAGGGGAGAGGCCACGCCCACGCGAGTGGTCCACCCGCGCGACGGGGGCCCGCACGACGGGGCGAAGAAGCGGCCGGTGCACGAGCCGTCGCCCGAAGAGCACCTCAGTTCGCACGACGCGCCACAGGACACGTCGGCCTCCGACCCGGCCCACCCGGCAGGGCCGACCGCCGAGGAGGGGGAGTGATGACCTTGGCACCCGAGATCAAAGACACCAGCCCCGAGAAACTGCTCGCACCGGTGCTGTCGGCCTTCTGGGACGAGGACAGGTCCTGGACGCTGGACGTGTACCGACGGCACGAGGGCTACGAGGGACTCCGCAAGGCGCTCGCCATGTCGCCGGACGACCTCATCGCGTACGTCAAGGAATCCGGTCTGCGTGGTCGCGGTGGCGCGGGATTCCCCACCGGAATGAAATGGCAATTCATTCCCCAAGGGGACGGAAAACCGCACTATCTAGTTGTCAACGCCGACGAGTCGGAGCCCGGGACGTGCAAGGACATCCCGCTCCTCTTCGCGAACCCGCACAGCCTCATCGAGGGCATCGTGATCGCCTGCTATGCCATCCGGTCTTCGCATGCCTTCATCTATCTGCGCGGTGAGGTCGTCCCTGTGCTGCGGCGGTTGCACGAGGCCGTGCGTGAGGCCTACGCGGCGGGCTACCTCGGCGAGAACGTCCTGGGCAGCGGCATCGACCTCCAGCTCACCGTGCACGCGGGCGCCGGCGCGTACATCTGCGGTGAGGAGACCGCGCTGCTCGACTCGCTCGAAGGCCGCCGTGGTCAACCGCGGCTCCGTCCCCCTTTCCCAGCCGTCGCGGGCCTCTATGCGTGCCCGACTGTGGTGAACAACGTCGAGTCGATCGCGTCAGTTCCCGCGATTCTGCAAAAAGGCAAGGAATGGTTCAGGTCGATGGGCAGCGAGAAGTCCCCGGGCTTCACGCTCTACTCGCTCAGCGGCCATGTCACCAGTCCCGGCCAGTACGAGGCTCCGCTCGGCATCACCCTCCGCCAGCTCCTCGACATGAGCGGCGGGATGCGGGCCGGGCATCGCCTGAAGTTCTGGACGCCGGGCGGCTCCTCGACACCGATGTTCACCGACGAGCATCTCGACGTCCCTCTTGACTACGAAGGAGTGGGCGCCGCGGGTTCCATGCTCGGCACGAAAGCACTCCAGTGCTTCGACGAGACGACCTGTGTCGTGCGTGCCGTCACCCGCTGGACCGAGTTCTACGCCCACGAGTCCTGCGGCAAGTGCACCCCCTGCCGCGAAGGCACCTACTGGCTGGTGCAGTTGCTGCGCGACATCGAGGCCGGCAAGGGCGCCATGTCCGACCTCGACAAGCTGAACGACATCGCCGACAACATCAACGGCAAGTCCTTCTGCGCCCTCGGTGACGGCGCCGCCTCGCCGATCTTCTCCTCGCTGAAGTACTTCCGTGAGGAGTACGAGCAGCACATCACGGGCCGCGGCTGCCCCTTCGACCCGGCCCGCTCGACGGCCTGGGCCGACCGCACGGAGGTGAACGCATGACTGTGACCACCAGCGCTCCCTCGGGCGGGGGAGAGGCGGCGGTCCCGCCGGAGGATCTCGTCTCGCTGACGATCGACGGCGCCGAGATCAGCGTGCCCAAGGGCACCCTGGTCATCCGGGCCGCCGAACAGCTCGGCATCGAGATCCCCCGCTTCTGCGACCACCCCCTGCTCGACCCGGCCGGCGCCTGCCGCCAGTGCATCGTCGAGGTCGAGGGCCAGCGCAAGCCCATGGCGTCCTGCACCATCACCTGCACCGACGGGATGGTGGTGAAGACCCACCTCACCTCGCCGGCCGCCGAGAAGGCCCAGCACGGTGTGATGGAGCTGCTCCTCATCAACCACCCGCTGGACTGCCCGGTCTGCGACAAGGGCGGTGAGTGCCCCCTGCAGAACCAGGCGATGTCGCACGGCAACGCCGAGTCCCGCTTCGAGGGCAGGAAGCGCACGTACGAGAAGCCCGTCCCCATCTCCACGCAGGTGCTGCTCGACCGCGAGCGGTGCGTGCTGTGCGCCCGGTGCACCCGCTTCTCCAACCAGATCGCCGGCGACCCGATGATCGAGCTGGTCGAGCGGGGCGCGCTCCAGCAGGTCGGCACCGGCCAGGGCGACCCCTTCGAGTCGTACTTCTCCGGGAACACCATCCAGATCTGCCCGGTCGGCGCGCTCACCTCGGCGGCGTATCGCTTCCGCTCCCGTCCCTTCGACCTGATCTCCTCGCCGTCCGTGTGCGAGCACTGCGCCGGCGGCTGCGCCACGCGCACCGACCACCGGCGCGGCAAGGTCATGCGGCGGCTGGCCGCCAACGACCCCGAGGTCAACGAGGAGTGGGTGTGCGACAAGGGGCGGTTCGCGTTCCGGTACGCGCAGCAGCGCGACCGGCTCGAGACACCGCTGGTGCGCAACGCCGAGGGTGAGCTCGTACCGGCCTCCTGGCCGGAGGCGCTGCAGATCGCGGCGCAGGGCCTGCTCGCCTCGCGCGGCAGGACCGGCGTCCTGACCGGCGGCCGACTGACCGTCGAGGACGCCTACGCGTACAGCAAGTTCGCGCGCGTGGCCCTCGACACCAACGACATCGACTTCCGCGCGCGCGTGCACAGCAGCGAGGAGGCCGACTTCCTGGCCGCCCAGGTCGCCGGCCGCGGCCGCGATCTCGACGGCACGGGCGTCACGTACGCCTCCCTGGAGAAGGCCCCGGCCGTCCTCCTGGTCGGCTTCGAGGCCGAGGAGGAGGCACCCGGCGTCTTCCTGCGGCTGCGCAAGGCCTGGCGGGGGCACGGACAGCGGGTGTTCGGCCTCGGTACGCACGCGACCCGCGGCCTGGAGAAGGCGGGCGGCACCCTGCTGCCGGCGGCTCCGGGCACCGAGACCGAATGGCTGGACGCGCTCGCGAGCGGTGTGGGCCTGGAGGAGGGCGGCGGCGAGGCGGCGGAGGCGCTGCGCACCGAGGGCGCGGTGATCGTCGTCGGCGAGCGGCTGGCCGCGGTGTCCGGGGGCCTCACCGCCGCCGTCCGCGCCGCGGCGGCGACCGGCGCCCGGCTGGTGTGGATTCCGCGCCGGGCGGGGGAGCGCGGCGCCGTGGAGGCGGGCGCGCTGCCGTCGCTGCTGCCGGGCGGCCGTCCGGCCACCGACCCGCGCGCGCGGGAAGAGGTCGCCGGTGTCTGGGGCGTCGCCGAACTCCCGCACCGCTACGGGCGCGACACCGGCCAGATCATCGAGGCCGCTGCCCGGGGTGAGCTCCAGGCCCTGGTCGTCGCGGGCGTCGAGATCGCCGACCTGCCCGACCCGGCAGGCGCGCGTGAAGCGCTTCACGAGGTGGGCTTCCTGGTGTCGCTCGAACTGCGGCCCAGCGAGGTCACCGAGCACGCGGACGTCGTCCTTCCGGTCGCCGCCGTCGCCGAGAAGGCCGGTACCTTCCTCAACTGGGAGGGCCGGGTCCGGCTGTTCGAGGCGGCGCTCAAGCCCGACCAGATGACCCGACGCCTGGCGCCCGCGGACGCGCGCGTGCTGCAGATGCTGGCCGACGCCATGGACGTACACCTGGGTCTGCCGGATCTGCGGACCGTGCGCGCGGAGCTGGACCGGCTGGGTGCCTGGGACGGTCCGCAGACCACCGCACCGCTGGAGAGCGCGGGTGTTCTGCCGCGGCCCGCCGCCGGTGAGGCCGTGCTCGCGGGGCACCGTCTGCTGCTCGACCAGGGCGCCCTCCAGGAGGGCGACGAGGCGCTGGCCGGCACCCGGCACGCCGCCCACGCGCGCGTGTCGGCCGCCACGGCCGCCGAGGCGGGTGTCAAGGACGGCGATCTCCTCGCCGTGACCGGCTCCCGCGGAGCGGTCGAACTCCCTCTCCGGATCACGGACATGCCCGACCGGGTGGTCTGGCTGCCGCTGAACTCGACCGGCGGGGGCGTCGCCTCCGACACCGGGGCGCGGCCCGGCTCACTCGTCCGTATCGGCCCGGCGAAGCTCGCCGACGAGGCCCCCAAGGAGGTGGAGGCATGAGCCCGTATCTCGCCGCTGAAGACCTCTCGATGTTCGGCCGCGACCCCTGGTGGCTGGTCGTCGTCAAGGCGGTGTTCTGCTTCGCCTTCCTGATGCTGACCGTGCTGTTCTCCATCGTGTGGGAGCGCAAGGTCGTCGCCTGGATGCAGCTGCGCATCGGCCCCAACCGGCACGGCCCCTGGGGCATGCTCCAGTCGCTGGCCGACGGCATGAAGCTGATGCTGAAGGAAGACGTCATCGTCAAGCGCGCGGACAAGGTGGTCTACGTCCTCGCACCGATCGTCGCGGCCATCCCGGCCTTCATGGCGATCGCGGTGATCCCCTTCGGCCCGGCCGGCAACGAGGTCTCGATCTTCGGCCACCGCACCACGATGCAGCTCACCGACCTGCCGATCGCGATGCTGTACGTCCTCGCGGTCGCCTCGGTCGGTATCTACGGCATCGTCCTCGCGGGGTGGAGCTCCGGATCGACCTATCCGCTGCTGGGCGGACTGCGGTCCTGCGCGCAGATGATCTCGTACGAGATCGCCATGGGCGCCGCCTTCGCCTCGGTGTTCCTCTACTCGGGGTCGATGTCGACGTCGACGATCGTCGAGCAGCAGCACGACCGCTGGTACATCGTCCTGCTGCCGGTCTCCTTCCTGATCTACATCGTGACGATGGTCGGCGAGACCAACCGCGCCCCCTTCGACATGCCGGAGTCCGAGGGCGACCTGGTCGGCGGGTTCAACACCGAGTACTCGTCGATCAAGTTCGCGATGTTCATGCTCGCCGAGTACGTGAACATGGTGACGGTCTCCGCCGTGTCGACCACGCTGTTCCTGGGCGGCTGGCGGGCCCCGTGGCCGATCAGCACGTTCTGGGAGGGCGCGAACCACGGCTGGTGGCCGATGCTCTGGTTCGTCGTCAAGGTCCAGTTGCTGCTGTTCTTCTTCATCTGGCTGCGCGGCACGCTCCCACGGGTCCGCTACGACCAGCTGATGAAGCTCGGCTGGAAGGTCCTCATCCCGGTCTCCGTGGTCTGGCTGATGCTCGTCGCGACCGTGCGGACCCTGAAGAACGAGAACTACGACTTCGCCGACATCGCCCTCTACGTGGGCGGCGGCGTCCTCGTCCTGCTGCTGCTCTCCTTCGTCGCCGACATGTTCCGGGAGAAGGCGAAGACGGCCGAGCGGCCCGAGCAGGAGCCGGCCGGCTTCGACGCGACGGCGGGCGGATTCCCCGTACCGCCGCTGCCGGGGCAGGAGCTGCCACCGGTGCCGCGGCGGCAACCGCGCCGCGAGCGCGAGTTGATTGTCAGTGGTGGGTCGGATACTGCGAGTGACGGATCGATCGGCGGAACTCGTGAGGGAAAGGAGGCGTCCGATGGCTGAGGAGCCCAAGGAGACCAAACCCGGTTTCCAGAATCCGGTGGCCGGCTTCGGCGTGACCTTCAAGGCCATGTTCAAGAAGCGGCTGACCGAGCAGTACCCGGAGCAGCACAAGACCACCGCTCCGCGGTTCCACGGAAGGCACCAGCTCAACCGCCACCCGGACGGCCTGGAGAAGTGCGTCGGCTGCGAGCTGTGCGCCTGGGCCTGCCCCGCCGACGCCATCTACGTCGAAGGCGCCGACAACACCGACGAGGAGCGCTACTCGCCGGGCGAGAGGTACGGCCGCGTCTACCAGATCAACTACGCGCGCTGCATCCTGTGCGGCCTGTGCATCGAGGCGTGCCCCACGCGCGCGCTGACGATGACCAACGAGTTCGAGCTCGCCGACAGCAGCCGCGCCAACCTCATCTACACCAAGGAGCAACTGCTTGCCGGCCTCGACGAGGGGATGGTCGACAGCCCCCACTCGATCTTCCCGGGGACGGACGAACAGGACTACTACCGGGGCCTGGTGACGGAGGCCGCGCCGGGCACCGTGCGGCAGGTCGCCCTGTCGAAGGGTGAGGTCCCGCAGGAGGCCGCCTCGGCCTCCGGCGAGGACGAACCGGCGTCGGGGAAGGTGGTCGGGCGATGACCGCGCATCTCGCCGCACAGTCCGTCACACAGCTCGCCGCCTACAGCACGTCCACCGGCGAGGCCTTCCAGTTCTGGGTCCTCGGCACGGTCGCGGTGATCGGCGCCCTGTGCACCGTCTTCATGAGGAAGTCCGTGCACAGCGCGCTCTGTCTGGCCGGCACCATGATCGTCCTGGCGGTGTTCTATCTCGCCAACGGTGCCTACTTCCTGGGCATCGTGCAGGTCGTCGTCTACACCGGCGCGATCATGATGCTGTTCCTGTTCGTGGTCATGCTCGTCGGTGTCACCGCGGCGGACTCCCTGAAGGAGACCATCAAGGGGCAGCGCTGGCTGGCCCTGGTGTGCGGTCTCGGCTTCGGCGTCCTGCTGTTCGCGGGCATCGGCAACGCCTCGCTGAAGGAGTTCAACGGCCTCGGCCAGGCCAACGCCAACGGCAACGTGGAGGGCCTCGCCGCCCTCATCTTCACCAAGTACGTCTTCGCCTTCGAGATCACCGGCGCACTGCTGATCACGGCCGCCGTCGGCGCCATGGTGCTCACCCACCGCGAGCGCACCGAGCGGGCCAAGACCCAGCGGGAACTGTCCGAGGAGCGCGTCCGCGAGGGCAGGCACCTGCCGCCCCTGCCGGCGCCCGGTGTGTACGCCCGGCACAACGCGGTGGACGTCGCGGGCCTCCTGCCCGACGGCACACCCTCCGAGCTCACCGTCAGCAGGACGCTGCGCGAGCGCGGTCAGATCCGTGACGTGTCGCCCGAGGCGCTGAGCGACCTGCGCGCGCTGGAGCAGCGCGCGGAGGAACGCCTGGACCGCGGCGAGGACGTACGCGCGAACCGCAAGCGGGCCGAGGAGGCGTCGAAGTGAACCCGGTCAACTACCTGTATCTCGCCGCCCTGTTGTTCACGATCGGTGCGACCGGCGTGCTGATCAGGCGGAACGCGATCGTCGTGTTCATGTGCATCGAGCTCATGCTCAACGCCTGCAATCTCGCGTTCGTCACCTTCTCCCGCATGCATGGCAACCTCGACGGCCAGGTCATCGCGTTCTTCACGATGGTCGTCGCCGCCGCGGAGGTCGTGGTCGGGCTCGCGATCATCGTGTCCCTGTTCCGTACCCGCCACTCGGCCTCGGTCGACGACGCCAGCCTGATGAAGCTCTGAGGGGTCGCTGAATCGTGGAGAACCTTATTGCGCTGCTGGTGGCGGCGCCTCTGCTCGGAGCGGCCGTACTGCTGTGCGGTGGCCGGCGCCTCGACGCCGTCGGCCACTGGATCGGCACGGCACTGGCGGCCGTCTCCTTCGTGCTCGGCGTCGTCCTGTTCGCCGACCTGCTCGGCAGGAACGCGGAGAGCCGCACCCTGTTGCAGCACCTGTTCACCTGGGTGCCGGTCGAGGGCTTCCAGGCCGACGTGGCCTTCCGCCTCGACCAGCTGTCGATGACGTTCGTGCTGCTGATCACCGGCGTCGGCTCGCTGATCCATCTCTACTCGATCGGGTACATGGCGCACGACGAGCGCCGCCGCCGTTTCTTCGGCTATCTGAACCTGTTCCTCGCGGCGATGCTGCTGCTGGTCCTCGCCGACAACTACCTCCTGCTGTACGTCGGCTGGGAGGGCGTCGGTCTCGCCTCCTACCTGCTGATCGGCTTCTGGCAGCACAAGCCCAGCGCGGCCACCGCGGCGAAGAAGGCCTTCCTGGTCAACCGCGTCGGCGACGTGGGTCTGTCGATCGCGATCATGCTGATGTTCACCACCTTCGGCACCTTCGCCTTCGGCCCGCTGCTCGGCACCTACCAGGAAGGCGGAGTCGCGGGGGACGCGAGCCAGGGCAAGCTCACCGCGATCGCGCTGATGCTGCTGCTCGCCGCCTGCGGCAAGTCCGCCCAGGTGCCGCTGCAGTCCTGGCTCGGGGACGCGATGGAGGGCCCGACCCCGGTCTCGGCCCTCATCCACGCCGCGACGATGGTGACCGCGGGCGTCTACCTGATCGTCCGCTCCGCCGCCATCTTCAACGGCGCGCCCGACGCACAACTCGTCGTCACCGTCGTCGGCGCCGTCACGCTCCTGTTCGGTGCGATCGTCGGTTGCGCGAAGGACGACATCAAGAAGGCCCTGGCCGGCTCGACGATGTCGCAGATCGGCTACATGGTGCTCGCCGCGGGCCTCGGCCCGATCGGCTACGTCTTCGCGATCATGCACCTGGTGACGCACGGCTTCTTCAAGGCCGGGCTGTTCCTCGGCGCGGGCTCGGTCATGCACGGCATGAACGACGAGGTCGACATGCGCAGGTACGGCGGCCTCCGCAAGTACATGCCCATCACCTTCGTCACCTTCGGCCTCGGCTACCTCGCCATCATCGGCTTCCCGGGCCTGTCCGGCTTCTTCTCCAAGGACAAGATCATCGAGGCGGCGTTCGCCAAGGGCGGCACCGAGGGCTGGATCCTCGGTGGCGCGGCCCTGCTGGGCGCGGCCATCACGGCGTACTACATGACGCGCGTGATGCTGATGACGTTCTTCGGGGAGGAGCGCTGGAGGAACCGCGCGACGCGTTCCCCCCAGGAGCCGAGCGCGGAGCCCGCGGCGGCGCACGACGCCGAACACGCCGAGCCGCACCCGCACGAGTCGCCGGCCTCCATGACGATCCCGATGATCGTGCTGGCCTTCGGATCGGTCTTCGCGGGTGGCCTGTTCAGCCTCGGTGACAGTTTCCTGCACTGGCTGGAGCCCGTCACCGGGCACAGCGAGGGGGACGCGCCGATCTCCGCGACGACGGTCACCCTGGCCACCATGGTGGTCCTGGTCGTCGGCGTCGCCGTCGCCTACGCGCAGTACGGCCGTCGGCCGGTGCCGGTCGTCGCCCCGCGCGGGTCGCTGCTCACCCGGGCCGCCCGGCGCGACCTGCTGCAGGACGACTTCAACCACGTCGTCCTGGTCCGCGGCGGCGAGCACCTCACGCGCTCCCTGGTGTACGTCGACCACACCCTGGTCGACGGTGTCGTCAACGGCACGGCGGCCTCGGTCGGCGGGCTCTCAGGCCGACTGCGGCGCCTGCAGAACGGCTACGCGCGGTCGTACGCGGTCTCGATGTTCGGCGGTGCGGCACTCCTCGTCGCCGCGACCCTGCTGATGAGGGCGGTCTGATACCGATGTCCTTTCCTCTGCTGACAGCGACGGCGGTACTTCCCGCGATCGGGGCGGTCGCCACGGCCGCCGTACCGGCCGCGCGACGCACCGCCGCCAAGTGGCTGGCCCTGTTGGTCTCGCTGGCCACACTCGCCCTGGCCGTCGTGGTCCTGGTGCGCTTCGACCCGGGCGGCAGCCGCTACCAGCTCACCGAGTCGCGCGCCTGGATCGCGGAGTTCGGGGTCAGGTACGAGCTGGGCGTGGACGGCATCGCCGTGGCCCTGATCGCGCTGACCGCCCTGCTGATCCCCTTCATCGTCCTCGCGGGCTGGCACGACGCCGACCCGCTGGAGACGGGCAACACGCGGTGGCGGCCCACCCAGGGCTTCTTCGCCCTGATCCTGGCCGTCGAGGCGATGGTGATCATCTCCTTCGAGGCCACCGACGTGTTCCTCTTCTACATCTTCTTCGAAGCCATGCTGATCCCGATGTACTTCCTCATCGGCGGCTTCGGGGACCGCGCCCACGAGCACGGCGAGGAGGCGGCGTCCACCCAACGGTCGTACGCCGCCGTGAAGTTCCTCCTCTACAACCTGGTCGGCGGCCTGATCATGCTGGCCGCGGTGATCGGCCTCTACGTGGTCGCCGGGAACTTCTCCCTCCAGCAGATCGCCGAGGCGCGCGCCAACGGCACGCTCGACATGGCGACCAACACCGAACGCTGGCTGTTCCTGGGCTTCTTCTTCGCGTTCGCCGTGAAGGCGCCGCTGTGGCCGCTGCACACCTGGCTGCCCAACGCCATGCAGGAGGCCACCACCCCGGTCGCGGTACTCATCACGGCGGTCGTGGACAAGGTGGGCACCTTCGCGATGCTCCGCTTCTGCCTCCAGCTGTTCCCGGAGGCCAGCAAGTGGGCGACGCCCGTGATCCTCGTGCTGGCGGTGATCAGCATCATCTACGGGGCACTGCTCGCCGTCGGCCAGCGGGACATCAAACGGCTGGTGGCGTACGCGTCGATCTCGCACTTCGGGTTCATCGTGCTCGGCATCTTCGCGATGACCAGCCAGGGCCAGTCCGGCGCGACGCTCTACATGGTCAACCACGGGATCTCGACGGCCGCGCTGATGCTGGTGGCCGGCTTCCTGATCTCCCGGCGCGGCTCGCGGCTCATCGCCGACTACGGCGGGGTGCAGAAGGTCGCGCCGATCCTCGCCGGCACGTTCCTGATCGGCGGTCTGGCGACCCTGTCGCTGCCGGGCCTCGCGCCGTTCGTGAGTGAGTTCCTGGTCCTGGTCGGCACGTTCTCGCGCTATCCGGTGATCGGCGTCATCGCCACCTTCGGCATCGTGCTCGCCGCGCTCTACACCCTCGTCCTCTACCAGCGGACGATGACCGGCCCGGTGAAGGCGGAGGTCTCCGCGATGCCGGACCTGCGGGCGCGCGAGCTCGTGGTGGTCGCACCGCTGATCGTCCTGTTGATCTTCCTGGGCGTCTACCCGAAGCCCGTCACGGACATCGTCAACCCGTCGGTCCAGAAGACGCTGTCCGACGTACACAAAAAGGACCCCCAGCCCGAGGTGGAGGCGGCCAAGTGAGCGCAGCAGCCGTCCACAGCCTGTGGACAACCGCGGCCGACCCGATCTCGAAGATCGACGCGCCGAAGATCGAGTACGGACAGTTGTCGCCCACCCTGATCGTCCTCGGAGCGGCGATCGTCGGGGTGTTGGTGGAGGCGTTCGTACCGCGTAAATCCCGCTACTACGTCCAGGTGTGCCTCTCCGCGCTGGCACTGATCGCCGCCTTCGCCGCGGTCGTCGTGCTCGCGGCCGACGGGTACGGCACGACCAAGGCCCGGATCGCGGCGATGGGCGCGATCGCGGTCGACGGCCCGGCTCTCTTCCTCCAGGGCACGATCCTGCTGGCGGGCCTGGTCGGACTGTTCACCTTCGCCGAGCGGCGACTGGACCCGGAGGCGCACGGCAACCGGGTCGACTCCTTCGCCGCACAGGCCGCCTCGGTGCCCGGCAGCGACAGCGAGAAGGCCGCGGTGCGGGCCGGGTTCACCACCACCGAGGTGTTCCCGCTGCTGCTGTTCGCGGTCGCCGGCATGCTGGTCTTCCCGGCGGCCAACGACCTGCTGACGCTGTTCGTGGCGCTGGAGGTCTTCTCGCTGCCGCTGTACCTGATGTGCGCGCTGGCCCGCCGCAAGCGGCTCATGTCGCAGGAGGCAGCGGTCAAGTACTTCCTGCTGGGTGCGTTCGCCTCCGCGTTCACCCTGTTCGGCATCGCCCTGCTGTACGGCTACGCGGGCTCGGTGTCGTACTCGACGATCGCCCAGGTCGTCGACGGCACGATCACCACCGTCGACCCGGCCCTCGCGGGCACCATGGGCAACGACGCGCTGCTGCTGATCGGCGCCGCGCTGATCGCCATGGGGCTGCTGTTCAAGGTGGGCGCGGTGCCCTTCCACGCGTGGACGCCGGACGTCTACCAGGGCGCCCCGACCCCGCTGACCGGGTTCATGGCGGCGGCGACCAAGGTGGCGGCGTTCGGCGCGCTGCTGCGGATCCTGTACGTGGTCCTGCCCGGCCTGCGCTGGGACTGGCGGCCGGTCATGTGGGGCGTCGCGATCATCACCATGCTGGGCGGCGCGATCGTGGCGATCACACAGACCGACATCAAGCGGCTGCTGGCGTACTCGTCCATCGCGCACGCGGGGTTCATCCTCGCGGGTGTCATCGCGACCACGCCGGACGGGGTGTCGTCCGTCCTCTTCTACCTGGCCGCGTACTCCTTCGTGACGATCGGTGCCTTCGCCGTCGTGACGCTGGTGCGGGACGCGGGCGGTGAGGCCACGCACCTGTCCAAGTGGGCCGGGCTCGGCCGCCGGTCGCCCCTGGTGGCGGCCGTGTTCGCCGTGTTCCTGCTGGCCTTCGCCGGCATTCCGCTGACCTCCGGGTTCGCCGGGAAGTTCGCCGTGTTCAAGGCGGCGGCGGAGGGCGGCGCGGCCCCGCTGGTCGTGGTCGGTGTGATCTCGTCGGCGATCGCGGCGTTCTTCTACATCCGCGTCATCGTGCTGATGTTCTTCAGCGAGCCCCGGCCCGACGGTCCTACGGTCGCCGTGCCCTCGCCGCTGACGATGACCGCGATCGGCGTCGGCGTCGCGGTGACGCTGGTGCTGGGCGTGGCGCCGCAGTACTTCCTGGACCTGGCGAGCCAGGCGGGTGTGTTCGTGCGCTGACCGGCGCTGACCGGCCGCGTGGGGCCCCGGATCCTCCTCGGAGGGGCCGGGGCCCCCGCGTGTGCCGTCCCCGGTGGAGGTTGCCCGGCGGCACCCGGTGATCGTGCGACAGGACCCGGCGGCACCCCGCCGGAACCCCTGCCAGACCACGGGCAGACCACGGCTGGACCACCGCTGGACCTCCGGCAGACCGGCGCCGAACCACCCGGCGAGCTGATCCGACAAGCGCACCGGGTGCCTGTGGATAAGTCCGGCACTGTCGGCGGGGGCCCCTATGGTGGACGCAGTGGTCGAGGGACGACGTACGGGGGACAGGACGATGCGCGGGACGGGCGGGATCAGCGAGATGCCAGAGGTGATCGAGAGCGAGGCGCTGGCCACGCTCCACCGTGTCTTCGGATACGACTCCTTCCGCGGCGAGCAGCACGAGGTCATCGAGCATGTGGTGGCCGGCGGCGACGCCGTCGTGCTGATGCCGACCGGCGGCGGCAAGTCGCTGTGCTACCAGATTCCGTCCCTGGTCAGACCCGGTACGGGCATCGTCGTCTCCCCGCTCATCGCGCTCATGCAGGACCAGGTCGACGCGCTGCGGGCGCTGGGCGTGCGCGCCGGGTTCATGAACTCCACGCAGGACTTCGACGAGCGGCGGGTCGTCGAGGCCGAGTTCCTGGCCGGCGAACTGGACCTGCTGTACCTGGCCCCGGAGCGGCTGCGGCTGGAGTCGACACTCGACCTCCTCTCCCGCGGCAAGGTCGCGCTCTTCGCGATCGACGAGGCGCACTGCGTCTCCCAGTGGGGTCACGACTTCCGGCCCGACTACCTCGCCCTGTCCCTGCTCGGCGAGCGCTGGCCGGACGTCCCCCGGATCGCGCTCACCGCGACGGCCACGCACGCCACCCACCAGGAGATCACCCAGCGGCTGAACATGCCGGACGCCCGGCACTTCGTGGCGAGCTTCGACCGGCCGAACATCCAGTACCGGATCGTGCCGAAGGCGGACCCCAAGAAGCAGCTGCTCGGCTTCCTCCAGGGGGAGCACGCGGGCGACGCGGGCATCGTGTACTGCCTCTCCCGCAACTCGGTCGACAAGACGGCCGAGTTCCTGTCCCGCAACGGCATCGAGGCCGTGCCCTACCACGCGGGCCTCGACGCCGGGACCCGCGCGGCGCACCAGTCCCGCTTCCTGCGCGAGGACGGCCTGGTCGTGGTGGCGACCATCGCCTTCGGCATGGGTATCGACAAGCCGGACGTCCGCTTCGTCGCCCACCTCGACCTGCCCAAGTCGGTCGAGGGCTACTACCAGGAGACCGGCCGCGCCGGCCGTGACGGGCTGCCGTCGACGGCATGGATGGCGTACGGCCTCAACGACGTCATCCAGCAGCGCAAGCTGATCCAGTCGGGCGAGGGCGACGAGGCTTTCCGCCGCCGGGCCGCCGCGCACCTGGACTCCATGCTGGCGCTGTGCGAGACGGTGCAGTGCCGGCGCGGACAGCTCCTCGTCTACTTCGGCCAGGACCCCGACACCGCGGGCTGCGGGAACTGCGACACCTGCCTCGCCCCACCGGAGACCTGGGACGGCACCGTCGCGGCCCAGAAGGTGCTGTCCACGGTGGTGCGGTTGCAGCGGGAGCGGGGGCAGAAGTTCGGCGCCGTGCAGATCGTGGACATCCTGCTCGGCCGCCGCACGGCGAAGGTGATCCAGTTCGACCACGACCAGCTGTCCGTGTTCGGCATCGGCGAGGAGTTCACCGAAGGTGAATGGCGCGGTGTGGTGCGGCAGTTGCTGGCGCAGGGCCTGCTCGCGGTCGAGGGGGAGTACGGCACCCTGGTGCTGACCGAGGCCAGCGGCACTGTGCTGCGTCGGGAGCGGGAGGTCCCGCTGCGCAAGGAGCCGAAGAAGCCGGTCGGATCGCGGTCGGGATCGTCGGGCTCCGGCCGGGGCGAGCGCAAGGCCAAGGCCGCTGCGGTCGAGCTGCCCGAGGAACTGCTGCCGGCCTTCGAGGCGCTTCGTGCCTGGCGCGCCGAACAGGCCCGCGAACAGGGCGTCCCGGCGTACGTGATCTTCCACGACGCCACGCTCCGCGAGATCGTGAGCGTCTGGCCCACGTCGGTGTCGCAGCTCGGCGGCATCAGCGGGGTGGGTGAGAAGAAGCTGCTGACGTACGGGGAGGGCGTGATCGCGGCGCTCGCCGCACTGGACAGCCCGCCGGACGCGGCACCGGGCCGCCCGACGGGGACCACGGACGCGGCACCGGACCACGCGGTGACCACCGACGCGGCACCGGACCCCACGGAGACGGTGACGGTGACCGCGGGCGAACCGGCGGCGGTGGGGTCGGAGCAGAGCCACGCGGCGGCGCCCGCGAGCCGGGGACCGGCGCGCGAAACGGGTGCCCGTGCGGCGGCCCAGTCGGATTCCAGTGCGCACGACTGGCCGGAGATGGACGCCGGGCACGAGCCCGAACCGGACGACTGGATATAGCGGCGGGATATAGCGGCGGGCGCGGGCGCCACTGCCGGCGCCGTCAGGGGGAAAGGTCCGCAGCCGAACCCATGAGCCGGCCCGGCCCGGCCCCGAGTCCAGTCCCGCGGGCTACGACAGGGCCGTCAGGCCCGGTGCGAAGGTGATCAGAAGGGGGACCAGGGGCACCAGTGCGGCCACTGTCGTCGTCAGGGCCCGGTTGCCGCGGCCGAGGCGGGGCGGGGGCTGGAGAAGACGGTCGACGCGCTCGCCGAGGAGGCGGTGACTGGAGGCGCAGGACAGGACGCCCCGGTGCTGGTTCAGTTCGATGAGGGCCAGAGCGGTGGTCAGATGGCCGCACCGGCGGGACGCCGTGTCGTCGGCTGCGAGTTCCACCAGGCGGTGCGTCTGGTCGCAGAAGTGGGCGAACAGGGGGACCCGCGGGAAGCCCGTGGCCAGGGCGGTGGAGAGGTGCAGCAGCCAGTCGTGGCGGGCGCGCGCGTGGCCACGTTCGTGGGTGAGGACGGCGTCGAGCTGGGGGTCGGTGAGGCGGTGCAGTGCCCCGGTGGTGACGACCAGCTGGGGCGGATGGCCGGGCATCCACCAGGCGTCGGGGTACTCGTCCTCGAGGACCAGCATGGGTCCGCGGGCGGGAGGCAGGCCGGCCGGCAGGTCGGGGGCGCGTTCACGCAGATGGGCCCGGGTCCGGCCGCGACGCCGGCGCGCCTCGACGAGTTCGCGGGCGAGCATCGCCGTGGTCCAGGCGGCCCCGCAGGCCAGCAACACGGTGAGGGCCACGGCCCACAGCGGGGCGGTGGACAGGTCGTACGCGGCGGTCACGGCGGGCGGCGCCGGGGCGAAGACGCGGTCGCGGACGGTGTGGAAGACCGCCGCCGCGCCCAGCACCAGGGCGGTCAGACAGCACAGCAGGACGGTGGCGACCAGGCACTGCCACACCCAGAGCGCGACCACGGGTTCCCGTTCCGGCCACTCGGACCGGGTCAGCGCACGCGGAACCGGCACGGCGGCCATGAGGGCGACGGCACACAGCAGGAGCAGGCAGACAGTCATGCCACGGGCTCCGGATCTCGTTCGGGAGGGTGCGGCTACGGGGCTCGGAGGTGCGGGGCGGTGGACGCGTCGGCACCGCGCGAGCATCGCCTTCCCTCAGTATGACCGCGCGGGCCATTGGAGTCAGGCGCAAAGCCGGACGTCCCTCGGGACGGGCATGAACGGTCTCGTGACGTGGCACGGACCTCCGTCATGACGTGGCACGGTCCGTCCCCCATGACGTGGCAGGGGCCGACCGTCCCTCATGACGGAGCACGGACCGACCGTCCCTCGTGACGTGGCGCCGGGCAGCCCACCGAACGCCGGCGTCCGCGCCTCTCCGTCGACCTCCGCGCCAACGCGGCCCCATGCTCCCGCCCCCACGCAACCCCAGCGCCTACCCCTCAGCCGTCACCCGTCTCCCGTCCCTCCTCACCCGTCTCCCGTCTCCCTCACCCGCCCCCCTCACCCCCGTCCCGCACCCCCATCCCGCATCACCCGTCCCCGTCCGCCCCCACCACCCGGCCGGTGACCTCGCCCAGTCCCACGCGGGTTCCGCCCGGTCCCGGTGCCCAGGCCGTCATCGTCACCACGTCGCCGTCCTCCAGGAACGTCCGCTTGCCGTCGGGCAGTTCGAGGGGGTCGCGGCCGTTCCAGGTGAGTTCGAGCAGGGAGCCGCGTTCCCGCTCGGTGGGACCGCTGACCGTGCCGGAGCCGTACAGGTCGCCGGTGCGCAGGGAGGCGCCGTTGGCGGTCATCTGAACGAGTTGCTGGGCGGCCGTCCAGTACATGGTGGAGAAGGGGGGCTCGGAGACCACGTGACCGTTGATGGCGACCGAGATGCGCAGGTCGTAGCCGCCGGGTTCGTCGTCCGCGTCGTCGAGGTAGGGCAGCAGCGGGTGTGTCCGGCCGGGCGGGGACACCCGCGCGTCCTCCAGCGCGTCGAGCGGGGTGATCCACGCCGACACGGAGGTGGCGAAGGACTTGCCGAGGAACGGGCCGAGCGGGACGTACTCCCAGGCCTGGATGTCCCGCGCGGACCAGTCGTTGAGCAGGCAGGCGCCGAAGACGTGGTCGCGGAAGTCGGTGAGGGGCACGGGCCGGCCCAGCCGTGAGGGCGCGCCGACCACGAACCCGACCTCCGCCTCGATGTCCAGGCGGACGGAGGGGCCGAACACGGGCGCCGGGTCGGTGGGGGCCTTGCGCTGTCCGGAGGGCCGTACGACGTCGGTGCCGGACACGACCACCGTGCCCGCGCGGCCGTGGTAGCCGATGGGCAGGTGCTTCCAGTTGGGGGTCAGGGAGTCGGCCGCGTCGGGGCGGAAGATCCGGCCCACGTTCCGGGCGTGGTTCTCGGAGGCGTAGAAGTCGACGTAGTCCGCGACCTCGAAGGGGAGGTGCAGCGTCACCGACGACAGCGGGTGGAACAGGGGCTCGATGACCTCCCGGTGGGACGGCACGGTCACCCACGCCGTCAGCGCGCGCCGTACGTCCGACCACGCGGTGCGGCCGGCGGCCAGCAGCGGGTTCAGGGACGGCCGCGCGAGCAGTGAGATGTACGGGGAGCCGAGTGCCGCGGCGGCCGCGCCCGCGTCGAGGACGGCGTCGCCGAGCCGCACACCGACCGTCCGCTCGGCGGAGCCGGGGAGCGAGAACACGCCGTACGGAAGGTTGTGCGGGCCGAAGGGATCGCCCTCGGGGACATCGAAGGGGGGCATGGAGTGCTGCCTCACTTTCGTGCGTTCCGTGGTCACCGGGTGGCTCCGGTGGTCGCACCACACGTTACGGCGGTGTCACCGGTCGTGGGCAGTGCCCGCCGGGTCGGCCGGCGTTTGTGGCGCTCCGTTCGCGTCCGTGTGCGGAAAGTTGTCCACAGGTGGGGACGCAATCTTGACGCAGTGGTGCGAAAAGGGAGACTCTGGGCGGGTGCCGGAGGGCCTCGGGGAGGGGGCGTTCCGACGGCGTTCAGGGGGGCTCATGGCCATTGGGGAGGCCGGCCTCGGGTCGGCGCGCCCGGACTCACCACCGCAGCGGACCAGGCGGCTGGAAGAGATCATGCGCGGGCGACTGGGCCGGGAATGTGTATACGTACCGTCGTGCCGCTTCGGCCTGTATCTGGCGTTGCGTCACTGGTGTCCGCCCGGCGGGCGGGTGTTGATGTCGCCGGTCAACGACGACGTCATCCTGTTCGTGGTGCTCGCGGCCGGACTGCGCCCGGTACAGGCACCGCTCGACCCGCTGGACGCGTCCATCGATGTCGGTGCCGTGCCCGAGGCGGTGTGGGGTTCGTTGTCGGCCGTGCTGACCACCAACCTGTACGGCAATCCGGATCAGGCGCCCCGACTGCGCGCCCGGTGCGACGCGTTGGGGATTCCGTTGCTGGAGGACGCGGCGCACGCCATCGGCAGCGAGGTGGGCGGCCGGCCCGTGGGCGGCTGGGGGGACGCCTCGGTCTTCAGCCTGTCCAAGCACGCGGGCGCCAAGGCGGGCGGCGTGCTGGCGGTCGCCGACCCCGGGCAGCGTGAGGCGCTGGAGCGGGCAGGCCGTGACCTGCTCGTCCCCGGCCGGGCGACCGCGGAACTGGCCTATGTGGTACGGCCGTTCGCGGAGGCTGCCGTGCGCGGTCTCGGTCTGCGGCGCGCCGCCTGGGCCACGCTGGGGCTGCTGGGACTGGTGGAACGCGAGGAGATCCGGATGCCCCTGCGTCCGGCGGAACTCGCCCGGGCCGTCGAGGCGGCGCCGGGCCTGGAGCCGTACGACCCCTGGGTGCGGGTGGACATGCACGACTACCGGCTGCGGTCCGGCCGGCTGCGGCTCGGCCGGATCGGTCGGCGGCTCGGTCGGCTGGACGAGACGCTTGCGGCCTGTCGCGCGGGCACGGAGCTGCTGCTGTCGACGAAGTGGGCGAGGCCGCGGGCGGCGAGCGGTCCCGGTGGCCGCGTGCAGCCGTTGTTCCGGGTGCCGTTGTTCGTGGCCGACCGGGACGCGGCGATCAGGGCACTGGCGCGGCGGGGCATCGTCGTCGGCTACCTCTACGACCCGCCCCTGGACGACTACGCGGGTGCCGCCTTCACCGACCTCTCGCCCGCACCCGAGGGGGCCCGCTGGTTCGCCCGGCACGCGCTGCCCGTCGATCCGTTGCGGGCCCGCGCGGTCGTCGACGCGCTGGAGGAGTGCGGGGCGCGGCCGGCCGGGGCGCCGGGAGAGGCGAGGCCGGAGGCGCCGCCGGCTGAAGGGCCGGTGCCGGGAGGGCCGGCCCCCTCCCGTGGCTGAGACCCGGATGCACGAGCCCGCCGCGGTGGACACCGACGGCGGCACGGCGCCGCCCGGAAACGGCCGGGGGGCCGGCAGCGGGTCCGGAGCCGGCAGCGGGCGGGGGGCCGGAAACGGCCGGGAGACCGGGAGCGGCCGGGGGGCCGGGAGCGGGCGGGGGGCCGGAAACGGCCGGGAGACCGGCAGCGGGTCCGGAGCCGGCAGCGGGCGGGGGGCCGGAAACGGCCGGGAGACCGGGAGCGGCCAGGGGGCCGGCAGCGGGCCCGGAGCCGGGAGCGGCAGCGGGTCCGGAGCCGGGGGCCGGCGCGGGTCCGGGAAGGGGGGCCGGTCCGACGCCGACTCGATGTTCAAGAACGCCTACTTCCTCATGCTCAGCACCGGCGTCTCCGCCGTGCTCGGGCTCGGCTTCTGGCTGGTGGCGGCGCGCTTCTACTCGGAGGAGGCCGTCGGCCAGGGCTCCGCCGCCATCGCCGCGATGAGGCTGCTCGCCAGCATCACGGCGACGACGATGATCGGCGCGGTGGTGCGTTTCGTGCCGCGGGCGGGCCGCGCGACCGGTGCGCTGGTGTGGCGGGCGTACGCGGCCAGTTCGGTGGTCGTCGTGATGGCCGCGGTCGTCTTCCTGCTCACGCTCGGCAAGTGGGGACCGTCGTACGCGCCGCTCGGCACGCCCGCCGCGGGGGCGCTGTTCGTCGCGGCCTGCGTGGCGTGGGCGCTGCTCACCCTCCAGGACGGTGTCCTGACCGGGCTGCGCAGGGCCGAGTGGGTGCCGGCCGGGAACGCGGTGTTCTCCCTCGGCAAGCTGATCCTGCTGATCGTGTTCGCCACCGCCCTGCCGGTGCTGGGCATCTTCGTGTCCTGGGCCGTCGCGATCGCCTTCTCCACCCTGCCGCTGGGCTGGTTGATCTTCCGCCGGCTCATCCCGCGTCAGGCCGCGGCGGACCGGCACCTGGAGCCGCCCGGCACGCGGGAGATGGGGCGTTTCCTGGCGGGGGACTCGCTCGGGGCGCTGTTCAGCCTGGCGATGATCAACCTGCTGCCGGTGATGGTCGCGGTCCGGTTCAGCGCGGCGGACAACGGCTTCTTCTACGTGGCCTACACCGTCGGCGGCACGATGGAGTTCATGGCCATCAACATGGCCTCCTCGCTCACCGCGCACGCCTCGCACGACCCGCGCCGCCTCGCCGACGGAGTGCGGGGGGCGCTGCGCCGGATGACGCTGCTGCTGGTGCCGGTGATCCTGGTCCTGGTGGTCCTCGCTCCGCGGATCCTCGCGCCGTTCAGCGCGGACTACTCCGCGCACGGTTCGACCGTGCTGCGGCTGCTGGCCGTCGGCGCGCTGCCCCGGGTGGCGGTGGAGCTGTACATCGGGGTGCTGCGGGTCCAGGGGCGCACCGGGGTGCTCGCCGTGCTCCAGGGCGCCATGTGCACGCTGGTGCTGGGCGGCGCGGCCGTCCTGTTCGCGCCGACGGGCATCGACGGCGCCGGGTGGGCGGTCGTCGGCAGCATGACGCTGATGGCCCTCGTGTCCGTCCCCGGCCTGCGCGCGGCGCTGCGCGGCACCGGCCACCCGCCCACCGACCGGGCCCCGGCCCCCGTGTACGGCACCCGCTGGGCCGAGCTCAACGCCACCGCCGGCTACGGCACGAACTGGGCCCGCCGGGCGGCGTACGCGCGGGGGGAGTCCGGCGAGGACACGGCCACGCCGTTCGTCGGGCGCCCGGGGCGCGAGCGGGCGGCGTCGGAGGTGGACACCCCGGCCCTGACCGTCCGCGGGCAGCCCGCCGCGAAGGGCGTCGAACCGGCGGAGAGACCGAATGGCACCTGATCCGCCGGCACCTGATCCGCGGGTGATTCAAGGGACTGAGCGAAGACCGGTCGAGGCACCGGCCGGAGCACCGAAGGCGAGCGGTCGAGCCGGCCGTGCTGCCGACCAGAGCCGCAAGGGGGGAACAGCGTGCGTCCGCCAGCAAGTTCACGGGAGCGGTCCGAACCGGAACGGGTGCCGGGGCACGAGCCGTCCGCCGGGTGGACCGCCACCGTCCGGCTCCCGCGGAAGGCCTCCGACCGCTCCTCGCCCCAGTCGCGCGGGCCCACCGACGCGTTCATGACGGACTTCTCGGGCGCCGCGGATCTCTCCGACCTGCCCGCCTGGCCGGCCCGGCGTCTGCCCGTCCCGTGGCCGGTTCTCCCGTTGCCGGCCGCGCTCGCGCTGTGGGCGTACGCGGTGGCGCACACCGACGTCTCCGGCCTCGACGACTTCGGACTCGTCTCCGCGCTGCACCCGACGTTCTGGCTCGCCCTGACCGTTCTCACCTCGGGCTTCTGGTTCACCGTCCGCGACCCCCGGCGCCGCGACGCCTGGTCGCTCGCGTACGTGCTCGGGCTGCTCGTGATGGAACGGGCCACGCAGGCCGTCCTCTACCCGACCCCGCTGTACGCCTGGGCCTGGAAGCACGAAGGGGTCATCGACCACCTGCTGACGTCGGGCGGGCTGCAGACCTCGAAGGAACTCGGGGACATGGCGGTGTACGACCAGTGGCCGGGCTTCTTCGCCGCGCAGGCCGCTCTGGTACGGCTGATGGGCGTCGACTCGGCCGCGGCGTACATGGCCTGGTGGCCGCTCCTGTCCAGCCTGGTGCTGCTGCTGCCTCTGCTGCTGATCTACCGCACGTTCACCGCGGACCGGCGGCTGATCTGGACCGCGGTGTGGATCTTCTACGTCGCGAACTGGGTGGGGCAGGACTACTTCTCCCCGCAGTCCCTGGCGTTCGCCCTGCACCTGGGGGTGCTGGCCGTGGTGCTGCGCCGCTACGGCCGTGACGGCGGGCCGGCGGGCCGGCAGCGGACCGCCGTGTGGACGGTGGTGATCACCGTGATGATCGTGGCGATCGTCATCTCGCACCAGCTCACCCCGGGCATGCTGCTCGTCTCCCTGGCCGCGCTGTGCCTCACCCGCCGCTACCGCGGCCGGGTGCCGCTGGTCACGACGCTGGCGATCTTCCTCGCCTGGTGCCTCACGGCCGCGCTGCCCTTCCTGTCCGCCGCGCTGCCCGACATGATCCGCTCGGTCGGCGACGTCGGCGGCAACGTCTCGACCGGCTACGGCGCGACCCCGACCGGCACCGGAGCGGTGACGACCTCCTGGGTGGCCCGGCTGCTGTCGGGCTCGGTGCTCCTGCTCGCCCTGGCCGGGGTGCTCCGCCAGCGCGTGCTGCGCCACCGCGCCCTGCCCCTGCTGCTGCTCGCGGCCGCCCCGCTGCCGATGTTCGCGGCCAGCAGCTACGGCGACGAAATGATCTTCCGGGTGCTCATGTTCATGCTGCCCGGCGCCTGCTTCTTCGCCGCCGCGGCGCTACTGCCGAAGGTACGCACCCTGGCCGCCGAGGCGGCAGCACGCGACACCCGGGCGCGGGCCACGGCAGCGGAGCGGGCGCGAACCGCCGCCGGAGGACGGGCGCGAACCGCCGCCGGAGGCGGGAGAAAGGACGCGGGCGAGCCCCGGGGCAACGGTGTCAGCGGCATGCCCCGGCGGTTCGACCTCTCCGCCAAGCGGTACGGCACCTGGGTGCCGTTGCTCGCGCTGCTCGCCGCGACGCTCGCGTTCGTGCCGAGTTACTCGGGCAAGGACCGGATGAGCTACTTCCCGCCACGGGAGGTCGCCCTCGTGCGGGCGCTGTTCGAGCGGGCGCCCGCGGGCTCCCTGGTCGTCGCCGCCGACCGTAACTACCCCCTCGCCTACGCCTCGTACTGGAGTGTCGACCACTACTGGTTCCTGGAGGACGCCCGGCACCACGTCGACCGGATCCTGCGGGACCCGGCCGGCACGCTCGCCCGCGACATGTCCGTGGTCGAGCCGCCGGGCCGCGCCTACTTCCTGCTCACCGAGGGCCAGGTGGCGGACTCGGAGATGAACGGACTGCTCACCGGCGCCCAGTTGGCGCGGATCCAGCGCTCGGTGGCCGCCTCCCCGCGCTTCGAACTGGTGGAGCGCAACAGCGCCGGATCGGTGTACGTGCTGAGGGGGACCGGCCGATGACACCGCGGGAACTCGTGATCCGTCTGCTGCCCCCGTCCGCCGGCTGGCTGGCCCTCGCCGCCCTCGCGCTGCCGGACGGGTCACCGCCGCGGGTCGCCGCGGTCGTCGTCTTCCTGGCCGCGGGCCCGGGTGCGGCCGTCGTCAGGATCAGCGCCGCCGCGCTGGACTCGCGGCCCGCCCAAGGCCCCGCCGACCGGCCGGACCCCGACTTCGAACGGCACTCCGTCCTGCTGGAGCGGCTGATGCTGGTCGTCCTCGTGAGCGTCGGTGTCGTGCTGCTCGTCGCGACGGCGCTGATCGCCGGCCACGCGTTCAGCGGGCGGCGCGTGCTGCTGACGCTCACCGTGCTGACCACGCTCGCCGCGTGCTGCCCACCGCTGCGCGCCTCCCCGGCGGCCAGGACACGAAAGGGTTCCGCTCGGTGAGGGCCGCCCGCCCCACGTCCGGCCGCCGGCGCCTGCTGCTGAGTGCCTCCGCCGTGGTGTGCGCGGTGCTGGTGGCCGTCCTCGTCCTGCGCGACGCGTCCGGGCCGCGGGGGCCGGGCTCCGGGACGGTCGCGGGCCCAAGATCCAGGGCCTCCGCGCCCGGCGGCGACTGCCGGCCCACGGCCCTGCTCGAACCGCCCTGCGGCGCGTGGTTCGGCGCGTTCGTGCCGCACGGCGAGCACGACCTCCCCCAGAAGGTCCGCGCCTACGAGAAGCACGTGGGCCGCAGGCTCGACATCGTGTACACCTACCACGACATGTCCCGCGGGGAGGGCGCCCGCCGGGAGGGCCGGCTGCTCACCGCGGACGAACAGGCCGTCGGCCGGGACCGCATGCTGCTGCTGTCCTGGGAGAGCAAGTGGTGGGGCGGCACCGAACGGCAGCAGCCGACCTGGAAGCAGATCGCGGCCGGTGACCTGGACAGCACCGTCATCGACGTCCAGGCCGAGCGCGTCAGGGACTACGGGCGGCGCACGGGGAAGAAGGTGTTCCTCTCCTTCGACCTGGAGATGGACACGCGGACGCCGGCCAGCGGCAGCCCGGA
Organism: Streptomyces sp. NPDC043878; assembly: GCF_056435735.1. Taxonomy (NCBI): domain Bacteria; kingdom Bacillati; phylum Actinomycetota; class Actinomycetes; order Kitasatosporales; family Streptomycetaceae; genus Streptomyces; species Streptomyces sp. NPDC043878. The sequence continues at coordinate 156,047 of NZ_JBWKDW010000003.1, forward strand.
GGACTACGTCGCGGCGTACCGCCACATCCACGACCGGTTCGCCGAGCTGGGTGTCCGCGACGTCGTGTGGACCTGGATCATCACCGGCTACCTGGAGCACGCCGGCCTGTTCGAGCGGCTCTACCCCGGCGACGCGTACGTCGACTGGATCGGCTACAACCAGTACAACTACTACCGCTGCCACCAGGCCGACTGGCTGTCCTTCGAGCAGACGCAGACCGCCACGCACGCCTGGATCCGCGCGCACCTCTCCGACGACAAGCCGCTCATGCTGTCCGAGTTCGGCACGGCCGCCGACCCGTCGGATCCGCACCGGCAGGCCGGCTGGTACGCGCAGGTGCCCCGGGTGCTCAAGAACCTGGACGGCGTGAAGGCCGCGCTGCAGTGGAACTACCGTGACCCGGGGCCGTACTGCGATCTGGCGGTCGTGAACGCCGACGCCTGGGCCGGACTGCGCGGGGCGGTCTCGGACCCGTACCTCAACCAGCCGCTCCCCTGACCGGGCCGGCTCAGCCCGCGAACCCGGGCCCGAGCAGGGTCGCCCGGGCCCGCCGGTACCAGCGCCACGCGACCGTCCTCGGCGCGTCCCGGAACGGGGCGGTACGGACGCCGGTTCCCGCCAGCCAGCCCTCGACGTCGGCGAGCGTGTGGCCGCGCCGGACGATGAGCCGGGCGATGCGGTGGCGCTCGTCCCGGCCCGAGCTGAGCGCGTGCCGCACGGCGGTCGCCGTCTCGTACCCGGCGTCGGCGGACATGGCCCGCACCCGCGCGCTGTTGTAGCCGTGCGGATAGGCGAGATGCCGGACGGGATGACCGAGCGCGTCCTCCAACACGGCCTTCGACGTGCGCAGTTCGTACGCAAGGTCCTTCGCGGACAGGGTGTCCAGCTGCGCGTGGGTCACCGTGTGGCTGCCGACCTCCATGCCGTGGCGCTCCAGCTCCGCCACCCGGTCCAGGGTCATCATCGGCGCCGGCGGCAGCAGGCTGTGCCCACCCGGGGCGAGGGCACCGGTGGTGAGATACGCGGTGGCGGGCAGCGCGCGAGCGGCCAGCGCCTCCGCGGTGGACCCGGCCAGGTCGGCGAACCCGTCGTCGAAGGTGAGCAGCACGGGCCGGTGCGGCAACGGTGCCCGTCCCGCGAGGTGGTCGGCGAGCGCCCCGATCGTGACGGGCGTACGGCCGCTGCCGACGACGGCGTCGAGATGGGCCGCGAACTGCCTCGGCGTGACGGTGAACTCGGCGATCCAGTCCGGTGGTTCGTCCATCACGGCGTGATAGAGGAGGACCGGGACACCGGGTTGCCCACCACCGGAACGGGAGCCGTCCTCCGGCGTCGTCATGCCGTCCCCCGGCCGGTCGGGCGCAGGGCGCGGCGGGCGCGGAGGTAGCCGACCGGGCCGTACAGCATGCCCCTGCGCTGGAGCCGGGAGAGGCGGCCCGGCCAGGGGTGGGAGCGGGCGCCGTGTCCGCCCGGTGCGTCTGCGCCGCCCGCCGCCTCCCGTGCCGCGGTCAGGGCGCGGGCGTACGCGAGACCGCGCGGTAGCCGTGCGAGGAACGCGGGCAGCAGGGCGGGGCGGCGGACGAGGACCGCCGTCAGGTACGCGGTGAGGCCGGCGCCGTAGCCGTACGCCTGGGTCTCCAGGTCCCGCCAGGTGTCCCGGTGGTGGTGCCACACCAGCGCCCCCGGGGTGTAGCGCAACCGGTGGCCCTCGGCGAGGACGCGGACGAACCCGTAGAGGTCGTCACCGCCCCGGGCGGGCGTGCCGGCGCCGGTCGCCGGGTCGAAGCCGCCGACGTCCCGCAGCACCCGCGTACGGAAGGCCATGTTCGCGCCGGAGCCGAAGCGCCCGGCGGTGAACGGGAACAGCGGCTCCCCGGCGGGCGGGTCCGCGGGGTCGTAGACGCGCGGCTCGAAGCCCTTCGCGAAGCCGCCGTGGCTCTCCAGCAGCACCTGGGCGGGGGTGTTCAGCCGGGCCGGCAGGATCAGGCCGGTGGCGCAGCCGAGGCCGGGGTCGGCGGCGAACGGCGCGGTCAGCTCGGTGAGCCAGCGCGGGTCCGCGACCACGTCGTCGTCGGTGAAGGCGATCACCTCGCCGAGCGCGGAGGCGAGGCCCCGGTTGTGGGCGACGGCCAGTCCGGGGACGGGTTCGCGCAGGTAGCGCACCCGCTCGCCGTACTTCCGCTCGACCAGGTCGCGGGTCTCGGCCGTCACCGGCGCGTTGTCGACGACGAGGATCTCGAACCCGGGGTGGTCCTGGGCGAGCAGCGAGTCGAGCGCGCGGGCGAGCTGCCCGGCCCGCTCCCGGGTGGCGACGACGACGGTCGTGTACGGCGGCGCGGACGCCTCCGGCCGGCCTTCTTCCACGGTCCCGCCGAACACGGCCCGGACCCGCTCCCCGAGCACGGCCAGCGGTTCGGCACCCTCGGGCACCCGCCCGAGCAGCGTGCCGACGGGCCGCCCCCCGCTCCTGACCAGCACGAACACCTCACCGGCCGTCACGGGCGGGCTTCCCGGTCCGGGTCTGAGCGACACCTCCTCCCCGCCGACGTCCACCTCGGCGACCTGCACGGCCTCGATGCTCAGGAACCGCCGTGTCTCCTCCTGCGCGCGCGATGTGCGGGACATACGCCCTCCCCCTGGTGTCCCTGCGTTCCCTACGGCCGGCGCAGCCTGCCCACGCCCTTCAGCGTCCGTGCGGCGACGGCGGCGAGCCGTGGCCGGCTGCGCACGAAGTGGTGCGCCCGCCGGGAGGGCTCCACACCGAGCCAGGTCAGCGCGGCCCCCACCCCGGGACGCGTCACCGCCCCCTCGTACACGGGCAGTTCGCCCGTCCTGAGGGAGTCCTTGTACTCGGCGGCCCCCCGGCCGAGGTCGAGCGTCCCCACACCGGCGGCGGCCGCCGCCTCCGCCATCCGCAGATGCAGCACCAGCCCCGGCGAGAACCTCGCGAACTCCTGGTCGTACGACGGGAACCAGCAGGCCAGCACGGTCGCGGAACGCAGCCCGAAGTGGGCGGCGACCGGCCGGTCACCGGCGTACAGCACCGACAGGGTGCCCGCGCACTCCCGCTCCCGCGTCTCGTGCAGCCTGTGCACGAGCCGGGTGATCCACTCCTGCGTGAACCGGTCGCGGCGGCCCGTCCTGCGGTACTGCGCGGACTTCCACTCCATCAGGGTGCGCAGCGCGGCCGGTTCGCGTTCGTCGAACACGAACCGCACCTCACCGACCTGGCGGCCGAGCCTGCGTTCCTTGGCGAGCGTGGTCTTCAGGAACTTCGGCGACCGGACGCGCAGCAGCGCCTCGTAGGCCGGATACCCCTTCTCCACGTCGATGACGAAGGTGGCGTACCGCGCGGCGGCGTGCGGCACGAACAGGTCCTGCTCCGCCTCCAGGTTGTCGAAGGCGAGACTCGACAGGGAGCAGGCCCGCAGCAGTTCACCGGCGTCGAGCGCGAGGCCCGGCGGCAGCACCGCGCCCTGGCAGTCGGACACGCCGAGCGCGAGCGCCCGCCCCTGCCCCAGGCGCCCCCGCTCGTGCGCCAGGAATCCGGCCGCCGCGTTCCCGTCGTACACCACCGCGATCCGCGTCCGCGGCCGCACCCGGCCCACGGCGTCGGCGAACTCCGGTTCCATGAACGGGTTGCGCGGCTGCCCCGACCTGGCGCGCACCTCGCGCCACCGCTCCCTTTCCCCCGCCCCGAGCTCCTCGGGCCTCAGCACACGAATGCGCTCACGAATGCGCCCACCACTCACCATGACCCCCCGATCAGGTCCCCCCTCGGACACCCTTGGACGGTACCGCCGGGGCGGGCCCACCGGTAGGTACCGGACCATCCTGTGTCCAACCGGTGCAGAGGGTCGCAGATGGGCCACGGGTGGGGCCGCAGGTGGGTCGCGGATGGGCCACGCGTGGGGCAGCAGGTGGGGCGCGGATGGGCCACGGGGGCTGTGGAGGGGCCGCGGGCGGGTCTTGCGGCTGGGCCGCGGGCGGGCACGGGCGGGTTGCGGAGGGGCCGCTGGTGGGTCGCGGATGGGCTGCTGAAGGCCCGCGAAGAACCAGCCCCGCCACCAGCCCGGGCCCCCAGGGCAGCCCCCCGCTGCCTTCCGGCGGGCAGGGTCTGCCCGGAAGGGCCTTCGGATCGGCGCCGAGCCGGGCTATAAGGGAGCCGATGGCAGGCCCGGCCACGCCGGGCGCCCCCGTGAAAGGTGTTGCCCTTGCGCGCCCAGAAGTCGGACGAGCCGCGGCACGTCTCCACCGTGCCGCTCCGGCCCGCCGGTTCGGTGCGCGGCCCCTCCGCCCCCCTGCTCACCCTTCAGCGCAGTGCGGGCAACGCGGCCGTCGCCCGCGCCCTGGAGCAGGGGGCCGCCGTGCAGCGTGCCCCGCTGACCACCGACCAGCCTCTCGTGGAGTCCGCGGAGGGGCTGGCCGCCCAGCACCCCGCGCGGTTCCTGGAGGTCGTCTTCGACGGGCTGCGGGTGGACGAGTTCCGCTTCCGCAAGGGCGACCAGGGCAACCTCGGCCTGAACATGATCTCCGAGTGGGTCACCGTGCCCCTGGACGACGGGGGCCGGCTGGCGGTGCACCTCAACTGCATGGTGCGGGCCTCCCAGTTGCAGGGCGGGACGATGCGCCTGCACGTCGCCCAGTTCCACCTCACCGCCCGCTCGACCGCCACCCAGCGGACCATCGACGCGCACGGCCCCTCCGCGGCGACGGCCGGCGCCAGTGTCCACCTCAACACCTCCACCGCGCAGTGGGGCCGCCCCGACAACCTCAAGGCCCTGGCCGCCGAGGTCGCGGCCAACGGCGGCCAGAGCGCGCTCATCGAGGGGCTCGCCCGGAAGGAGGGCTACTCGCACCCCTATGTGGTGAGCCTGGTGCAGGACTTCAAGAACACGGTGCACCACGCCATCCAGCTCCGGCTCGGCCCGACGAACGTCGAGTGGAGCGGCGACGCGACCTTCTCCGCCTGATCAGCCCCGGTACGACCCGAGGGTCCTCAGCCCCGGCAGCGCCCTGTCCCGGAAGTCGAACAGCGCGAGGTTCTCCCACGCGTTGCCGGACGCCCGGTCGGTGGGGTCCCAGCCGGCGCCGGCGCGGTAGGTCCACACGCCCTCCCAGTAGCAGTAGCCCAGACCCCGTTCGTCCGGGACGGCGGCGGCGAGGTCGGCGACCTCGCGCAGCCAGGCGGCCTGGCCCTCGGGGGTGGCGGGGAAGCCCTCGGTGAGCTGCGAGGGGCTGTTCATGATGTCGTTGGTCGCGTCCTCGCTCTCCAGCGTGAACGGGTACGCGGTCTCGGCGATCACGCACGGTTTGCCGTAACGGGCCGTGATGTCGGCCATGTTCGCGGCGGCCTGCTCCACCGGGCCGTGCCAGAAGGGGTAGTAGGACAGGCCGATGACGTCGAAGTCGACGCCGTGGGAGACCGCGTTGTCGAACCACCAGCGGTACAGCCCGTTGTCACCGCCGTTGGCCAGGTGGAGGATCGTGCGGACGCGCGGGGTGGTGTCGCGGGCGGCCCGGAGTCCGGCCTTGAGGAACGCGGCGAGGTTGTCCCAGTGGTCCCAGTCGCCGGTGGGCCAGAGCATGCCGCCGTTGAGCTCGTTGCCGATCTGCACCAGGTCGGCCGGGGTGCCCTGGCGTCCGAGCGCGCCGAGGACGTCGGCGGTGTGGTCGTAGACCGCCCGGGTCAGCCCGGCCACGTCCAGGTCGTTCCAGGCGGCGGGCTTGGTCTGGTGGCCCGGGTCGGTCCAGGTGTCGGAGTAGTGGAAGTCGACCCAGATGCCGATGCCGGCCCGCTTCAGGCGCCGGGCCAGCCGGAGGACGTGCTCCTTGTCGTTGTAGCCGTCGGCCGGGTCGACCCACACCTTGAGACGGGCGTGGGTGACGCCGGCGTCGGCGAGGAGACGGATCGCGTCGGCCCGGCAGCCGTCGGGGCGGCGGTAGACGGCGCCGAGGTCCTCGTTCCTGGGCAGCGAGGAGATGTCCATCCCGCGGATCTCCAGGCGGCGGGGACGGGGGCGGGCCGCGGCGCCGCCGGCCGTGGTGCTCGCGGCGGCGGGTGCCGCACCCAGGACGGGCCCCGCCAGCGCGGCTGCGCCGGCGATACCGGCGGCGGTGACAACAGTGCGTCTACGCATCTCAGAATCCCTTCACGGTGGACATCACAGGGCGATCGGTCATTCGGGGGGCCGTGGGCAAGCGGAAACGGCGAGCGAGACGGCAGGCGGACGGTCAGCGAAACGCCAAGCGCCAAGCGCCAAGCGCCAAGCGGCGAGTGGCGAGCGGTAAGCGGCAAGGCCAAGCCGAAACGCCGAGCGGCAAGCGGTAAGCGGTAACGGCAAGCGGCAACGCCAGGCGCGGCGCCGAGCGGAAGCGGCAGACACAAGCAGCGCACAGGTCAGCCTGCTCGCCCGTTCCGCACGGGCACCCGCCCTCAGCGCGGCTCGCGGAACACCTCGACCCCGCCCGCCGGGACGGCGGCCCGGGTGCCGTCCGGGAGCACCACCTTCACCTCGGTGCCGGTGTGGTTGAGGGCGAACCGGAAGACGCCCGACTGGCCCTCCCGTACGACGAGTTCGACGTCCCGGGGCAGGTCGGCGGGGGTGATGCCGGCGTCCGCGAGGGCCAGGTCGACGACGGCCGCCAGGTCGGCGCCGGTCAGCCGGGTCGCCAGGTACCAGGCGGCGCCGTCGCCGAGCGGGTGCCGGGTCAGCGCGGGGTGTCCGGCCGTACGGCCGTCGGCGAAGGCGGCCACGACCTGGCAGTCGTCGCCGGGCACGACGTACTCGGACCACAGGTCGGCCGCGTACGTCTCGCCGGCGGTGGTGCGGACGGTGACCGTCTCGCCGGGCAGCAGCGGGTCGAACTCCTCGACGGTCAGGCCGAGTACGTCCCGCAGGGGCCCGGGATAGGGGCCGGTGTGCACGGCGTCGTGCTCGTCGACGATGCCGGAGAAGAAGGAGACGAGGAGCGTGCCGCCGCGGGCGACGTACCGTTCCAGGTCGGCGGCGACCCCCGCCGGCGCCGAGTACAACTGCGGGACGACGAGCAGGGGGTGGCGCTCGGGGTCGACGCGGGACAGGGCGGCCGGTGCCACGAAGTCGACGGTGAGGTGGCGGTCGTAGAGCGCCTCGTAGAACGCGTCGAGGCGTTCGCGGGCGTCCAGGTCCTGGCTGGGGCGCCACTCCAGGTCCTGCGCCCACCAGGACTCCCAGGACCAGACCATGGCCACGTCGGCGCGGGTGCGGGTGCCGCGCAGGTCGGCGAGGCCGGCCACCCGGCGGCCGAGGTCCGTCACCTCCCGCCAGACCCGGGTGCCGGTTCCGCTGTGCGGCAGCATCGCCGAGTGGAACTTCTCGGCGCCGCGACGGGACTGGCGCCACTGGAAGAACAGGGCGCCCTCGGAGCCGCGGGCCAGGTGGCCGAGGGAGTTGCGGGCCATCTGGCCCGGTGTCTTGGCGGGGTTGTGCGGCTGCCAGTTGACGCCGGAGGTGGAGTGTTCCAGCAGCAGCCAGGGCGCGCCGCCCGCGACCGAGCGGGTGAGGTCGGCGGCGAGGGCCAGGTTGACGTGGGTGCGGCGGCCGTCGGTGATCAGATAGTGGTCGTTGGTGACGAGGTCGACCTCGCGGCCCCAGGCCCAGTAGTCGATGCCCTGGCACTGGCTGGGCGCGACCATGAAGTTCGTGGTCACCGGAACACCGGGGGACAGGCGGTGCAGGATGTCCCGCTCGGCGGTGAAGTTGGCGCGGGCGGCCGCGTCGGCGAAGCGCCGGTAGTCCAGTTCCTGGGCGGGGTTGACGACGGTGGGTGTGGCGCGGGGCGGGGTGATCTCCTCCCAGTCGCCGTAGAGCTGGCCCCAGAAGGCGGTGCCCCACGCCTCGTTGAGGTTCTCCGTGCTGCCGTAACGCTCACGCAGCCAGGTCCGGAAGGCGGCGGCGCAGTTGTCGCAGTAGCAGGCCAGCACGGGAGCGCCGTACTCGTTGTGGACGTGCCACAGCACGACGGCCGGGTGGCTGCCGTAGCGCTCGGCGATCCGGGTGGTGATCGTCGCGGCGGCGGCCCGGTAGTCGGGGTTGGAGTGGCAGATGGCGCCGCGTGAGCCGAAGGCGAGGCGGACGCCCTCCCGGGTGAGGGGCAGTGCCTCGGGGTGGGCCCGGTAGAACCAGGCGGGCGGCACCACGGTGGGTGTGGCCAGGTCCACGGAGATGCCGGCCTCGTGCAGCAGGCCGATGACGTGGTCGAGCCACTCCCAGTCGTACGTGCCCGGCCGGGGCTCGATCCGGGACCAGGCGAAGATGCCGAGCGAGACCAGCGTGACGCCGGCCTCCCGCATCAGCCGTACGTCCTCCTCCCACACCTCCTGCGGCCACTGCTCGGGGTTGTAGTCGCCCCCGAAGGCGAGTGGCAGACGGTCGTGCGGGGCGTCGGAGGGCATGTGGTGGCTCCCAGGTGGATCGGCAGGATGATGCCTGAAGTTCCCGTATTTCTGTGATCGTGCACAGAGCTTGGCACGGCTGGCATCCGTGAGCAACAAGTAGGTAACCCGACGCTTTCACCATTGACAAGGGGTGGAAACAATTCTCTACTGTGCACGATCACAGAGCCGCGCGGCCCTCGCGCACAGCCTCTCGGTCACGTGCCCGCAGCCTCATCCCCCACGGCGGCTGCCGCGTACGCGGGACACACCGAGGCCGGCTCTTCTCAGTCAGGGGAGATGAAGATGTCGATCCACAGCCGCCGGATCAGCAGGCGCACCATGCTCGCCGGGGCCACCGCCCTCGGCCTGACCGGCACCCTCGCCGCCTGCGGCGGTTCCGACGACGACTCCGGCGAGAGCAGCGGGCCGGTGAAGCTGACCTACTGGTCGTGGGCGCCGAACATGGACAAGGTCGCCGCGATCTGGAACAAGAAGAACCCGGACATCACCGTCACGGTGTCCAAGCAGGCCAGCGGCGGTGAGATCGTCTCCAAGCTGATCACCGCGAAGAAGGCCGGCCACGCGCCCGACCTGATCCAGGTCGAGTACCAGTCCCTGCCGACCCTGGTCTCCAACGACGTCCTCGCCGACATATCCAAGTACGTCGGCGACGCCAAGTCCGACTTCTCGGACGGCCTGTGGAAGATGGTCACCCTCGGCACCGACGCCCTCTACGCACTGCCGCAGGACTCGGCGCCGCTGATGTTCTACTACCGCGAGGACCTGTTCAAGAAGCACGGTCTGTCCGTGCCGAAGACCTGGACCGAGTTCGCCGAGGTGGCGCGCGCCGCCAGGAAGGCCGTCCCGGACGCCTACCTGACCACCTTCTCCGCCAACGACCCGGGCCTGTTCGCGGGCCTCTCCCAGCAGGCCGGCGGCAAGTGGTGGACGGTCGACGGCAGCGGCAAGTGGACGGTCGCCATCGACGACGCCGGCACGAAGAAGGTCGCCGAGTTCTGGGGCGGCCTGGTGCAGGAGGGCGTCATCGACAACCAGCCCATGTACACCCCCGCCTGGAACAACGCCCTGAACAAGGGCACCCACCTCGCCTGGGTCTCCGCCGTGTGGGCGCCCGGTGTGCTGGTGGGCTCCGCCCCCGACACCAAGGGCAAGTGGCGCATGGCCCCGCTGCCGCAGTGGAAGTCGGGCGAGAACGTCACCGGCAGCTGGGGCGGCTCCTCCACCGGCGTCTCCACCGACTCCAAGCACGCCGAGGCCGCGGCGAAGTTCGCCCGCTGGATCAACACCGACCCGGAGGCGCTGGCCGCCCTGGTCAAGTACCCCTCGGTCTACCCGGCCGCCACCAAGGGCCAGTCCGGCGACGTCCTCAAGACGCCCGAGTTCTTCTCGAACCAGGCGGACTTCTACACCACCGCCGCCGCGATCGCCGCCACCACGGCGCCCTCCGCCTGGGGCCCGAACGTCCAGGTCGCCTACAACACCTTCATCGACGGCTTCGGCAAGGCCACCAAGGCCAAGAAGGAGGCCCAGTTCACCTCCGCCCTCAGCGGCGTGCAGTCGAAGACCTTCGCCGACATGAAGAAGCAGGGCTTCGAGGTGACCGAGGCATGACCAGCGCCCCGCTCAAGGGCTCCGACCGCATCACGGTCGGGCCCTTGGCGGACGGCACCGGCACCGCCCAGTCCGTCCGCCCCAGCCGCCCCCGCCGCCGTGGCCGCAGCGCACCGTACTGGTTCCTGGTGCCGACCCTGGTCCTGTTCGCCGCCTTCACCGTCGTCCCCATCGGGTACGCGATCTGGCTGAGCCTGCACAGGGTCAAGGTCAAGGGCATCGGACTCGGCAAGGGCGCCCGCGAACAGGTCTGGAACGGCTTCGGCAACTACGCCGACGTCCTCAAGGACACCGAGTTCGGCCACAGCGTGCTCCGCGCGTTCGGCTACGGCCTCATCGTCGTACCGACCATGCTCGGCCTGGCCCTGGTCTTCGCGCTGATGCTGGACACCCCGAAGGCGCGCAGCGCCAAGTTCGCACGGCTGGCGATCTTCCTGCCGTACGGGGTGCCGGGCATCATCGCGGCCCTGATGTGGGGCTTCCTGTACCTGCCGGCCGTCAGCCCCTTCTACTACCTGCTGAACAAGTTCGGCCTGCCGCAGCCGGACCTGTTCGACGGCGGAAACCTCTACCTCTCCTTCGCGAACATCGCGGTCTGGGGCGGCACCGGCTTCAACATGATCGTCATCTACACCGCGCTCAAGGCGATCCCGCAGGAGATCTACGAGGCGGCGCGGATCGACGGCGCGTCGGACCTGCACATCGCCCTGAAGATCAAGATCCCGATCGTGATGCCCTCGCTGGTGCTCACCCTCTTCTTCTCCGTGATCGCCACCCTCCAGGTCTTCACCGAGCCCATGGCCCTGAGACCGCTGACCAACGGCCTGTCCCACACGTGGAGCCCGCTGATGGCCATCTACGACAGCGCCTTCCTGCAGTCCGACATCTACGGCGCCTCCGCCACCGCGGTCGTCCTGGCCCTGGCCACGTTCGTCGTCTCCTTCACCCTGCTGCGCGTCTCCGACCGCTACACCCGGGAGGACCGGGCATGACCCCCCTCACTCTCACCGCCGACGCCACCGGCAGGACCCGCGGTGCCCGGCGCACCGCCTGGATCCCCACCCTCGTGCTGATCCTCGGCGCCCTGTACTGCCTGGTCCCCGTGGTCTGGGTGGTCCTCGCGGCGACCAAGGACCGGTCGGAGCTGTTCTCCACCTTCACCTTCTCCCCCGGCAGCGGCCTCCTCGACAACCTGAAGGACCTGACCGACTACCGGGACGGCATCTACTGGCAGTGGATGGCCAACTCCGCCTTCTACGCGGGCTTCGGCGCCCTGCTGTCCACCGCGGTCTCCGCCGCCGGCGGCTACGCGCTCGGCCGGTACTCCTTCCGCGGGCGGGAGTTCGTCTTCAAGTTGATCCTGGCCGGGGTCCTGGTGCCGAGCGTCGTGCTGGCGGTCCCGCAGTACCTGCTGCTGTCGAAGACGGGCATGGCCGACTCGTACTGGTCGATGCTGCTGCCGTCGATCCTCTCCCCGTACGGCGTCTACCTGGTCCGCATCTACGCGGCCGCCTCGGTGCCCGCCGAACTCATGGAGGCCGCCCGCATGGACGGCGCCTCCGAGTGGCGGATCTTCTCGCGGATCGCGGTGCCGATGATGATGCCGGGCCTCATCACGGTGTTCCTGTTCCAGTTCGTCGGCATCTGGAACAACTTCCTGCTGCCGTACGTGATGCTCGCCGACGACACCAAGTTCCCGCTCACCCTCGGCCTCTACACCCTGCTGGCCCAGGGCGCCTCGCAGCCCGCCCTCTACACCCTGGTCATCACCGGCTGTCTGCTCGCGATCCTCCCGCTGATCGCGCTGTTCCTGGTGATCCAGCGGTTCTGGTCGCTGGACCTGCTGAGCGGCTCGATCAAGTCCTGAGGGCCGTATGACCCTTGCGTACCGTCACGAACGAGGAACATGACCACCAGCGCGAACGGACGCCGCAGGCCGCCCACCATCCACGACGTGGCGCGGGAGGCGGGCGTGTCGCGGGGCACCGTCTCCCGCTTCCTGAACGGCGGCCACTACGTCTCGCCCGCCGCGGGCCGGGCCGTGGAGGCCGCCATCAGGAAGACGGGGTACGTCGTCAACCGGCACGCCCGCAGCCTGAGCACCGGACGCTCCGACTCGGTGGCCTTCCTCCTCACCGAGCCGCAGGAGAAGTTCTTCGAGGACCCCAACTTCAACGTGCTGCTGCGCGGCTGCACCGAACACCTCGCCCGGCACGACGTCCCGCTGCTGCTGATGCTGGCCTCCTCCCGCGACGACCGCCGCCGGCTGACCCGCTACATCACCTCCGGCCACGTCGACGGCGTCCTGCTGGTGTCCAGCCACAGCGGTGACCCGGTCGCCGCCGAACTGCGCGCCGCCGGCATCCCGTTGGTGGCCTGTGGCAAACCGCTCGGCCTCGGCTCCAAGGTCAGCTACGTGGCCGCCGACGACCGCGACGGCGCCCGCGAGATGGTCCGCCACCTCCTCGCCACCGGCCGCCGCCGGATCGCCATGATCACCGGCCCGCTCGACACCCCGGGCGGCACCGACCGGCTGGCCGGCTACCGCGAGGTGCTCGCCGAGGCGGGCCTGCCCTACGACGAGACGCTGGTCGTCGAGGGCGACTACCGGCGCACCGGCGGCGAGCAGGCGGCCCGGCTGCTGCTGAAGCGGGCCCCCGACCTGGACGCGGTGTTCGTCGCCTCCGACCTCATGGCCCAGGGAGTCGTCAACACGCTTCAGCAGGAGGGCCGTTCGGTCCCCGATGACATCGCTGTCGGAGGCTTCGACGACTCCCCGGCGGCCACCGCCATCGCCCCCGCCCTCACCACCATGCGCCAGCCCTTCGACCGGATCAGCGCGGAGATGGTCCGGATGCTCCTCGCCCAGATCGCCGGCGAGGACACGGCGGGCGTGATCCTGCCGACGGAACTGGTGGTCCGGGAGTCCGCGTAGGCCGGTTCCGACCGTTCCCGGTGGGCGTCCGACGCCGGGGACCGCCCGGGGCCGTAACCGCCGAACCGCTCAACTCCCGGCATCCGGCGAGCAGTAACGGACACCCGGCAACCGGAACTCGGGTCAACGCATGTGAAACCAGGAGCCGTCCGGTTCGAGTCGAGTCGCCGGGGCGTTCCATCCGTATTCTCTGATCATGGCCGCTCCCACCGCGTATTCACTGATCGCCACCGACCTGGACGGAACCCTGCTCCGCGGCGACGACACCCTCTCCGAACGGTCGCTCGCCGCGCTCGCCCGCCTGGCGTCGGCCGGTGCCCGGCATCTGGTGGTGACCGGCCGCCCGGCGCCCAGGGTGCGGCCCCTGCTCGACGACCTCGGCAGTACGGGGCTCGCGGTGTGCGGACAGGGCGCGCAGGTGTACGACGCCGGAGCGGACCGTCTGCTGTGGTCCGTCACCCTGGACCGGGAGCTGGCCGAGACCGCCCTCGGCAAGATCGAGGCCGAGGTCGGGCAGGTGTACGCGGCGGTCGACCAGGACGGCGTCGACGGCCTCACGCTCATCGAGCCCGGCTACCTGATGCCGCACCCGACCCTCCCGGCGCTCCGGGTCGAGCGGCGCGACGACCTGTGGTGCGAGCCCATCAGCAAGGTGCTGCTGCGCCACCCCTACCTGAGCGACGACGAGTTGGCGGCGACGGCGCGGTCGGTGGCCGGTTCCCTGGCCACGGTCACCATGTCCGGACCCGGCACCGTCGAACTCCAGCCATGCGGCGTCACCAAGGCCACCGGTCTCGCCCTGGCGGCGGAACACCTGGGCCTCGGCCCGGACCGGACCATCGCCTTCGGTGACATGCCCAACGACATCCCCATGTTCGACTGGGCGGCCCGCGGGGTGGCGATGGCCAACGCCCACCCCGAACTGCGGTCGGTGGCCGACGAGGTCACCACGTCGAACGAGGACGACGGCGTGGCCGTCGTCCTCGAACGTCTCTTCCCCGGGCCCCGGAGGGCCTGGCGGCCGGTCTGATCCGCCGATCGGACCGGAGGCCGGCGGCACCGGCGCCCCGGCGCCGGGGCGCCGGCCCTCACGGGCAGTGCTCAGTACGCCCCGAAGACGTTGTCGATCGAGCCGTACCGCGCGGCCGCGTAGTTGCAGGCGGCGGTGATGTTCGCGACCGGGTCGTAGGAGTTCCACGAGGTACCGGCGACGTGGTAGGCCCGGAACGTCGGGTCGATGACCTGGAGCAGGCCCTTGGACGGGATGCCCGCGGCCGCGTTGGAGTCCCACAGGTTGATGGCGTAGGGGTTGCCGGAGGACTCGCGGATGACGTTGCGGTAGATGCCGTTGTACGACCCCGGAATGCCGTGCTGGGCCATGACGGTCAGCGAGGCACGGATCCAGCCGTCCAGGTTGTTGGCGTACCCCAGCGTGGAGGCGGTGGTCACCGTCGGGGTGGCGGCGGAGGCGGTGCTCGCGCCGATGACCGGGAGGGCCAGTACGGCGGCTCCGGTGCCGATGACGGCGAGCCTGCGGGCGAGACGGGCGGTTCTGGTACGTCGGTGCTGAGCGGCAGCGGGCATGACTGTGTCCTCTCCGGCGCCTGCGAGGTGAGCTGTCGGGTTCGGGCGGGAGCTGCCCGGCCACGCCCTGACGGACGTGACTTCACCCCCAGCCGTACCGGTTTGTCCTGGAACTTCCGGTGCGGCGACTTACCTGGGTCCCCCGCTCCTGCCGTGCGGTGTCTTCGTCGATGGGTCTCGGTTCGGGCGGCGGCAGGATTAGGCGTCCACCCGACAGGCCGGGAACGTATGCGAGAGCACATGTCCGGAACAAGTGCCGGAATCGCCATTCGAGCGTTTGACCTTGGTCTGGGGCGTATGGGGTACTTGATCCTTTGCGGATGCCAACTCTCAACTCGCTTTCACTTCAAGGCGGTACGGGCGACGGTGGCGCGGGAGGGGGTCCGGGTGTGCGTGACCCAACTCACGGGCGCGAACAAGTCGCGCAATTCGGGCAATAGGGCTAACTCGTGGTCAACCGGCCGCCGGGGAAATCCACTTCCGTGAGTGCGGGGGAGGGATGGCTGGGGCTGTCCTGTCGGGCGGGTGCGCGTGGGTGGGTGGGTGGGTGGGTCGGTGCGGTCGGCGTGCGGGCCGGTGCGCGGATCCGGCTGCGGGGCCGGCGCGCAGGGCTGTCGGGCGGCCCGGCGCTGGGGGTCACCTTCCGGTGCCGGAACCATCGGGCGGCCCGGCACTGGAAGGGGGCCTCCAGGTGAAAGGGCCCCCGAGGTGGAACGGGACCCCCGGCGCGGCGCCCCTGGCCCATCGCCCCCGTACGCGATTCCGGTGTGCCGGGGTGGGCGACCGTAGGGGAGGTGAAGGTGACGGGCGACGCGGGGGAGTCGGCGGCGATGGCGCGGGGCCCCGGGAGGGGGACACGCGGGGCCTGGTGGGCCGTCCCGTGCTCAGGGGCGTGGGGATACTGCAGGCGAGGGGCCGCAGAGTGTTTCCGGCCGCGCGGGCCGATGGGCCCGGCGGCCGTCGCGATTGGTGACAGATGCGACTAATTTCAGCTAACCCGACAGATATCAGTCCTTATCGAGTGATCAAAAACATTCCGGTCGTGATCCCATACCGCCTGGCCTGGAACCGTGGGCGCTATCGGTGATCGAAACGTGACCGGATACGCTGACTTGAGTGAGCGCAGCGACCTATCGACAAACCGTGTGATCGCCAGTGGACACCAGCAGACAGGAGACCCCTCGTGACCGTCGTCGGGCCGTTCGGGCTGAGCGTGCGGGACCAGGCTCTGGAAGCCGATGTCCAGGCCGGGATGGCGGCCGTCGAGGAGGGGCTGCTCGAAGCCACCAAGAGCGAGGTCCCCTTCATCACGGAGGCCGCCCAGCACCTGGTGCGCGCGGGCGGCAAACGTTTCCGGCCACTGCTCGTGATGCTCGCCGCGCAGTTCGGTGACCGGTACGCGCCGGGGATCGTGCCGTCCGCGGTCGTGGTGGAGCTGACCCACCTGGCGACGCTGTACCACGACGACGTCATGGACGAGGCCGACGTGCGGCGCGGGGTGCCCAGCGCGAACGCCCGCTGGGGCAACTCGGTCGCCGTCCTCACCGGTGACTTCCTGTTCGCCCGGGCCTCGCACATCCTGGCCGACCTCGGGCCCGAGGCGGTCCGGGTCCAGGCGGAGGCGTTCGAGCGCCTGGTGACCGGCCAGATCCTGGAGACGGCCGGTCCGACCGACGGGCGCGACCCGGTCGAGCACTACCTCGACGTCCTCGGCGGCAAGACGGGCTCACTGGTGGCCGTGTCCTGCCGTTTCGGCGCCATGATGTCGGGCGCCGACGAGACGGTCGTCGACGTGCTCACCCAGTACGGCGAGCGGCTCGGGGTCGCCTTCCAGCTGGCGGACGACGTGCTGGACATCGCCTCCGACTCCCACGAGTCGGGCAAGACCCCGGGCACGGACCTGCGCGAGGGCATCCCGACCATGCCGGTGCTGCGGCTGCGCGAGCGGGCGGCCCGGCTGGGCCTCGCCGAGGACCTCGCCCTGTGCGAGCTCCTCGACTCCGACCTGACCGACGACGAGCGGCACGCCGAGGCACTGGCCGGGCTCCGCGCCCATCCCGCGCTGGAGCAGGCCCGCAAGGACACCGTGCGCTACGCCCAGGAGGCCCGCGCGGCGCTGGCCCCGCTGCGGGAGTGCGACGCGAAGGCGGCGCTGCTGGAGCTGTGCGACGCGGTGGTCCACCGGGCGGGCTAGCCGCCCCGCCCCGCCTCCCGCGGCAGTCGCCTCAGGGCGGTGTCTCCTCCCAACCCCTACGGGTCGGGGGAGGCACCGCCCTCTCGCGTCATACCCCAGGCGTACGCGGAGTTGAGTCCGGGGGCTGACGCATCAGCGCGGCCGATTTGGTCAGATGGACACCACGGACATCACCACTCCTCACCGATTCGGGTGAGAATGGCGGCTCAGGGTGGGACGAGTGCGAGGACGAGACGAGCAAC
This sequence comes from Streptomyces sp. NPDC043878, assembly GCF_056435735.1. Lineage (NCBI taxonomy): Bacteria > Bacillati > Actinomycetota > Actinomycetes > Kitasatosporales > Streptomycetaceae > Streptomyces > Streptomyces sp. NPDC043878. Next base: position 173,054 of record NZ_JBWKDW010000003.1, read on the forward strand.
AGGCAGCCGCCGCCGACGACGGAGGTAAGGCACACATGGCACCGTACGAATCCGAGGACAGCGCGAACGCCGGAGAGGCCGACGACCTGCGCGCGGGTCGCCGCAAGGCCGCCCGGTACATCGTCCCGGTCACCGTGGTGGGGGTGGCGGCGGCGACCATCGGGCTCGTGCCCGCTCTCGCCGATTCCGGCGACCCCAGCCTGCCGAAGATCAGCGCACAGCAACTCATCGAGAAGATCGCCGCGTCGGACGTGCAGCAGCTGTCCGGCACGGTGAAGATCACCACCGATCTGGGACTGCCCGACCTCGGCGGCCTGGAGAGCGGGCTGCTCTCCGGCGCCACGCGGCAGGGCGACGGCGGTTCGGCCGCCGACCCGTCGGCGAAACTGACGGAACTCGCCGCCGGCACGCACACCCTGCGCGTCGCGGCCGACGGCCCCGACCGGCAGAAGCTGTCGGTCCTGGAGAACGCCGCCGAGTACAGCCTGATCCACGACGGCAAGGACGTCTGGGGCTACGACAGCAAGTCCGACGAGGTCTACCACGCCACCGCGCCCGACAGCGCCGGCGCGCGGCAGAAGCAGAAGGTCCCCGCCACGCCCAAGGACCTCACCGACGAGGCCCTCAAGTCGGTCGACGACACCACCTCGGTCGCCGTCGACGGCACCGCGCAGGTCGCCGGCCGGGACGCCTACCGTCTGGTGATCAAGCCGAGGCAGTCCGGCTCGACCGTCGGCGCGATCAGCGTGGCCGTGGACGCGAAGACCGGCCTGCCGCTGAAGTTCACGCTGACCCCGGCCGCCGGTGGCGCGGCCGTGGTAGACGCGGGCTTCACGCAGGTCAGCTTCGCCAGGCCGGCCGCGTCCACCTTCGACTTCACCCCGCCCAAGGGCGCCAAGGTCACCGAGGGCGACAAGGCCGCCCCCGGCGGACCCGCGCACGTCCCCGGCGGCGGGAAGTCCGCGGGGGGCCTGTCCGAGGGCAAGGGCCTGGACGGCCTGAAGGTCATCGGCGAGGGCTGGAACTCGGTCGCCACGTTCGACACGGGCGGCGGGAAACTGCCGACGGGCTCCTCCGCCGGCGGCGACCTCGGCGGCTTCCTCGGCTCGCTCGGCGACCACGTGACCGGCAAGTTCGGCTCGGGCACCGTCTTCTCCACCCGCCTGGTCAACGCCCTGGCCACGGACGACGGCAAGCTCTACGTCGGCGCGGTCACCAGGGACGCACTGGTGAAGGCGGCCGACGCCGGGAAGTAGACACCGTACGCACCCACCGGGGGCGTACGACGGAACGAGGGAGCCGATGGACGCACCGTCCGTCACGGAGCCGGACACCGAGGGCGCGGGCGACAGCGTGATCGCCACCCGCGCGCTCACCAAGCGCTACCGCGGCGGGCAGCTCGCCGTCGACGGTCTCGACCTGACCGTCCCGGCGGGCAGCGTCTTCGGCTTCCTCGGCCCCAACGGCTCCGGCAAGACCACCACCATCCGCATGCTCATGGGCCTGATCGAGCCCACCTCGGGCACGGCCCGCGTCCTGGGCCGCCCCATGCCCCGCTCCACCCGCGCCGTCCTGCCCCACGTCGGCGCGCTCATCGAGGGCCCCGCGCTCTACGGCTTCCTCTCCGGCCGCGACAACCTGACGCGCTACGACTCCGCCGACCCGACCGCCGACCCCCGCACCCGGCGCGCCCGCGTCGCCTCGGCGCTGGACCGCGTGGGCCTCGCGGCGGCCGCGGGCAAGAAGGCGAAGGCGTACTCCCTGGGCATGAAGCAGCGCCTGGGGCTCGCCGCGGCACTGCTCCAGCCGCGCAGGCTCCTCGTGCTCGACGAGCCGACCAACGGCCTCGACCCGCAGGGCATGCGGGAGATCCGCTCCCTGGTCCGCGAACTCGCCTCGGACGGCACGACCGTCTTCCTCTCCTCCCACCTGCTCGACGAGATCGAGCAGGTCTGCACCCACGCCGCGGTCATGACCCGGGGACGGCTGGTCACCCAGGGTCCGGTCGCGGACCTGGCGGCGGGCACCCGCGGCCGGCTCGTCGTCACCACGCCCGACACCGGGGACGCGGCCCGGGTGCTGAAGGAACAGGGCGCCGCCGACGTCGTCGTCGGCGACGGCCGGGTGACCGCCGACCCGCCGGACCGTGATCCGGCCGACCTGAACTCCGCGCTGGTGGCCGCCGGCGTCCGCGTCCGCGGCTTCGGCGTCGAACGCGCCTCGCTGGAGGACGCGTTCGTCGCCCTGACCGGGGAGGGCTTCGATGTCGCGGGCTGACGTGACGCGCGAGACGCGCGAGGGGCAGGACCCGCCCGTCGCGGCCGAGGCGGCGGGCCGCAGGCCCGGCCCGTTGTGGACGCTCGGACTGCTGCGCAGCGAACTGCTGACGACCTTCCGCCGCTGGCGCACCCTCGCCCTGCTGGCGGTGCTGGCCGCCGTGCCCGTCCTGGTCGGGATCGCCGTGAAGATCGAGACGAGCGACGGCTCGTCGGCCGGCGGAGGCGGCGAGGGACCGGCGTTCATCTCGCAGATCACCAACAACGGCCTGTTCCTCGTCTTCACCGCGCTGGCCGCGACGCTCCCGTTCTTCCTGCCGATGGCGATCGGCGTCGTCGCGGGTGACGCCATCGCCGGCGAGGCCAACGCGGGCACCCTGCGCTACCTCCTGGTCGCCCCCGCGGGCCGCACCCGCCTCCTGCTCACCAAGTACGCGACCGTGCTGACCTTCTGCCTGGTCGCCACGCTGGTGGTGGCGCTCTCCGCGCTGACCGTCGGCGCGCTGCTGTTCCCGCTCGGCGACCTGACCACCATCTCCGGCACCCGGATCGGCTTCGCCGACGGCCTCGGCCGGGCCCTGCTGATCGCCCTCGTCGTCGCCGCGTCACTGATCGGGGTGGCGGCCCTCGGCCTGTTCGTCTCCACGCTGACCAACAGCGGCGTCGCGGCCATGGCGACCACGGTGGGCCTGCTGATCACCGTGCAGATCCTCGACCAGTTCCCGCAGCTGCACGCCCTCCAGCCGTACTTCTTCTCCCACTACTGGCTGTCCTTCGCGGACCTGATGCGTGACCCCGTCTACTGGGACGACCTGGTGAAGAACCTCGGCGTCCAGGCCCTGTACGCGGCGGTGTTCGGGTCGGCGGCCTGGGCCCGGTTCACGGCGAAGGACATCACCGCGTAGCCGCCCGCGCGGAGGTTCCTGGAACGAGCCTGTGACGCCACAGTGACCTGGGAACCGTGAGTGAGCGGAGAGACTCACAGGACGCGTACGCACCGATCTCGACGCCGGGGGAACACAACCCGGTGGCGGGAGGGAGCACCATGGAATCCGAGCGCGCTCTACGGCGACTCCCCGACGCATCCGAGTGAGGGAACCGATGTCTCGACTCAGCCGCGACAAGAAGCGGGACCAGCAGGGCGCCGCCAGCCCGGCCGCCGGGGAGGCGGCGCCCATCGACGTGCGGGTCACCGCCGCCGGGCCGGGCGCCGACGGCGCGTCGGTCGGTGGCGTACCGGTCGTCGCGGCACCCGGCGAGGAACTCCAGCACGCCGTCCTCGCCCAGCTGCACCGCATCGCGTTCGCCGCCGGACACCCCGTCCTCGCCACCGTTCACGACGAACGCATCGGTTACGTCGTCTCCCTTCGAGTGGATCCGGACGGCTCCAGCCAGTTCACCGCCGAGCCGGTCGCGCTGACCCCGGCGGACACACCGGAGGCCCCACCGCGCACCTCGCAGCAGGTGCCCGCGGCGCCGCTGGTACCGGAGCCGGTGTCCGGACCCGCGCCCGCGGCGCCGCCGGAGCCGGGCGGGCGGCCCGTGCCCGGTACGGTCACCGCGCCGACCGGGCAGTTCGGCCCGCCACCGGTGATGGACGCGTCGCGGGCAGCCCGCACCGACCACTGGCCCGAGCCACCGACGTCACCCGAACCGGCGGACGGTCCCGCCCCCGACCAGGGCGCCTACCGGGCGCCGAACCCGTATCCGCAGCGGACCGCGTACCCCGGGCGGGCCCTCCACGCCGAGCCGAATCCCGCCGAGGGACCGGTCCCGTATCCGGAGCCGAACCACGCACCGGGCCCGTCCTCGTACCCGCGCCCCGCCACCACGGCCCCGGCCCCCGCCTCGACCACCCGCGCCACCCACCCGGAGTGGCCGCCCGCACCGCAGCCGATCCCGGGCCCGGACCACACCCCGGCCGCCCAGCCGGCGCCGGCACCGATCACCGCCGCGCCCAAGGTCCCCGCCGCGCCCCAGGTCCCTGCCCGCTCGTCCTACCCGGGCACCGCGTCCGGCCCCGCCCGGGGCTCCGCACGCGAACCCGACCCCAAGCCGACGCCCGCCAGGGGCTTCGACGCCGTGGCCGAAGCCGTACTCGGGGACGAGCCGCTGCCCGCCGCCGACGGCACCGCGCCCCCGCTGCTCGCGGAGCCGGTCGCGCGGATCAACGAGGCCGTCAGGTCGGGCCGGATCGACACGGCCTCGGCGCTCGCCCAGCAGACCGTGGCGGAGGCGTCGGGGACGCTGGGACCGGCCCATCCCGAAGTGCTCCGGCTGCGCGAACTCGACGCCTACATCGCCTACCTGGCGGACGACCCGGTCCGCTCCCTCCACCTCTCACTCGACCTCGCCCGGCAGCGCCGGAGCACCGGGGACGCGGAGGGGGCGTACGGCAACGTGCAGAGCGCGGCCACCGCCTGGCGCGCCGTACGCAATCCGGTGCAGGGCCTCAACCTGGGCGTCGACCTGATCGCCCTGTGGGGCGAACTCGCGGCGCAGGACGGTCCGGCCGCCGACGACCTCGCGCAACTGGACTCGGCCCGCACCCGGATGACCCGCCTGGCCGACCGCGCCCGCAAGGCGGAGAACACGGACGGGAGTTGAGCCGAGCCGAAGGCGAGAAGCGGTTCTGACCGGAACTCGGCCTTCCGGCCGGAGCTCTGACCGGCGCTCCGGCCGGCGCTCCGCTGGGAGCCCGGCCGGAGCTTCGGACCGGTGCCTAGGACGACAGCTGCCACACGGCGTTGGCGATGGCGTCGCCGTGCCGGTCGAGCGCGGTGTCGTTGATGTTGGACGCGGTGTCGCAGGACCGGTGGTAGCAGGCGTCGAACGCCTTGCCCGCCGTACCGCCCCACTTGGCGGCCTGCGCCGCCGTCTTGATGTAGTCGGCACCGCTGAACAGCCCGCCGACGGCGATGCCTGCGTTCTTGAAGGGGGCGTGGTCCGAGCGGCCGTCGCCCTCGGTCTCCGGCTCGGTGGCGATGCCGAGGCCGGTGAAGTAGTCCTTGAACGTCTTCTCGATCGCCGGGTCGTCGTCGTAGACGAAGTAACCGGGATTCGGTGAGCCGATCATGTCGAAGTTCAGGTAGTCACTGATCTTCGCCCGGTTCGCGGTGGACAGCCCGTTGACGTAGGAGCGGGAGCCGACCATGCCCAGCTCCTCCGCTCCCCACCAGGCGAATCTCAGGTGCTTGGTGGGGTGGTAGGCGGTGCGGGACACGGCGAGGGCGGTCTCCAGGATCGCCGCGGAACCGCTCCCGTTGTCGTTGATGCCGGGACCGGCGGTGACACTGTCGAGGTGGGAGCCCGTCATGACCACCTGGTTGGTGTCACCGCCGGGCCAGTCGGCTATGAGGTTGTAGCCGGTGCGGCTGGAGGACGTGAACTGCTGGACGGTGGTGGTGAATCCGGCCGCGTCCAGCTTGGCCTTCACGTAGTCGAGCGAGGCCTTGTAGCCGGTCCGGCCGTGCGCCCGGTTGCCGCCGTTGGCGGTGGCTATGGACTGCAACTGCGCCAGATGCGCCTTGACGTTCGCGACCGGGATGTCGGGCGCGGCGGCCACGGCGGACTCGGGCGCGGGCGCCGCGGTGGCCATGGACCCGCCGGCCAGCAGGGTGACGGCCGCGACGGCGCCGGCAGCCGCCGTACGCCCGGGAACGGAGAGCTTCATGTGGGGGCTCCGAATTCCTTGGGAATCATGGGGGATTCCACAGTGAATGGGGTGCCAGGATGGTGAAGCTGGGACTGATCGAACGTCAAGAGCGCTATCAGGACAGGGAGTTCGCATAGCGAAACCCGGGGTTGGCCGCCCTTAGTGCACGCAGAACTCGTTGTCCTCCGGGTCCGTCATCACGACCCACTCCCCGGCCGGCTCCGTCACCCGCCGCAGGACGCTCGCCCCCAGCCGCTCCAGTCGCCCGACCTCCGCCGCGCGCAGCCCGGCACCGGGGTGCAGGTCGAGATGCAGCCGGTTCTTCACCGTCTTCGGCTCCGGCACCCGCTGGAACAGCAGCCGCCGCCCCAGTCCTGTCCCGCTGTCCCTGTCGTACGGGTCCTCGGGGTGCCGTACGGCGATCAGGTCCCGGAAGGCCACCCGGCCGTGGAACTCGACGGTGGCCGCGCCGGGCAGCGCGCCGAGCGCCAGCAGCCGCTCGACGAGCGCGCTGTTGTCCTCGGCCTCGTAGTGGAGTGCGGCGGCCCAGAAATCGGCCTGGGCGTGCGGGTCGGCGGCGTCCACGACCAGCTTCCAGTGCAGGGGCGCGGGTACCGCGGCGGGCTCGGGGGCGGGTGTCTGTGTCATGCCGACCACTCATAGCGCTTCCGCGAGCGTCAAGGCGACAAAATCGCCGACGCCACCGGACTTCGCGGCCCGCTTCCACCCCGTAAGGGCCGGAAGTCGCCGTACGCGCCTGTCCTTACCTGACGGATCGGCGGCCGGCCGGAGCCGGGGCCGAGCCCATGGCCGCCGGACGCCGGACGAGCCGGCGCCCTCGCCCCAGTGTCAGGCGTCCACGCCGGCACCGGCGCCCGTACCCGGCGGCCGGCCGGAGCCGGGGGCCGAGCCCATGGCCGCCGGACGCCGGACGAGCCGGCGCCCTCGCCCCAGTGTCAGGCGTCCACGCCGGCTGTACCCGCACCGGCGTCCACGCCCGTACCGGCGCCCGTACCGGTGGTGCCCGTACTCGCGGCCGCGTCGGCGGTCAGCGGTACCGGTGCCGGCAAGGCCGTGCCGAAGGCCGCGCGTGCTCTGTGCGCGGAGCGCCACGCGTCGGCGGTCAGGAGCGCCAGGGCCAGCCAGACCAGCGCGAAGCCGGCCCACCGCTCGGCCGGCATCTCCTCGTGGAAGTAGAGGACGCCGAGGAGGAACTGGAAGACCGGGGCCAGGTACTGCAACAGTCCCAGCGTGGACAGGGGCACGCGGATCGCGGCCGCGCCGAAGCAGACGAGGGGGAGTGCGGTGACGACGCCGGTCGCGGCGAGCAGCGCCGCGTGTCCCGGCCCGGCACCGGTGAACGTGGCGTCCCCGTGCGCGGACAGCCACAGCAGATAGCCGAGCGCGGGCAGGAACTGGATCGCGGTCTCGGCGGCCAGCGACTCGACGCCCCCGAGGTCGACCTTCTTCTTCACCAGGCCGTAGGTGGCGAAGGAGAACGCGAGGGTGAGCGAGATCCACGGCGGCTGCCCGTAGCCGATGGTCAGCACGAGGACCGCGGTGAAGCCGATCCCGACCGCCACCCACTGCACGGGCCGGAGCCGTTCCTTCAGCAGCAGCACGCCCATCGCGATGGTGACCAGGGGATTGATGAAGTAGCCGAGCGAGGCCTCGACCACGTGACCCGAGTTCACAGCCCAGATGTAGACGCCCCAGTTCACGGTGATGACGGCCGCGGCCACGGTGACCAGCGCGAGCCTGCGCGGCTGCCGCAGCAGTTCGCCGGCCCAGGCCCAGCGCCGTACCAGGACCAGGGCCACCGCGACGAACGCGAGGGACCACACCATCCGGTGGGCGAGGATCTCCATCGCCCCGGAGGGTTTCAGCAGCGGCCAGAAGAGGGGGACCAGCCCCCACATGCCGTACGCGGCGAAACCGTTCAGCAGACCTGTGCGCCGCTCACCCGTCGCCTTGCCGGTCACGGGGCCCTCCTCACTCACCAGGCTGCTCCCGTGCAGCCAGCAAGAAGGTAACGCCGAGAAGCCCCGCCTGTCATGCCCGTATCGGCATACGGTCATGACAGGCGGGGTGGGGCGCTCCGGGCGCGGCCGGGAGTACGGCGCGGGGGAGTCCGGCGCGGAGACCCGGCGCGGGGGAGTTCAGCCCTTGAGCGCGGCCGCGACGGATTCGGCGATCGGCGTGGTCGGGCGCCCGGCCAGCCGGGACAGGTCCCCGGTGACGCCGGCCAGCTCGCCCTTCTCGATGGACGCGTCGACACCCGCCAGGGTCACGGCGAACGGCTCGGGCAGTCCGGCGCCGGTCAGGATGCCGACGTAGGCGTCGACGGGGACCGCGTTGTAGACGATCTCCTTGCCGGTCTGCCGGCTCAGCTCGGCCGCGTACTCGGCGAAGCTCCAGGCGGTGTCGCCGCCCAGCTCGTACGTCTTGTTCTCGTGGCCCTCGCCGGCCAGTACCGCGGCGGCCGCGGCCGCGTAGTCGGCACGGGAGGCGGAGGCGATCCGGCCGTCGCCGGCGGCCTGGACGACGGCGCCGTACTGGAGGACGGGGGCGAGGTTCTCGGTGTAGTTCTCGTTGTACCAGCCGTTGCGCAGCAGGGTGTACGGCAGGCCGGAGGCCACGATCGCCTCCTCGGTGCCCCGGTGGTCGTCGGCCAGCGCGGCGGTCAGGGTGCCGGGTGCGCTGGTGTAGGCGAGGAGCGCGACCCCGGCGGCCCGGGCGGCGTCGAGGACGACCTTGTGCTGGCCGACCCGGCCCTTGTCGAACTCGTTGCCCGAGATCAGCAGGACCCTGTCGCCGGCCGAGAAGAGGCCCTGGAAGGTCTCGGGAGCGTTGTAGTCGGCGACCGCGAGCCGCACGCCCCGGGCGGCGAGGCCGGCCGCCTTCGACTCGTCGCGCACGACGGCCGTGATCTGCTCCGCCGGGACCTTCTCCAGCAGCTGTTCCACGACGAGGCGTCCGAGGTGGCCGGTGGCTCCGGTGACGACAATGCTCATGATCAGAACTCCTTGTGAGGTGCGATGTCGCTAACCCTAGGGCATGCGCTAACTCTCGGAAAGTACCCACTTTGAAGTAAGGTACTTGCGTGACAGTAAGCAGCGACCCGCAGCCCCCGAAGCCCACCCGCCCCCACGTCACCGCCGAGGCGATGTGCCCCCACCGTCTGGTCCTGGAGCACGTCACGTCACGCTGGGGCGTCCTGGTGCTGATCGAGCTGCTGGAGCGTCCCTACCGCTTCAGCGAGCTGCGCCGGGCGATCGGCCGGGTCAGCGAGAAGATGCTGACCCAGACCCTCCAGACCCTCGAACGCGACGGGCTCGTGCACCGCGACGCCAAGCCGGTGATCCCGCCTCGGGTCGACTACTCGCTCACGGACCTGGGGCGCGAAGCGGCCCGGCAGGTGCGGGGCCTGGCCACGTGGACGCACGAGCGGATGGCCGACGTCGAGAGGTCCCGCCGGGCATACGACGAGGCCCGGGAGCGTGCCTCCCGGGCCTCGTGAACCGCATCGGACCTCAGCCGACGACCGTCCAGGTGTCCCCGCCCGCCAGCAGTGCGGCCAGATCGCCCTTGCCGTGCTGCTCGACGGCCGCGTCCAGCTGCTCGGCCATCTGCGTGTCGTAGACGGGCCGTCGCACGGACCGCAGCACACCGATCGGCGTGTGGTGCAGGGTGTCCGGGTCGGCCAGCCGCGACAGCGCGAACGCCGTGGTCGCAGAGGCCGCGTGCGCGTCGTGCACCAGGATCTGCGCCTCGTTCTGCGGCGTCACCGTGACCACCCGCAGGTCACCGGTCACCGCGTCCCGCACGACACCGCGCGACGCGTTCGCCCCGAAGCGGATCGGCTGCCCGTGCTCCAGGCGGATCACCGCCTCCTCGGCCTGCTGCCGGTCCTTCAGCGCGTCGAACGCGCCGTCGTTGAAGATGTTGCAGTTCTGGTAGATCTCGATCAGCGCGGTGCCGGGGTGGGCGGCCGCCTGCCGCAAAACCTCCGTCAGGTGCTTGCGGTCGGAGTCCACCGTGCGGGCGACGAAGGACGCCTCCGCGCCGATCGCCAGCGACACCGGGTTGAAGGGCGCGTCGAGCGAACCCATCGGCGTCGACTTGGTGATCTTGCCGACCTCGGAGGTGGGGGAGTACTGGCCCTTCGTGAGGCCGTAGATCCGGTTGTTGAACAGCAGGATCTTGAGGTTCACGTTGCGCCGCAGGGCGTGGATCAGGTGGTTGCCGCCGATCGACAGCGCGTCGCCGTCACCCGTGACCACCCACACGCTCAGGTCCCGCCGGCTGGCGGCGAGCCCGGTCGCGATCGCGGGCGCGCGGCCGTGGATGGAGTGCATGCCGTACGTGTTCATGTAGTACGGGAAACGGGAGGAGCAGCCGATGCCGGAGACGAAGACGATGTTCTCCTTCGCCAGCCCCAGCTCCGGCATGAACCCCTGGACCGCCGCGAGGATCGCGTAGTCACCGCAGCCGGGGCACCAGCGCACTTCCTGGTCGGACTTGAAGTCCTTCATGGACTGCACGGCCTCGGCCTTGGGCACCAGGCCGAGCGCCTCGATCCCGCCCGGGGCCGGTGTGGACGTCTCAGCCATCGATGGCCTCCTTGAGAGCCGTGGCGAGCTGTTCGGCCTTGAACGGCATCCCGTTGACCTGGTTGTGGGAGTGCGCGTCGACCAGGTACTTCGCCCGGACCAGGGTGGCGAGCTGACCGAGGTTCATCTCCGGGATCACCACCTTGTCGTAGCGCTTCAGGACGCTGCCGAGGTTCTTCGGGAACGGGTTGAGGTGGCGCAGATGGGCCTGCGCGATCGACTCGCCGGCCGTCCGCAGCCGCCGTACCGCCGCCGTGATCGGGCCGTACGTCGAGCCCCAGCCCAGGACCAGGGTGCGGGCCTCCTGCGGGTCGTCGACCGCCACGTCCGGCACCTCGATGCCGTCGATCTTCGCCTGACGGACGCGGACCATGAAGTCGTGGTTGGCGGGCGCGTAGGAGATGTTGCCCGTGCCGTCCTCCTTCTCGATCCCGCCGATCCGGTGCTCCAGGCCCGGCGTGCCCGGGATCGCCCACGGCCGGGCCAGCGTCAGCGGATCACGCTTGTACGGCCAGAAGACCTCGCTGCCGTCCTCCAGGGTGTGGTTGGGTCCCCGGGTGAACTGCACGCGCAGGTCCGGGAGTTCGTCGACCTCCGGGATGCGCCAGGGCTCCGAGCCGTTGGCCAGGTAACCGTCGGACAGCAGCATCACCGGCGTGCGGTACGTCAGCGCGATCCGTGCCGCCTCCATGGCCGCGTCGAAGCAGTCGGCGGGCGTGCACGGCGCCACGATCGGCACCGGCGCCTCGCCGTTGCGGCCGAACATCGCCTGGAGCAGGTCCGCCTGCTCGGTCTTGGTCGGCAGGCCCGTGGACGGCCCGCCCCGCTGGATGTCGATCACCAGCAGCGGCAGTTCGAGGGAGACCGCGAGCCCGATGGTCTCCGACTTCAGGGCCACCCCCGGACCGCTGGTGGTGGTCACGGCCAGCGAGCCGCCGAAGGCCGCGCCCAGCGCCGCGCCGATCCCCGCGATCTCGTCCTCTGCCTGGAAGGTCCGCACACCGAAGTTCTTGTGCCGGCTCAACTCGTGCAGGATGTCCGAGGCCGGCGTGATCGGGTACGAGCCGAGGAACAGCGGCAGGTCCGCCTGCCGGGACGCGGCGACCAGCCCGTAGGACAGGGCCAGGTTCCCGGAGATGTTGCGGTAGGTGCCGACCGGGAAGGCCTTCGTCGCCGGGGCGATCTCGTAGGAGACCGCGAAGTCCTCCGTCGTCTCCCCGAAGTTCCAGCCCGCGCGGAACGCGGCGAGGTTGGCGGCGGCGATGTCGGGCTTCTTGGCGAACTTGCGCCGCAGGAACCTCTCGGTGCCCTCGGTCGGCCGGTGGTACATCCACGACAAGAGGCCGAGCGCGAACATGTTCTTGCTGCGCTCGGCCTCTTTGCGGGTGAGGTCGAATTCCTTGAGTGCCTCGACGGTCAGGGCGGTCAGGGGGACCGGGTGGAGGTGGTAACCGTCGAGGGACCCGTCCTCCAGCGGCGAGGCCGCGTACCCCACCTTCTGCATCGCCCGTCTGGTGAACTCGTCCGTGTTGACGATGATCTCCGCGCCGCGCGGCACGTCGGCGATGTTCGCCTTCAGGGCCGCCGGGTTCATGGCGACCAGCACATTGGGCGCATCACCCGGCGTGAGGATGTCGTGGTCGGCGAAGTGGAGCTGGAAGGAGGACACGCCCGGCAGAGTGCCCGCAGGGGCCCGGATCTCCGCCGGGAAGTTCGGCAGGGTGGACAGGTCGTTGCCGAAGGACGCCGTCTCCGAGGTGAAGCGGTCACCGGTGAGCTGCATGCCGTCACCCGAGTCCCCCGCGAAACGAATGATCACCCGGTCGAGACGGCGGACGTCCTTCACGCCGGCCTCCGTGCGCTGCTCTCCTACTACGGTTCCGTCTGCCTGCTCCGCTGGGCTACTGACCTGGCTGGTCACTGAACTGGACCTCCCTCGAGGCGGCTGTCTGGGAGCGGCCTACCCGCAGGCGCTCCCAGGATCAACCCTACGTCCGTAAGGGTCCCCTTCCCGGGGTCATTCGCATGATGGACCTGCGTGTGAGACGGCCGACCACCCTGACTTGTCGGGATTTGCCTGCCCACCGGTGCTTGCGCAAGGACGCCCCGGGAGTGTCGCGCGGTTCTCGGGGCGGGCGGATCGAGGCGGAACCGAGGAGGAAGCGAGGCGGAACCGAGGAGGGAACCGAGGATGGAACCAGGAGGAACCGAGGGTGGGTCCAGAGCGGACCGGGAGCGGGAACAGGGCGGTTCCTGAGCGGGAACCGTGGCGTTCGGGAGCGGGCCCGAGGCGGGGTGGTTCGGGAGCCGGAACCGGGCCGGTTCGGGAGCGGGAGCCGGGCCGGTTCGGGAGCGGGAACCGGGCCGGTTCGGGAGCGGGGCCGAGGCGGCCTCGGCAGGCGGCGGCGCCGCCTTCAGTGTGGGCGGGGGCTCCGTCAGGTGTTCAGATAGGTGAGCACCGCCAGCACACGCCGGTGATCCCCGTCGCTCGGGGACAGTCCGAGCTTCAGGAAGATGTTGCTGACGTGCTTCTCGACCGCGCCGTCGCTCACCACCAGCTGCCGCGCGACCGCCGAGTTCGTCCGCCCCTCCGCCATCAGCCCCAGTACTTCCCGCTCCCTCGGGGTGAGCCCCGCGAGCACGTCCTGCTTGCGGCTGCGGCCGAGCAACTGCGCGACCACCTCCGGGTCCAGGGCCGTACCGCCCTGCGCCACCCGCACCACCGCGTCGACGAACTCGCGTACCTCGGCCACCCGGTCCTTGAGCAGATAGCCGACGCCTCGGCTGGAACCGGCCAGCAGCTCGGTGGCGTACCGCTCCTCCACGTACTGCGACAGCACCAGCACCCCGAGTCCCGGATGCGCCTTGCGCAACTGCACCGCCGCCCGCACCCCTTCGTCGGTGTGCGTCGGCGGCATCCGTACGTCGGCGACCACGACGTCCGGCAACTCTCCCTGCGCGTCCAGCTCCGTGATCGTCTTGACCAGCGCGTCCCCGTCGCCCACCCCGGCGACGACGTCGTGCCCGCGGTCCGTCAGCAACCGGGTCAGGCCCTCCCTCAGCAGCACCGAATCCTCGGCGATGACCACCCGCACCCTGTCCTCCACGACCTTCGGACCCCCACAGCCAGACTCCGGGGGTCCCGGAACACGTAGCTCCCGGACCGCCCGCACGACTGGTCCAGCATTCCAGCATTCGGAACCGGCCGCGCCCGGGCGGCGGGAATCGGGGCCGGAGCAGTCGGTTTCGGCCGCCGGACGGCTTGTTGTCGATCACCGGGAGCCGAGGGGTGGGGCGGGGTGGGAGGCGGAGGGTGGGGCGGGGTGGGAGGAGGAGGGGGGGTGGGCCCGGTGGCGGGAGGCGGGAGGCGGGTCCGGGGTGGGGTCCGGGTTCGGATCCGCGTTCCGGGCAGCGTGGCGGCGGGGCCGGTCAGACGGATCGACCCCGCCGCCTCCGTCTCCGAGCCGGCGTCCGCCGGTCCCGCCCACCGGTGCCGCCAGCCGGTCCCGCCCGCCCGTGCCGCCAGCCGATGTCGCTCACCGCCGCCAGGGCAGCTCCGCCGTGACCCTGGTCGGCCCCCCGGCGGGCGAGTCCACCACCAGGATGCCGTCGACCGCGTCCAGGCGTCCGGCCAGGCCCGCCAGCCCGGACCCGGCGGAGGCGTCCGCACCGCCCCGGCCGTCGTCCTCGACCTGCAGCATCAGCCGGTCCTCGACCCGCCACACGTCGACCGACGCCGACCCCGCCCCGCTGTGCTTGCTGATGTTCTGCAGCAGCTCCGACACCGTGAAGTACGCGATGCCCTCGATCGCCGCCGCCGGCCGCTCCGTGAGGTCCACCTCCACCCGCACCGGCACCGTGCAGCGCGAGGCGACCGAGGACAGGGCGGCGTCGAGGCCGCGGTCCGTCAGTACGGCGGGATGGATGCCCCGGGCCAGGTCCCGCAGCTCCTTCAACGCCGTCTTCACCTCACCGTGCGCCGCGCCCACCATCCGCGCCGCCGCCTGCGGGTCCTCCGTCAGCTTCTCCTTCGCCAGCCCCAGATCCATGGCCAGCGCCACCAGCCGGGCCTGCGCCCCGTCGTGCAGGTCACGCTCGATGCGCCGCAGGTCGGCCGCCGCCGTGTCGACCACCACGCCCCGGTCCGACTCCAGTTCCACCACCCGCGCCGACAGCCGCGTCGGCCCCAGCAGCCCGTGCACCATCAGCCGGTCCACCGTCGTCAGCGCCCGCACGATCCACGGCGAGGCCAGCGTGAACAGCAGTCCCACCAGGGCGGTCACCGTGATCTCGAACGGGTTGTCGAGGAAGACGCGGTGCTGCTCGTCGCCGTACAGCTGGAGGCCGCCCTGCCCGCCGTACATCGGGAACAGCCAGAACCACAGCGGATACGTCAGCAGCGCCCAGCCGTACACCCAGAAGATCACCGCGACCGCGAAGGAGAACACCGCCCACGGGAACTGGAGCACCGCGTACAGCACGGTCCGCCACGAGGCGCCGCTCTTGAGGACGGCCCCCATCCAGCCCAGGGCGCCGTTCCGCTTCGTCCGCAGCGGCTCCGGGTCGGCCACCTCCAGCCCCAGCAGCCCGCGCGCCCTGGCCCGCTCCAGCGCGCCGAAGCCCCGGCAGCCGGCCAGCCCCGCCGCGAGCACCGGTATCCCGAGGAACGTCACCAGCAGACCCGCACCGACCGAGACCATGGTGACGGCGTACGTGAACATCAGGATGCCGACCGGCAGGCCCAGCAGCACATAGGCGAACTCCCGCATACCGCGCGCCTCGACCGGCGCCCGCAGCCCGGCCGGCAGTCTGCCGCGGAGCCCCCTGCCCGGGCGGCCCCGTCCGCCGGGCCCGTAGCCCTGACCGAGGCCGGCCCCGAATTCCGGCTGGTGGTCCTGGCCGTAGTCCGGGCCCAAGCCCTGTCCGTAGCCGTGTCCGTACTCGGTGGCCATCGACGTCGTCCGTTCTGCTCGTCCCGGGAGTCCGCTCGTCCGGCGGCCGTCCTGTCGCTGTCGTATCTCCAGCCTGCTGGAGGGCAGGTCCGCGGACCATGGAGTCCGTCGGCCTCTCGGGCGGGGGGTTTTCCCCACCCTGGGCGCCCCTACCGCCCGCGCGCGACCTCGGCGCTCCGGTCACGCCAGGGCAGCTCCGCCGTCACCGTCGTCGGGCCGCCCGGCGGCGAGTCCACGACGAACAGCCCGTCGACCGCGCCCAGCCGGTCCGCCAGACCCCGCATGCCGGTACCGCCGTCCAGCCGCGCACCGCCCCGGCCGTCGTCCCACACCTGGAGGAGCAGCCGGTCCTCCGTCCGCCACACGTCGACCGACGCCGACCTCGCCCCGCTGTGCTTGCTGATGTTCTGCAGCAGCTCCGAGACGGTGAAGTACGCGATGCCCTCGATGGCCGCGGCCGGCCTCGCGTCCAGGTCCGCCGTCACCTTCACCGGCACCGTGCAGCGCGAGGCGACCGAGGACAGCGCGGCGTCGAGGCCGCGGTCCGTGAGTACGGCGGGATGGATGCCCCGGGCGAGATCCCGCAGCTCCTGAAGCGCGAGCTTCACCTCGCCGTGCGCCTCCTCGACCATCAGCGCCACCGTGTCGTCGGCCTGGCCCTCCAGCAGCTTCTCCTTCGCCAGACCGAGCCCCATCGCCAGGTTGACCAGCCGGGCCTGCGCCCCGTCGTGCAGATCACGCTCGATGCGCCGCAGGTCGGCGGCGGCCGTGTCGACCACGACACCCCGGTCCGACTCCAGCTCGGCGATCCGCCGCTCCAGCTCGTCGGAGGGCGACAGGAGACCGCGCACCATCGCCCGGTCCGCGTTGGTGAGCCCCCGCGCGATGAACGGCAGCACCGGCCACAGCACGAACAGCGAGGTCAGCGTGATGGTGAAGGTGAGGATGCCCCACGGCAGCCGAATGAAGTCGTAGAGCACCGTGCGCCAGCCCACCGGGTCCTTCAGCGCCATCCACAGCCTCGGGAGAAGTCCCCTGGTGCCGCCCAGGGGCAGCGGACTCGGCTCGTCCACCCGCACCCCGAGCAGCGCCCGGGCGCGTTTCCGCTCCAGCCTGCCCATCAGCCGCGCACCCATCAGACCGGCCGCGAGCAGCGGGAACCCGATCACCGTGACGGTCAGCGACGCACCGGTCACCAGGACCGTCATGACGTAGACGAACCCGAGCAGCGAGGCCGGGAGGTTCGCCAGGAGGTGGGCGATCTCCTTCCAGGTGTGCCGGTCGTAGGCGAAACGGACGGGTGGCGGGCCGTCCCGGTATCCGGGCGGCAGACGAGCGTCGTCGTCCAGGGGCAGCAGACGGTCGGCGGCCGTCGCGGGGAAGCCGTCGCTGTCCGCGGGCGGAAGGCGGTCGGTGTCCGTGGGCGGGAGGTGGTCGCTGTCCGTGGGCGGGAACGGGCTGCTGTCGGCGGGCGGGAACGGGCTGCTGTCAGCGGGCGGGAACGGGCTGCTGTCGGCGGACGGGAGGCGTTCGGTCATATGGGTCAGCGTGCCGCCTGACGGGCCCCCGCGCCATGAGGTGGACCGCCGCGATGCCCTGGGGAAAACCCCACCCCGGGCATGTCCGCGCGTGACGACCTGCTTACCGTCTCTTTAGCAGGCCCTAGACTCCCGTGCGTACAGATCGTCGACAAGCAGGTCACCCGGTCGCAGGGGGACCCGGTGACAGGGCACACGTCACAGGGCAACGTCACAGGGCACAAGTCATACAAGTCGGGTCACTAGGTCAGGGAGCGAGGGACGGACGTGCCGGAACCGACCGTCGTCGTGGCGGCGGACTACTTCCAGTCCTACTCGGTCGTCGGACTGCTCGCCGTCGTCGGCGTGCTGTTCGTCGCCGTCGCCTTCGGAGCGGGACGCCTGCTGCGCCCCGTCGTACCCACCCCCGAGAAACTCCTGACGTACGAGTGCGGGGTCGACCCCGTCGGCGAGGGCTGGGCCCACACCCAGGTCCGCTACTACGTCTACGCCTTCCTCTACGTCGTCTTCGCCGTCGACTCGATCTTCCTCTTCCCCTGGGCCACGGTCTTCGCCGCGCCCGGTTACGGCGCCGCCACCCTCGTCGAGATGTTCGTCTTCCTCGGCTTCCTGGCCGTCGGCCTGCTGTACGCCTACAAGAAGGGCGTCCTGGAATGGACGTGAACCCGCAAGCGGCTTCCCCCGAGCCCGTGTACCTGCCGGAGCCGAAGCGGCTGGGCGCGCTCTCCCGCCTCGCCCCCGAGCCTATGAAGGTGGTCCTCAACTGGGGCCGCCGCTACTCGCTGTGGGTCTTCAACTTCGGCCTCGCCTGCTGCGCGATCGAGTTCATCGCCGCGTCGATGGCCCGCCACGACTTCATCCGCCTCGGTGTCATCCCCTTCGCGCCAGGCCCGCGCCAGGCCGACCTGATGGTCGTCTCCGGCACGGTCACCGACAAGATGGCGCCCGCCGTGAAGCGGCTCTACGAGCAGATGCCCGAACCGAAGTACGTCATCTCCTTCGGCGCCTGCTCCAACTGCGGCGGCCCGTACTGGGACTCGTACTCCGTCACGAAGGGCGTCGACCAGATCATCCCCGTGGACGTGTACGTCCCCGGCTGCCCGCCCCGGCCCGAGGCGCTCCTCCAGGGCATCCTGAAACTCCAGGAGAAGATCGCCCGCGAGTCGCTGGGGGAGCGGTACGCGTCCGGCACGGCACGTCCCTCGGCCGCCGCCCTCCAGAGCGGCCTCGTCACGCCGCCGGCCGCCGGGTCCGGTTCGGTCGGGTCGGGTTCGGTCGGGTCGGGTCCGGTGGGGTCCGGTCCGGTCGGATCCGGTTCGGCTGGGTCGGGTTCGGTCGAGTCCGGTCCGGTCGGGTCCGGCTCGGCTGGGTTGGGTTCGGCTGGGTCGGGTTCGGCCGGGTCCGGTTCGGCTGGGTCGGGTTCGGTCGAGTCCGGTCCGGAGGGGGATGCGCGATGACCACGACCGGCTGGCTCCCGGCCCCCACGGCTGACCTGTTCGGCACCGAGGCCACCGCCGAGGAGTCGTACGAGGTCCTCACCGTCGACGTACCGCCCGCCGCCTGGACCACCGCGCTGCGCACCGCCCGCGACGAGCTGTCCTGCACCTACTTCGACTGGCTGAGCGCCGTCGACGAACCCGGCACCGGATTCCGCGTCGCCGCCCACGTGGTCGCGCTGTCCCCCGTACGACGGCTCCTGCTGCGCACGACGGTCCCCCACGAGACGCCGGTCCTCGCCTCCGCCGTGGACGTCTACGCGGGCGCCGCCTGGCACGAACGCGAGACCCACGAAATGTTCGGCGTCGTCTTCGAGGGCCACCCGGCGCTGGACCACCTCCTGCTCCCCGAGGGCTTCGAGGGCCACCCCCTGCGCAAGGACTTCGTCCTGGCCGCTCGCGTCGCCAAGGCATGGCCCGGCGCGAAGGAACCCGGCGAGTCCGAACACGGCGGGCCCAAGCGCCGCCAGATGCTTCCCCCGGGCGTCCCCGACCCCAACGAGTGGGGCCCCCTCAAGGGCCAGCTCCCCCCGGCCCCCACCCGCCCCGCCCGCGCCACCACCCGCCCCGCCGGCGAACGCCCACCCCGCCGAGCCCGTTCGGCCTCGGAGGGCTCGGCCAGCCAGACGACGCCACCTGCGGCGGCGACGGACACAGCGACCTCGCGGGGGCCGGGTGCGCCGGTCACGCCGGGTGCGCCGAGTTCGCCGGGTGTGTCGAGTTCGCGGGGTGCGTCGGGCACGCCGGGTGCGCCGAGCACGCCCGATGCGCCGAGCACGCCGGGTGCGCCGAGCACGCCGCGGCGCGCGCGTTCGGCATCGCAGGGATCGGTCAGTCAGTCGGCACCTTCTCCTGCGACGGACGGGGCACCTTCTCCTGCGACCGACGCGACGACTTCGCCGGCCTCAGGGACGGCCTCGGAGACGGGCTCGCCCACGGCCCCGCGCAGTGCGGACGCCCCCTGGCACCACGCCCGCCCGGCCCACGCCGAGCAGAAGCCGGAGGTCGCGCCCAAGCCGGAGGTCGAGCGGGAGCCGGAGGTCGAGCGGGAGCCGGAGGTCGAGCGGGGGCCGGAGGTCGAGCGGGGGCCGGAGGGTGAGCCAGATTCGGAGCCGAAGCCGGAGTCGGAGCCTCGGTCGGAACCGAAGCCAAAGCCGGAGTCGGAGCCGGACCACGGGGCGGAAGACAAGCAGAGGCCCAAAGCCGAACCGGAGCCGGAGTCCGGCCCCGCCCCCACGCCTACCCCCACCCCCGAAGCCCCCGAAGACCCCGCAGGAGGCCCGCAGTGAACGACGCTCTCGACGTCGCCCTGCGTCTCCTGATCGTCTTCGTCGTCTTCCTCACCTTCCCGCTGATCGTCGGTCAGACCGAGCACAAGGTGATGGCCCACATGCAGGGCCGCCTCGGCCCGATGTACGCGGGCGGCTTCCACGGCTGGGCCCAACTCGTCGCCGACGGCGTGAAGTTCGCGCAGAAGGAAGACGTCGTACCCGCGGACGCGGACCGCCGTGTCTTCCAGCTCGCCCCCGCCGTGGCCCTCCTCCCGTACCTCCTGGTCCTCCTCGCCATCCCCATCGGCCCGGAGGAGGGTGCCGTCGGCCAGGTCGTCGACGCCGGCATCTTCTTCGTGCTGGCCGTGATGGGCGTGGGCGTGCTCGGCTCGCTCATGGCCGGCTGGGCCTCCGCCAACAAGTTCTCCCTCCTCGGCGGCCTCCGCACCGCCGCCCAGCTCCTCGCCTACGAACTCCCGATGCTCCTCGCCGCCGCCTCCGTCGCCATGGCGGCCGGCACGGTGTCGCTGCCCGGCATCCTCGACGCCTTCGAGTGGTGGTGGCTGCCCTGGCAGATCGTCGGCGCCCTCGTCTTCTTCGTCGCCGGCCTCGCCGAACTCCAGCGTCCGCCCTTCGACATGCCGGTCGCCGACTCGGAGATCATCTTCGGCGCCTACACCGAATACACCGGTCTGCGCTTCGCCCTGTTCCTCCTCGCCGAGTACGCCGGAATCGTGGTCCTCTGCGGTCTGACCACCGTCCTCTTCCTGGGCGGCTGGCACGGCCCCTGGGGCGCCGACGGCCTCGGCTGGGTCTGGACCCTGCTGAAGGCGGCCGTCCTCGCCTTCGTCGTCATCTGGCTGCGCGTCACCTACCCCCGGCTCCGCGAGGACCAGCTGCAGAAACTCTCCTGGACCCTCCTCGTCCCGCTGTCCCTCGCCCAGATCGCCCTCACCGGCATCGTCAAGGTGGTGATCTCCTGATGGCACCCCTCCCCGGCGCCGGCCTCGCCAAGGGCCTGGCCGTCACCCTCCGCACGATGACGAGGAAGACCGTCACCGAGCAGTACCCGGACGTCCAGCCCGACCTCCCGCCCCGCACCCGCGGCGTCATCGGCCTGTTCGAGGAGAACTGCACGGTCTGCATGCTGTGCGCCCGCGAGTGCCCGGACTGGTGCATCTACATCGACTCCCACAAGGAGACGGTCCCGCCCGCCGCCCCCGGTGGCCGCGAACGCAGCCGCAACGTCCTCGACCGCTTCGCCATCGACTTCTCCCTGTGCATGTACTGCGGTATCTGCATCGAGGTCTGTCCTTTCGACGCCCTGTTCTGGTCCCCGGAGTTCGAGTACGCCGAGACCGACATCCGCGAACTCACCCACGAGCGCGACAAGCTTCGCGAGTGGATGTGGACGGTCCCGGCCCCGCCCGCCCTCGACCCCGGCGCGGAGGAACCGAAGGAGATCGCCAGCGCCCGCAAGGCCGCCGAAAAGCTCGCCGCGGCCCAGGCCGTCCCGACCGCACCGCCCGTACCCTCCGCAGGCACCACCCCGCACGCCGACGAGCCGGCCCGCGGGGCCGAGCCGTCCCCCCGGCCGGCAGGCGATGCGAAGCAGCAGACCGACCAGCCGCGACAGGAGGACGGGGCATGACCCTCGCAGCGACCGCCGGCCACCTCGCCGCGGACACCGGTCACGGCTTCCTCTCCCCGACCGGCGTCGAGATCGCCTTCCTCCTCGTCGGTCTGGTCACCTTCGGCGCCGCGCTCGTCACCGTCACCACCCGGCAACTGGTGCACGCCGCCCTGTGGCTGGTGGTCGCTCTCGGTGGTCTCGCCGTCGAATACCTCCTCCTCACCGCGGAGTTCATCGCCTGGGTGCAGGTCCTCATCTACGTCGGTTCCGTCGTCGTCCTCCTCCTGTTCGGGCTGATGCTCACCAAGGCCCCCATCGGCCGCTCCCCGGACGCCGACTCCGCCAACCGCTGGGCCGCCCTCACCGTGGCCCTGGCCGCCGCGGCCGCCCTGGTCTGGGTCGTGGCCGACGCCTTCCGCACGACCTGGATCGACCTGGACGGCCCCGCCGCAGGCTCCACCGAGGTCACCGGTGCGAGCCTCTTCCAGAACTGGGTCCTCCCCTTCGAGGCTCTCTCCGTCCTCCTCCTCGCCGCCCTGGTCGGCGCGATCGTCCTGTCCCGAAAGGCCGACAAGGACACCGCGCCCCCCACGTCCGTCCCGGCCGGCCGCACCCCAGAGCCCCCGGCCGCCACGCGGAGCGGCAGGACCGAGCGAACCCCCGCCACGGCCCGAACCGGCAGCACCGAGCGAACCCCCGCCACGGCCCGAACCGGCAGCACCGAGCGAGCGGCGCCCCCCGCCCCGACCGGCCACGCCGGCCGAGCGGCCGGCACCCCAGGAACCGGCCCCACCGGGCGGGGCACCGCATCGACCGGCACCGCCGGGACGGCCGGGAACGCCGGGACCGGCACCACCGGCACCACCGGGCGTGGCGCAGCAGCGACCGACACCGCAGCGACCGGCCCCAGCGGCTCCACCGGCCCCAGCGGCTCCACCGGGACCAGCACCGCAGCGACCGGTCCCACCCAGCGGACCTCCCCTCCCGACGGGACAGGCAAAGCCGACAACGAAGGGGCACGCTGATGCACCTCGTCTATCCCGCCGTGCTCGCCGCCCTTCTGTTCTGTACCGGCCTGTACGGCGTCCTCGCCCGCCGCAACGCGATCCTGGTCCTGATGTCGGTCGAGCTGATGCTCAACGCCGTCAACCTGAACCTGGTCGCCTTCGACGTCTGGCTCAGCAAGGCCGCCGACGAAACCCTCCACTCCGGTCAGGCGCTGACGCTGTTCACCATCGCCATCGCCGCCGCGGAGATCGGCATCGGTCTGGCGATCGTCCTCGCCGTGCACCGCACCCGTGGCACCGCGGACATCGACCGGCTCCGCGAAACCGCCGAGGGCCACGAGTCGGACGCGGCCGACGGCGACGCCGAGACCGGGACGACCGCCGAGAAGGCTGAGGCCACCGCGTGACCACGACCACCCTCGCCGTCCTCGTCCCCCTCCTGCCCTTCCTGGGCGCCGTGGCCGGCCTGCTCCTGGGCCGCACGGCCCCCGGCTTCGTCCGCCCCCTCGCCGTCCTGCCGGCCCTCGGAGCGTTCGCGCTGGCCGTGGTGGTCGCCGTCCGCCAGGGCGGCGACCAGGCCATCGACTCCGCCACCGAACTCACGCCCACCGGTTCGGTCCCGATCGAACTCGCCCTGCACATCGACGGCTTCGCCGCCCTCGTCGCCGTCGTGGTCGGGTTCGTCGCCACCTGCGTGCAGATCTACTCGACGGGCTACCTGCGCGACGACCCGCGCTACCCCTCGTACGCCGCTCTCGTCTCCCTCTTCACCTCCGCGATGCTGCTCGTCGTGTACTCCGGCGACCTGATCGTGCTGCTGGTCGGCTGGGAGATCATGGGCATCTGCTCGTACTTCCTGGTCGGCCACTACTGGGAGACCCCGGAGGCCCGCGCCGCCTCCATCAAGGCGTTCCTGGTCACCAAACTCGGCGACGTCCCCTTCCTCATCGGCCTGTTCGCCCTCGCCACCGACGCCGGCTCGTTCCGCATCACGAAGGTGCTGAGCACCGTCGCGAGCGGTGGCCTCGACCACCCGACGCCCGTCGTCCTGCTGCTCCTGGCCGGCGTGGCGGGCAAGTCGGCGCAGTTCCCGCTGCACACCTGGCTGCCCGACGCGATGGCGGGCCCCACCCCCGTCTCCGCGCTGATCCACGCGGCGACCATGGTCGCCGCCGGCGTCTACTTCGTCGCCCGCCTCCTCCCCGTCTTCCAGTCCTCCTCAGCGGCGATGATCGTCCTCGCGGTCATGGCGGCCGTCACGATGGTCGGCTCGGGACTCGCCGCGCTCGCCCAGGACGACATCAAGCGGGTCCTCGCCTACTCGACGATCGGCCAGCTCGGCTACATGACCGGTGCCCTCGCCGTCGGCGACCGCGGCGCCGCCGTCTTCCACCTCCTGTCCCACGGCGCCTTCAAGGCCCTGCTGTTCCTCGCCGCCGGCGTGATCATCCACGCCACCGGCACCAACTCGCTCGCCGCGATGTCCCGCATGCGTCACCTCTCCGACCGCGTCCCCGACGCCTACTGGACGATGACCGTGGCGCTCCTCGCGCTCGCCGCGATCCCCCCGTTCAGCGGCTTCTTCTCCAAGGAGTCCGTCCTCGGGGCCGCCGAGCACGTGGCCACCGGACACACCGAACACGCACCCGGCGCGGCCGGCTGGACCGTGCTGGTCGCCGGCCTCGTCGCCGCGCTCCTCACGGCCGCGTACGCGACCCGCCTGTGGCTGCTCACCTTCCGCGGTCAGGGCACCGAAGTCCCCGACCACGGCCGCCAGCCCCTCACCATGACCGTGGTGCTGTGGGTGCTCGCCGTCCCGTCCCTCGCCTTCGGCGGGTTCGCCTACCGCACGCTCCCCGACTGGTTCGACGGCCGCGACCTGACCCCCGCCCTCACCACCTCCGTCCTTGGTACGGGTGTGGCCCTGATCGGCGGGATCGTCGCCTACGGAGCCTGGCGCCACACCCGTGCCGCCGCGGCCCGCGTCCCCCTGGGCGCCGTCGCGGCCCACCCGGAGGGTGACGCCGGACTGGTCGAGGCCGAGGCCATCGCCAGCCACGAACCGGCCTACGGAGACGTGGCGTACGCCCCCGACCCGGCCGACCCCGGCCGCCTCCTGCTCGGCCCGCTGCACCGGCACGCGGCCGCCGGCTTCCACCTGGACGCCGTGTACTCGACCGTCTTCGTCCGCCCGGTACAGGCCGCGGCGACACTGGTCCGGTTCCTCGACCGCGAGGTCGTCGACACCTACGTGCGCGGCGCGGGCGCCCTGCCCCGCTGGCTCGGCGCCGCCGTACGACGGGCCCAGACAGGCAATGTGCAGACCTATGTGAGCGCGCTGCTCGCCGGCACCGTCGTCCTCGCGGTCGCCGCCGTCCTCGTCGCCACCGGAGCGTGAGCAGGCGTGATCGATATCAACGAGTCCGTGATGCAGTTTCTTCTGGCGTTCATCGTGGTCGGCCCGCTCCTGGGGGCGGTCGCCGCTCTCCTGCCGGCCCCGCCCGGACTGAAGGGGAAGTCGCCCGAGCAGGCCGTGCTGCGGCACGGAGTGACCGTCACCGGCGTGGTCCTCATCGCGGCGATCGTCCTCGCGCTCGGCTTCGACCACGACCATCCGTCGAAGATGCAGGCCACGACCGACATCAGCTGGATCCCCGCACTCGACGTGCGCATCCACCTGGGCACCGACGGCATTTCCCTCCCCCTTCTGGTCCTGACCGCGCTGCTGACCTTCCTCTGCGCGCTCTACTCCTACTTCAAGACGCCCTCGGGCCCGTCCCCCAAGGCGTTCGTCGCTCTCGTGCTCGTCCTCGAGTCCGGCACCCTCGCCACCTTCGCCGTCCTCGACCTGCTCCTCTTCTTCCTCGCCTTCGAGACGGTCCTCATCCCGATGTACTTCCTCATCGCCCGCTGGGGCGGTGCCCAACGAACTCAGGCCGCCTGGAAGTTCATCCTCTTCACCCTGCTCGGCTCCGTCGTCATGCTGCTCGGCCTGCTCCTGATCGGAATCAAGGCGGGCACATTCGACATGGTGGCACTCGCCACTGACAACGGCTCCTCGCTGACCACATCCGTGCAGGTCACGGCCGTTCTGGCGATCGGGATCGGCCTCGCAGTCAAGACCCCGATGTGGCCCCTGCACAGCTGGCTGCCCGACGCCCACACCGCCGCCCCGACGGTCGGCTCGGTCCTGCTCGCCGGCGTCCTGCTGAAAATGGGAACGTACGGGTTCGTCCGGATCCTCCTCCCGGTGGCGCCGGACGGCTTCCGCACCTTCGCGCCCTACCTGGCCGCCTTCGCCGTCGTCGGCATCATCTACGGATCGCTGGCCTGCCTGGCCCTGGCCAAACAGGGGGCGAAGGGCGACCTCAAACGCCTCATCGCCTACTCCTCGGTAGGCCACATGGGCTTCGTCCTGCTCGGCATCGCCACCATGACCCCTACCGGCGTCAACGGGGCCCTGTTCGCCAACATCGCCCACGGACTCATCACCGGCCTCCTCTTCTTCCTGGTCGGCGCCCTCAAGGACCGCACCGGCACCACCGACCTCGACACCCTCGCCGACAAGACCGGCGCCGCCCTGTACGGCAGGAGCCCGCGTCTCGGCGGCCTGCTCGCGTTCGCCGCGGTCGCCTCCCTCGGCCTGCCCGGCCTCGCCGGATTCTGGGGCGAGATGCTGGCGCTGTTCGGCGCGTTCAACCCCGCGGCCGCCCTCAGCCGCCCCGCCTTCCTGACCTTCATGGCGATCGGCGCGTTCGGCACCCTGCTCACCGCCGCGTACATGCTCGTGGTGGTGCGCCGCGTGTGCATGGGCGCCGCCCCCCAGGAAGGCCCGACGATCGCCGACGTCCACGCCTACGAGCTCGCGGCCTGGACCCCGCTCGTCGTGCTCACCGTCGTCGCCGGCCTGTGGCCCAGGGCACTGCTCGGGCTGACCGACCCGGCCGTGCAGCAACTTCTCGCAGGAGGCACCCGATGAGCTCCGTCGTCCAGTCCGTCGACTGGCTCGCCATCGCGCCGCCCACCGTCACGGCGGCCGTCGGACTCGTCGTCCTCGTCGCCGACCTGTTCGTCGGAAAGGCCGCCAAGGCCGTCCTCGGCTGGGTGTCCGTCGCGGGCCTCGCCGGCTCCGCGCTCCTGCTGCTGCCCCTCCTGGACGGCGACCGCAGCACTTTCTGCGCGAACGGCGAAGCCGACGTGTGCAGTTACACGGCGGACCGTTTCACCCTCGTCATCCAGCTCCTGGTCCTCGGCGGCGCCCTCCTCGCCGCCCTGCTGTCGGTCACCACCCTCAAGGACGACGACAAGCGGCTGCCCGAAGGGGAGTACTGGTTCCTGCTGCTCTCCTCGGCGGCCGGCGCCGCCCTCCTGCCCGCCTCCCGCGACCTCGCCACGCTCGTCGTCGCCCTGGAAGTCGCCTCCCTGCCCGCCTTCGCCCTCGTCGGCCTGAGGCAGGGGGACCGCAGGTCCTCCGAGGCGGCCCTGAAGTTCTTCCTCTCCTCGGTCACCGCCACCGCGGTCAGTCTCATGGGCATCAGCTTCGTGTACGCCGCCACCGGCACCCTCTACCTCACCCGCATCGCCGACCGCATCCAGCACGTCGACGGGCAGCTGCACACCCTCACCCAGACCGGCGTCGTCCTCACCCTGATCGGCTTCGCCTTCAAGACGGCCGCCGTGCCCTTCCACTTCTGGGTGCCCGACACCTACGCGGGGGCGCCCCTGCCGATCGCCGCCTACCTGTCGGTCGTCGGCAAGGCGGTCGGCTTCTCCGGCCTGATCCTCGTCACCGTCGTCGCGCTCCCGTCGTACGCCGACGTCTGGGGACCGGCACTCGCGGCGCTGGCCGCCCTGACCATGACCGTCGGCAACGTCGGCGCCCTGCGCCAACAGGCCACGCGCGCGTACAGCGCGGTACGCCTCCTCGCCTGGTCCTCCGTCGGCCAGGCCGGCTACCTGCTGGTCCCCATCGCCGCCGCCGGGTACTCCGAGGACGCCGAGAAGTCGATCGGCTCCACCGTCGCCTACGCCCTCATGTACGCCTGCGTGAACCTCGGCGCCTTCGCCGTGGCCGCCCTGGTGGGCCGTACGAGGACCCTCAACCGCATCGCCGACTACCGCGGCCTCTACGCCTCCAACCCCCTCGCGGCCCTCCTCCTGGCCTTCTTCCTGCTCTGCCTCGCCGGACTGCCACCGGGCATCATCGGCCTCTTCGCCAAGGTCACCGTCTTCTCCGCCGCCGTCGACGCGGGCCTCGGCTGGCTCGCCGTGGTCATGGCCGTCAACGTCGTGATCGCCCTCTTC
The DNA here is from genome assembly GCF_056435735.1 of Streptomyces sp. NPDC043878. Classification (NCBI taxonomy): domain Bacteria; kingdom Bacillati; phylum Actinomycetota; class Actinomycetes; order Kitasatosporales; family Streptomycetaceae; genus Streptomyces; species Streptomyces sp. NPDC043878. The sequence continues at coordinate 200,799 of NZ_JBWKDW010000003.1, forward strand.
TACTACCTCCAGTGGACGGCCCTGCTGTTCCGGGCCCCGGAGGGCGAACCCGTCCGGCACCGCGTCCCCGCCCCCCTCACGGCCGCGATCACCCTGACCGCGTTCCTCGGCGTCGCCCTCTCCGGAGCGCCCCAGCTCGCCCTGCGCTTCGCCGACACCGGACTCTTCTGACCCCCCGGCCCACCCGACCCGGGCACGGCTCCCCGCCCCCGGTGCTGTCGGCACGCGCGTGGGGGCACCCGAAGCGCCACGCGCGCGTGCCTCACGCCGCCGCCGTCACCCGGACGGACGACGCGCGCCGCCGTACGCACAAGGGAACTAGTGGTCCCCGCCTCGCGTTGACCGGTACGGGAGAGTCCACTGGACGTGACACCACGGCACCGGTGGCAGACGGAGATCGACGAACAGGATCAGCAGGCAAAGGGTCCCCCTGCCGCACCACTTGGAGGGCGTACCGTGCACCGCCGGCACAACGGGCTCAGGACCGCAGTACTCCTCGGGGGACTGTCCGCACTCATTATCCTCATCGGCAGCTTCTTCGGCCGCGTGGGGCTCATCATCGCGGTCCTGGTCGCCCTGGGCACCAACGCGTACGCGTACTGGAACAGCGACAAGCTGGCTCTACGCGCGATGCGCGCGCGACCGGTCAGCGAGTTCGAAGCCCCGGCCCTGTACCGCATGGTCCGCGAACTCTCCACCCAGGCCCGTCAGCCCATGCCCCGCCTCTACATCTCCCCGACCGAGGCCCCCAACGCCTTCGCGACCGGCCGCAACCCGCGCAACGCCGCCGTGTGCTGCACCGAAGGCATCCTGCGACTCCTTGACGAACGCGAACTGCGCGGCGTCATCGGCCACGAACTCAGCCACGTCTACAACCGCGACATCCTGATCTCGTCGGTCGCCGGTGCTCTCGCCTCAGTGATCATGTTCCTGGTCAACTTCGCCTGGCTGATCCCGGTCGGCCGCTCGGACGACGACGACGGCCCCGGCCTCCTCGGCATGCTGCTCGTCATGATCCTCGGCCCGCTCGCCGCCGGCCTCATCCGCATGGCCATCAGCCGCTCCCGGGAGTACGAGGCCGATGCCTCCGGCGCCCAGCTCACCGGCGACCCGCTCGCCCTGGCCGGCGCCCTGCGCAAGCTCGAACACGGCACCAAGCAACTCCCCCTGCCCCCGGAGCCACGGATCGAGACGGCGAGTCACATGATGATCGCGAATCCGTTCCGCCCGGGCCAGGGCATCTCCAAGATGTTCTCGACGCACCCGCCGATGGCGGAGCGTATCGCCCGCCTCGAGAAAATGGCAGGTCGACCCCAGTGAAAACCATCCTGAACGTCATCTGGCTCGTCCTGAGCGGCTTCTGGCTGTTCCTCGGATACCTGGCCGCCGGCTTGCTGCTGTGCCTCACGGTCATCGGCATCCCCTTCGGCATCGCCGCATTCCGTATCGGCGTCTACGCCCTGTGGCCCTTCGGGTACACGACGGTCGAGCGCCGCGACGCCGGCGCCCCCTCCTGTGTGGGCAACGTCCTGTGGCTGGTCCTGGCGGGCTGGTGGCTGGCGCTCGCCCACATCGTCACGGGCATCGCCCTGTGCCTCACGATCATCGGTATCCCGTTCGGCATCGCCAACTTCAAGCTGCTGCCGGTGTCGTTGCTCCCGCTGGGCCGCGAAATCGTCCGCACGGACGAGCCGTTCGCGACCCGCTGACCGCCGACTCTCGCCGTCACGGCCCACCTTCCTGCCTACGGCGCCCCTGCGGCAGACGCTGCTTGTCCACAACCCAGAGGTTTTCCACAGCCTGGTTTTCCACAGCACGACGGTTGTCCACAGGCCGGCCTGCCGGTCGGCGCAGTCCCGCATGATGAATCCATGACCGAGATCGAGCAGTTGCCGACAACACTGGGCGTACGGCGGGACGCCGGAGCGGAGTTCCGCATACCCGCAGCCGCTGCACAGCCCGTCTGAGGGACGAATTCCCTGAGGGGCCGCCGCATCCTTCCCACCTGCCGACCGGCCCTCTACCGGCCGTCGGCCTACCAACTGGCTACCTACTGACCGTCGGCCCGCCGACCGGCCGCCCACCGCCCGTCGGCCTACCGACTGACCGTCTACCGTCCGCCCGCCTGCCGATGCTGCCCGCCTACCGACTGCCGTCCGCCCGCCGGCCGGCCGTCTAGCGACCGGCAGCGGGCCCAGCGCCGCCGCCCTGCCGCCCCAGCAGCCACCGCACCCCGTACGCGATCCCGCCCAGCACCAGTACTCCCACACCGGCGGCCACCGAAGCCTCCGGCAGCGCGAACGCCAGCACGACACACCCCGACAACCCCACCGCCGCCACCACCCGGACCGCCGGAGCGGACCCGAGCGTCCAGGCCGAGGCGTTGGCCACCGCGTAGTACGCCAGCACACCGAAGGAGGAGAACCCGATCGCGCCCCGCACGTCCACAGTGGCCGACAGAACCGCGACCACCGCGCCGACCGCGAGCTCCGCCCGGTACGGCACCTGGAACCGCGGATGGACGACGGCCAGCGCACCCGGCAGATGCCGGTCCCGCGCCATGGCCAGCGTGGTCCGTGACACACCAAGAATCAGAGCCAGCAGCGAGCCCAGCGCGGCCACCGCCGCACCCACCCGCACCACCGGCACGAGCCAGGGCGCCCCGGCCGCCCGCACCGCCTCGGCCAGCGGCGCCTCCGCACCACCGAGACCCCCGGCCCCCAGCACGGAAAGGACAGCCACCGACACACACGCGTACACCACCAGCGTGATCCCGAGCGCCAGCGGGATCGCGCGCGGGATGGTGCGCGCCGGATCCCGCACCTCCTCGCCCAGGGTCGCGATGCGCGCGTATCCGGCGAACGCGAAGAACAGCAGACCGGCCGCCTGCAGCACCCCGTCCGCACCTCCCGAGGCTCCGCCGTCCAGCCGCCCGGCGTCGGAGGCCCCGGACCCCAGACAGACCACGACCACGGAAGCGAGGACAGCCAGGACGACCGCCACGATCGCCCGGGTCACCCAGGCGGACTTCTGAATACCGCCGTAGTTCACCGCGGTCAGGGCCACGACCGAGGCGACCGCCACCGCGTGCGCCTGACCGGGCCACACGTAGGCGCCCACGGTCAGTGCCATGGCCGCGCAGGAGGCCGTCTTGCCCACCACGAACGACCAGCCCGCCAGATAACCCCAGAACGCGCCGAGCCGCTCGCGCCCGTACACATAGGTGCCGCCCGAAGCCGGGTACAGAGCGGCCAGCCGGGCCGACGACGTGGCGTTGCAGTAGGCGACCACGGCGGCCAGCGCGAGCCCGAGCAGCAGCCCGGAGCCGGCCGCGCGCGCCGCCGGCCCCAGCGCGGCGAAGATCCCGGCCCCGATCATCGAGCCGAGCCCGATGACGACGGCGTCGCCGACGCCCAGCGTGCGCCGCAGTCCGGCGCCCGAGAGACTCATGCGCCGCACCCTACTGACCGGTGCAACCGCCGGGTGTCGGCCCGACGTCCTCTTCCTCGACACGACACGAACAAGCGCGCGAGCGACGGTGCGCACGCGCGACGAGCAGGGCGCCCGAGCCACGGGCACGGCCTGTCCGGACCGAAATCACAGCGCCCGGACAGTGCGGGCACAGCACGAGAGGGCAGGTTCACCGCATGAGCATCATCAGCTGGATCATCCTGGGACTGCTCGCCGGAGCCATCGCCAAGGTGCTGCTGCCCGGCCGGGACCCCGGTGGCTTCATCGGAACCACTCTCATCGGTGTCGCGGGCGCGTTCATCGGCGGCTGGATCTCGGCCCGCTGGCTGGACCACCCGGTCAGCAAGCACTTCTACGACGGTGCCACCTGGGCGGCTGCGATCGGTGGCTCACTCGTCCTCCTGATCGCCTACCGCCTCCTGTTCGGCAACTCACGCGACTGAGAAACCGGTCCTCGTTCGCGGCCCAGCACGCCTGAGCGCGACCGAGGGGGGAATCTTCTCCGCTGCGGCCGGCAGGCAAGAAGGGTGGGCACCCGCCGGCGGATCGCCGGGTGCCCACCCTTCCTCGTACGCGCGCCGGCGTGAACCACCGGCTACCGGTAGTTCACGAACTGCAGGGCGAACTCGAAGTCCTTGCCCTTCAGCAGGGCGATGATGGCCTGCAGGTCGTCGCGGCTCTTGGAGGTGACCCGCAGCTCGTCGCCCTGCACCTGAGCCTTCACGCCCTTGGGGCCCTCATCGCGGATGATCTTCGCGACCTTCTTCGCGTTCTCCTGGGAGATGCCTTCCTCGATGGACGCGAAGATCTTGTACTCCTTGCCGGAGAGCTGCGGCTCGCCCGCGTCCAGCGCCTTCAGCGAGATGCCGCGCTTGATCAGCTTGGACTGGAAGACGTCGAGGACAGCGTTCACCCGGTCCTCGGAGTTCGCCTCCATGAGGATCTTCTCGCCGGACCAGGAGATCGAGGCGCCCACGCCCTTGAAGTCGTAGCGCTGTGAGATCTCCTTGGCGGCCTGGTTGAGGGCGTTGTCGACCTCCTGCCGCTCGACCTTCGAGACGATGTCGAAACTGGAGTCGGCCATGTCCTGTGGCTCCTTGTATCGGGGTGCGTATCGGGTGCGAATCGGCGTACCTGGGGGCGACCGCCGAGCCCGGCGTAGCCCGGGCCGCATCCGGACAAGCCTAGCCACCCACGGTCCTCCGAGCGCAGATCAATCAGGTGGCGAAGCACCCCTCCGTATCGGGTATCGTTTACGTCGTTGCCACGGAGCACCGCCGAAAGTCGGTTCGATGGGCAGCAACCCCCGGCGGTGTGCCCGAGCGGCCAAAGGGAGCAGACTGTAAATCTGCCGGCTTAGCCTTCCCAGGTTCGAATCCTGGCGCCGCCACACTGGGGAAGACCCCCTCTCAACTGCGGAAACGCGGTATGGAGGGGGTCTCTTCATGTTCCGGTGTGATCTTTCGAGCGGAATCGAAGCAGGGTGACTTGTCTCACGCTGTGACGCGTGGATCTCGGAGCTGGTCAGGGTTTTTCGGGCCACACGTGGGCCAGGTCGGGAAGCTGGCGCTCCGCCCTGCCGGCAGCGTCGGCCGTCTGCGTACTCCAACCTCCGATGCTCAGGTGGGCGAACGGCAGTGGGCGAATCCCCGAGGTGATCGCGAGGGCAACCAGCTCAGCAGGGTACGCGGGCCGCCTGGCAGAAGGTGCACCAGGGGGTTCTTCACGACGTACTCGCGCACATCGGCGCGGATCGCCTCGGCGTCCCAGGCCGCGCGGCACTGCAGATACTGCATGCCATGCGGTCGTATCCTCGGCCCACTCCGCGATCTTCCAACAGTTCTTGCACGGCAGGTCCGACAGCAGTCGCAGCACCAATCGCCCGACTAACCGCCGGGGTTCGACCCGGGCGGGATCACGATCTGCCGCCGGAGTGCCAACTACTCCCCAAACCCCTCCGCCAGCGTATTCTCAACACGAGGTGGGCCCCAACACCGGTGGATACGAGGGGGATACATGCGAAACACGGACGTGGAGCACCTCCGGCGGCGGGAATTAAGTGACGCCACGCGCATGGCCGAGTGGGTGGACGCGACCCCACACCGCGCCCCGGCCGCATGACCGCCGCGGCTGGTACGCCCGGTGCGGCAGGCTCGGTCTTCCCGACCTTCTGTCACATCAGCGAGTACGGCGAGCCGGGGTACCAGAACCTCCACAGCCTGCTCGCGCTCAGCCAGCCCCTCAATCTGTGGGCCCCGTCCAGCGTGCTGATCCGCCACGCAACTCAGATCCCAGCGAAACACTTCGTCCGTTACGTCGAGCAGGGGTTCATCCGTGTTCAGGCCCGCGAACCCTGGCTGACCGACCGTGCTCACCGGGATGGGCATCCGTGGGAGGACGCCCGCTGGGACAACGAGATCGACGGGGCGCTGCTGTCCATCCTCCGCAACGACGAGGGGCTGCCGGAGAGCGAGCGCAGGGTGCTCGCGGCGCCACCCGAACGCGGTGAGGAGCTGGCGGCGGAGCGGCTGGCACGTGATCCGGGGCAGGTCGCGTACTGGTACAACGCCTACCGCGGTGCGGGCGCCGCACGTCGTATCCCCGAAGGAACGCTCGAGACCGCGAGGCGGTACACCGACGGCGCGCCCTTCAACGTCGCCAAACTGATCCTGCGCGTTGCCTACAATCACGGCGCCGCCTTCGAACTCTCGGGCGCCAGGGCCCCACTGCTGCTCAGCCAGGCAGACCGGCGTTTCGTCCGGCTGATCACCCGGGCTCGAACAGCTGACGGCGCTCCAGTGCAGGCCCCTACAGCACCTTCCCGGAATATGGCAGCCGAACTGGCGGTACAACTGCTCGACGTTCTGCGCCTCCTCGACGTCCATGCCGGCCCACGCGATCTCGACACGTTCCTCCGGGGGCGGGGCCGCCAGGAGCTGGTCCGGTGGATCGCGGACGTCTGCGAGCGGTACCGGCACCATCCCCGGCGTGAACTCGACGGCCTGATCATCCGCGAGCTGCGCCGCACGGTGAGCCCGGCACGATTCCACAGCCCTCTGAGCGAGCTGCGTGAGCGTCCTATGGCTACGGCTGTGGGCAGCATCGCCCTGGCGGCGGGGGCGGTGGACTTCGTACTGGCTCCCGGGAACGCCCTGAGTATCGCCGGTATGGCGGCGGGGGCGTACCAGTTGGGCTCAGGGCTTGCCCGGCAGATGGGGTGGGCGCCGACCACTTTCGACGGACCCCAGTGGCCCTTTCTGTACGCCTACTCGTCCAAAGCCAAGAGGTCTCAACTGGCGAAGATCGCCTACGCCCTGAGCAGGCACCCTGGCTGACCCGGAGACGGGTCACTTCACTGTGCTCCAGGGCTGATTCGCGTTGCGGACTTCTCGACTGGTCCCACTGGCGACGCCGCCACCGAGCCCGATCCAGGTCAGCTACTACCGGCGGCAATCCGTTCAACCATGAAGATCATGAACACCGCTGGAGTACTAGGCGTGGCGACTCAACGAAGGTGCTGACGCATATCAGAGTCACCGCCGCTGGCCGCCCCGTTAGAGCCCTGGCACCGCACATTCCTGTGACACCGCAGCATGCGGACGAAGTGCGGCGGGAGAGGCCCTGGACGGGAGTCCTTCTTGGCGCGGGCCTTGAGATGGCGCATCTCGTGTGCCGTGCCGCCGTCGGTCCCACCACGTTCAGCCCGGACGACTCCTTGCCGCAGGGTGGGCATCCCCCCGTTTCCGGAAGGTGACGCTGAGCCTTTTCCAACTCGATCGCGATGTCGAGACGAGTACGTTCCTGGTGAAGGAGTGGTCTACCAGGACAGCCGTGTGAGCCAGGAACCGCTCAACGCTGCCTGTACGGACTCAGATTGAGCAGCACCTTGCGGAGCTGGGCGGAAGTGAGGGCCGGCGCGGGCAGCGGGGGCGTGGCCGGGTGGGCGCGAAGGCCGTCGAGGAGCAGGGCGAGTGGGCGGAGCCAAGCATCCGGGGTGACCGTGGTGAGCGCGGGAACGGCCCGGCCCAGCGCTGCCAGGGTGAGGAGCAGGTCCTCGGCGGTGAGGTCTGCCCGAATGGTGCCTTGCTCCTGGCCGCGCCGGAGCAGTCCTTGGATTGTTGTGCGGTTGTGGTCGTGGATCGCCTCCAGGGAGGTGACGCCTTCCAGGTTCGTGGTCATGAGGTCGTTGGTGCCGCGGTCTGCGGCCAGACCGGCGAACACTGTTTGTAGGTACTCCGTCAGTCCCATCCATGCGTCTTCGGCGGTTCGTGCCCGCTCTCCCGCCGCTGTGGTCTCGGTGAGTGCATCCCGGAAGACCTCATCGACGAGCGCGGCACGGGTCGGGAAATGGCGATAGAGAGTGGCGTTGCCGACGCCCGCCCGCCGGGCGATCTCATCAAGTGGGGCATTCAGGCCCTGTTCGGCGAAGACCTCGCGAGCCTTGTCGGTCAGCAGCTTCCGGTTGCGCAGCGCATCGCGGCGTCCTACCGGCGGACGGTCGCCCATCATGTCTCCCTCTTCCCGCCCTCCGTACCGGGGAGTGCTCCCCGGTACGGATGCTATCGTCAAGCGAGTAAACGGGGATCACTCCCCGTTTCGTTTCTGCGGACGGGACGTCCGCGGTCGTTCACGGGGAGGGAGAAGCGTGTCCGACACCGCACTCGTGCTCGGGGGCGGCGGACCGGTGGGTGGAGCCTGGTTGGCAGGGGTGCTCGCCGGGCTCTCCGAGGCCGGGATCGATCACCGCAGCGCCGACGTGGTGATTGGCACCTCCGCCGGTGCCGTCTTCGGATCCCGGCTCTTGGCCGGCATCCCGGCTGCAGATCTGTACGAGCGCCAGCTCTCCGGAGCAGACGCGGTCCATCTGCCGGTGACGGCGCGCCAGACGGCGCGCTTCCTCTGGGCGGCGCTCGGCTCCCGCGATCCCCAGCGGTCCATCGAACGCCTCGCCCGGGCAGCGCTACGCACCCGGACCGGACCGGAGTCGGACGTGTTCGATACGGTCGGCGCGCTTCTGGGCGACGTCCGCGACTGGCCCGAGGGGGAGCTGCGGATCACTGCAGTCGACGCGCAGACCGGACAACTTGAGCTGTTCGACTCACACGCGGGAGTGACCCTCCTCGAAGCGGTCGCGGCGAGCTGCGCCGTGCCCGTCGTATGGCCGCCGGTTACCGTAGCGGGTCGGCGCTGGATGGATGGTGGCAGTCGTTCGACTGCCAACCTCCAGCTCGCACGCGGGTACCGCCGGGTGCTGGCGGTCGTGCCGATCCCCCAGGCGGTGGGGCCGCATCCGAGCGCCTCGCAGCAGGCCGCGGAACTGTCCGACGAGGGGGCGCGTGTCATCGTGCTGTCCCCGGACCGCGCTGCGCGCCGCATCATGGGCCGCAACATGACGGACGACACGCGCCGACCGGCTGCCGCCCGCGCGGGCCGCGCCCAGGCCATTGCGCTGGCCCCTTCGGTGGCCGACGGCTGGCAGGGATGACGTGCGGTCAAAGTGCACGTTGTCAGCCGCTGCGAGCTGTGATGCTCGACCGCCCGGATCATGAGCCTCGTCCAGGCCGTCCTCGGCCTGCGTCTGGCCAGCTCCCGACTGAGAACGGAAGGCACTGAGCCTTTCCAACCTCCTGCGTCGGCTGGGCAATTGACCTGACAGGCGGATGTAGCCCCTGGTAGATGGGTCTTCGACCAGGAGAACCGTCTCCACCAGGGGCTTCGCATGCCTGTCCGCCTGTCCGGCGTCGACGTGTCCAGCTCTGCCCTCCGTTTCCTCGCCGCCCGACCGAGGGAGCGCCGGCGTGCTCTCGGCACCCGATGGCGCAAGGCTTCGGCGTAGTCGTATGGCGTCCGATGTGTGGCTGGGCGAGGTCGACTTCGGCAAGATCGAAAACCTTCACGTCGCGCCAAGCCGCGGGAGGGGGCGCCGGCATCCCGCCATGGTGTGAAACCGTCGCCCGCCCCCGACCCTGCCCTTGCTTCACCTATCGAGATTCGATAGATTCCCATCGTAGCTCGATGGAGGATGGGTCATGGGAAAGCTGACAGTGCGCGCGCTGCGTGCCGTGCTCGTGGTGGTGCTCACCGGCACCGTGTTCGTACAGGCACTGATGGTGTGGGCGTTGGTCAGCGGGAGCGACCCGGAGGACGGGTCGCTCCCCCTGACCCCGCTGCGCGTGATCACGATCCTGGGCATCGGGACGGCCCAGGTCGCCCTGGTCTGCGTATGGCGACTGGTGACGATGGTGCGACGCGGAACCGTGTTCTCCCACGCCGCCTTCCGGTACGTGGACGTCATCATCGGCGCGATCGTTGCCGCTGCTCTCGTGTGGTTCGCGGTCACGGCCGTGAACGCGCCCGGCCAGCGGGACGACCCGGGCGTCACCCTCATCATGGGCGGGATCGGCGTGGCCATCCTGGGAGTCGCACTCATCGTGCTCGTGCTGCGGATGCTGCTCGCCCAGGCCGTCGCCCGCGACGTCGAAGCGACGCAGATGCAGGCCGAGTTGGACGAGGTGATCTGATGCCGATCGCCGTCGACATCGACGTGATGCTGGCCAGGCGGAAGATGTCCGTGGGCGAACTCGCAGACCGCGTAGGGATCACGCCCGCCAACCTGGCGGTACTCAAGAACGGCCGCGCCAAGGCCGTGCGCTTTGCGACGCTCGCCGCGCTCTGCGAGGTGCTCAAGTGCCAGCCAGGCGATCTGCTTCGCTGGGAGGCCGAGGACACCGCGGACGAATGAACCGTGCCTGCCGCCGCGTCACTGCCGATCCCGCTCGCGTTTGACCAACTCCGCGAGCATGCCGGGGCCGTACCCGGGGAGATCCCGGGCCTGCGGGAGCGTCTGGCCGAGGTGCCCGACCCTCGCGATCCGCGACACCTGCTTCCAGCCTCTGCCGGAGACCCTCGCCGATCTGGCGGGCGTGGTCGTGACCCTCGACGCCATCCACACCCAGCGCGAGCACGCCGGCTACCTGCTCGGCCGGGGCGCGCAGTGCATCGTGATCGCGACAGGGAACCAGAAGAGGCTTCACAAGCAGCTCAAATGCCTTCCCCGGAAGCAGATCCCGCTGCAGGGCCGCACCCACGCCACCGGCCGCGGCCGCGGTGAGATCCGCCGCGGCAAGGCGTGCACGGCGAACAGCCTGCTCTTTCCCGGAGCCCCAGCGGGGCCCACCGGAAGCGGGCCCCTCGTATCTCGTGCGGGGTGCCCGCTTCGGTCCGGCTGGACGCGGACGACGAACGAGGCTCTCCAGCGGTACCACCTCAGGTTGTCCCGCAATTCCCGGCGGGCGCACGACGACAGTTACGGCACCTCGCCGCGTTGTCGGATCGCCCGAATACGCCCAGTATGAGGACGACCCGCCGCCTTGTGATGCACCGCATCCGACGCCGCGCGCTGATCCACCAGGAATTGCGGGGCAGCCCTTTAGATCAGGGCTTGCATGCGTTCGTACGGTCCGGGAGGGCGACGCTGCTAACGGCGGACCACGAGTCTCCGGCTGGCTTGCGCAGCGAGCGGCGCAGTCACCGATCACGGATCCACGGACCGTACGACGGCTCCGACTCGTTTTCCGTTTGCGGTTTGAGACGGGGCAGACGCTTTCACGCCTCGCCCGCCGAGGACGTCAGGTGGGCAGCGTCGGTAACGGATACCTCAAGTCCACCTCAGAAGATCAGCGGAATCTCAGGTACCGCCATGCCCCTGACATAGGGTCCATCTATCAGAACCACCGAGAGGGCAGTCCTCACCGGATGGGCTTTTTGTGAATATACCTGTACGGCGTGCTGTCCTTCTTGTCTTGACGTCGCTCTTGCTGTGCACGGCACTTACCGGTCCCGCATTCGCGGCTGACGGGACCCCGACGCCCTCACCGTCCGTGACGGCTGTAGATGATGACTCGGCAACGGCACCTCCCGAACCGCGAAATCGACCTTCACCTCTGAGGTGACCGGCAAGGCCAAGCCCGGCACCACGGTTTCGGTCGACACTCCGGCGCACACGACCACGAACGCCAGGTATGGCGTCTACCGATTGAAGGTCACGGGTGAGAGTTACATGCCCCACCGAAACCGCACGACTTCGACGAAGTGCACAGTTGTCAGCCAGCCATGAAGGCGGGCTGGTCCCTGTGGGAAAGCTGAGGTTTGTCGCGGTAGCCGGCGCGGTCGCGGCGGTCGTTCTCACCGGTTGCACCAGCGACCAGGGCAACGGCAGCCCGACGGCGCATAGGAGTCCCCTTCCTGTCGCTTCGGTGTCGGCGAGCAAGGAGGCGTCCGGTCGGTCCGAGCACATTCCGGGGGAGACCGTGACCAAAGCTCCGGTTCCCCTGAACGGAGATGCTTTGGCCCGAGTTGCTAACGCTCAAGGAAATCGGGAAATTGATATTCCGGATGGAATCAAGGCTGGGACGCTTTCCGTTTCCGTGAACTGCCTGGGGCGGGGCACGCTGACCGTCTCCGTGAAACCCGTCGGCCTGAGCTTCCCCCTGGAATGTGTCGCAGGAGAAGTCAGTAGTGCCTACAACGAGCTGAACCTGAAGACTGCCCGCGGACGCGGCACGGTTTTCGTAACCGCTCCGTCCCCCGTTCGATGGGCGCTCACGGTCGGACGGTAGGAGGGACGGTGCCCGGCAGACGCGATCGACCGGACAGGTCCTGGCGGACGCCCCGCACGCCCGCCGTCAACGGCCTCCACGGCTGCCGTCGGGACCGGCCTCCACGGCTGCCCGCCCGAACGCCCCGCACACCCGCCGTCGGGGCGCCACCCGGCAGCGCGACGGGGGGCGTCGCCCCCGGTTTCCCCGCACCCCGCCGCGACCTCGCCGGGTGCGCCCCCGCCCGAGGCACACTGGCCTCATGGTCACTCGTCGTAGACGCTGTCCGGAATGCCGTCGTGAAATCGCCGTCGTGGCCGGGCGGTTCGCGCGTCATGACCCGCCCGGCGCGCGCGGGAGCGGGGAGCTCGTCTCGTGCCCCGGTTCGCGCAGGCTGGCGGAACTCGGGGCGGTCCAGCCGTCGTTGGACGGGTATGTGGTCGCGGAGTTCCCCGGGCAACTGTCCCTCTTCTGAGGTGCCCGTGACGTCAGGTCAGTTTCCCGCCACCGACTTGACCGCGACCGAGACGGGCGTCGATCCGCCGACCAGTTCCAGGGTCAGGCCGGCCGTCGCCGTGGTGTCCACCAACTCGGCCAGTACGGCGGCCACGTCGTCGCGCGGGACGGCTCCGCGGCCGGTGTGCGCTTCGAGGCGTACGAGACCGGTGCCGGCGTCGTTCGTCAGTGAACCCGGGCGCAGGATCGTCCAGTCGAGGGAGTCGAGGCCGCTGACGTAAGCGTCGGCCTCGCCCTTGGCGCGCAGGTAGACGTCGAAGACCTCGTCACCCTCGTGCGCGGGATCGGCACCCATGGACGACACGACCACATGACGGCGTACGCCAGCCCGGACCGCCGCGTCCGCGAAGAGGATCGCCGCGTCGCGGTCCACCGTCTCCTTGCGGGAGGTCCCGCTGCCCGGGCCCGCGCCGGCCGCGAAGACGGCGGCGTCGGCGCCGCGCAGATGCGCCGCGACCTCCTCGGTCGAGGCCGACTCCAGGTCGAGCAGGACCGGTTCGGCGCCGGCCTCCCGCAGGTCGTCGCTCTGTTCGGCCTTGCGGATGAAGCCCGCGACCTCGTATCCGCGTGCGGCGAGCAGGCGCTCCAGCCGCAGCGCGATCTGACCATGTCCACCAGCGATGACAATGCGCATGCCTCCGACCGTACGCCCGGACGGCCCCGCCCGCCGCACGGCTCCGGACGTGTCCGGGAGGCCGCCTTCGCCCTCCCGCGCCTCGACGACGGCCCGAGGGCGGCCCGACGACGGCCTCACGACGGCCTCACGACGGCCTCACGACGGCCCGACGACGGCCTCACGACGGCCCGACAACGGGTCGACCACAGCGCCGCAACGGGTCGACCACGGCCTGCCGACCAACCCCGACACTTCGCCCACGCGGCGGTTCGCGCCTGCGCCGCCCCCACCCGGGCCTGCGCCGCCCCCACCCGGGCCCGCGCCGCCCCCACCCGGGCCCGTGCCGCCCCCACCCGGGCCTGCGCCGCCCCCACCCGGGCCCGCGCCGCCCCCACCCGGGCCCGCGCCGCCCCCACCCGGGCCCGCGCCGCCCCCGCTCGGGCCCGCGCCGCCCCCGCTCGGCCCCGTTCAGGAGACCTCGCCGCGCCCCTGCCGTGGCAGGCCCGACTCCGCCGCTGTGGCCGAGCCGCAGTACTCCCGTACCGCACTCGTCCGCGCCACCACCCGCCCCTGGTGGACGACGATCCTGCTGTAGGCCAGGGACAGCGCGCTCGCCAGTCCGTCGCCGCGCACCGCGAGAAGTTCGGCCGGGAAACCGGCCTCGACGCGTACCTCGGGCAGCCCCAGCACGGTCCGGGCCGACGAACTCACCGTGTCGTACGCGTCCTCGGGGCGCAGTCCGTGGCGGGAGGACAGCAGGTAGGCCGCCTCGAACGGGTCACCCCGGCCCACCGGGTTAGACGTGTCGCGCAGGGCGCCGCTGCCGGCGGCGACGCGCACTCCGGCCGTACGCAGCAGCCGTACCGGAGCCGTGCCGCGGCGGTCGACGGCGCCGCAGCCGCCCTGGGGCAGGCACACGACCGCGACCCCGGCCGCCGCGAGCTGGTCCGCGGTCCGTGCCGCGACCTCGGCGGGCACCCGCCCGAGGCCGCCGCAGGGGCCGAGCGTCACGCCGGGCCGCAGGCCGCCGGCCATCGCGGCGATCCGGGCGATGCGGGCCGGGTCGGTGCCGTCGGTGTGCAGGTCGACGGGGCAGCCGTGCTCGGACGCGACCTCCAGGACGGCCTCCACGTATCCCGTCGGATCGGGGTCCGCGTCGGGGCAGCCGCCCACCACGGCGGCGCCCATCTTCACCGCCTCCCGCAGCATGGCGAGCCCGTCGGCCCCGGCCACTCCGGTCAGCACCCTCGGCATCGCGACGGCCGTGAGTTCGGTGAGCCCGCGCAGCGAACGCCCGGCCCGCAGTACGGCGGCGAGCGTGCCCAGGCCCTGGACGTCGCCGACGCGTACGTGGGCCCGCAACGCGGTCGCGCCGTGGGCGAGTTGCAGCAGAGCGGCCTCGGTGGCCCGGCGCTGGACGTCCTCGGCGTCGTAGGAGACCGGCCCGTCGTCGGCGGCGAGCGCGGTGTCGCTGTGGGCGTGCGGCTCCGCCGGGGCGGGGACCAGGAGGTAGCCGGTGAGGTCCACGCGCGTGCCGCGCCCCCGTGCTCCGCCCGCCGCCAGGCTGCCGGCCGTGCCGACCGCCTCGATGCGCCCGCCGCCCAGCCGTACGTCCACCCGCCGGCCGTCGGTGAGCCGGGCGCCGCACAGCAGCAGGGCCGCCCCGTCCGCCCGGCCGGCGGAACCCGGTGCCCCGCACGCGCCCGACGATCCCGAGGAACCAACCGCTCTGGGCGCGCCCGGTCCCCCCGAGGTGGACGAGGACGGGTCCGGTGACCAACGGGGCGGCTGCGGCTGGTTGTCGGGCATCGCGCTCCAGGGCTCGGGGACTGCTCGCAGGGGGACGCAAGATCACGCAGAGTGAGTCGAGCCTAGGGTGACGACCCGGCCCGTTCCGGGAGGAGATCAATAGTCGTACTGATGTGGCCCACCGTGACGTGAGCTGCGTGAGAGGCGTACGGGGTGCCCGGGAACGTCCGTGGAACGGGCCCCGGCGGCGGCCCCGAAACGGATTTGGGCGAACGGCGGCCGAGCGTGTAATGTCTTCATCGCTCGCCCCAATAGCTCAGTCGGTAGAGCGTCTCCATGGTAAGGAGAAGGTCTACGGTTCGATTCCGTATTGGGGCTCTGGTGTGTGAGGTTCCCGTCGCGAGACGGGAACCGACCGCATCACAGCGGTGTAGCTCAGTCGGTAGAGCAAGCGGCTCATAATCGCTGTGTCACCGGTTCAAGTCCGGTCACCGCTACTGACAGTAGCCGATTGCGGGGTCGGTCCTTCGATCGGCTACTCTTCATGCGTTGAACCCTGTCCCATCCGTTCGTCAAGGAGCACTCACGTGGCTGCCACCGACGTCCGCCCGAAGATCACGCTGGCCTGCGTGGAGTGCAAGGAGCGGAACTACATCACCAAGAAGAACCGGCGTAACAACCCGGACCGACTGGAGATGAAGAAGCACTGCCCGCGTTGCAATGCGCACACCGCGCACCGCGAAACGCGATAATTCAGGCTCGTACATGAGGCCGCCCCCCCAGTCGGGGGGCGGCCTCATGTCGTTTCGGTGCCGGTTACCGACCGGTTCCGACCGACTACACGTCGATCACGGCAGTTCCATCACGGCAGACCTCAGGTACGGGTCGGCCACCGGAGACAGCAGGAGGTGCCGAGCCATGGCGCTCGACCAGTCCTTCGTGGGGCGGACCTACCCGCCCACCGAGCCCTACGAGGTGGGCCGGGAGAAGATCCGCGAGTTCGCGGAGGCGGTGGGTGACGCCAACCCGGCGTACACGGACCCCGAGGCCGCCAAGGCGCTCGGACACCCCGACGTCGTCGCTCCGCCGACCTTCGTCTTCTCGATCAGTTTCAAGGCCGCCGGGCAGGTCGTCGAGGACCCGCAGCTGGGCCTGGACTACAGCCGCGTGGTGCACGGCGACCAGAAGTTCGCCTACACCCGTCCGGTGCGCGCGGGGGACCGGCTGACGGTCACCTCGACCATCGAGGCGATCAAGTCCATGGCGGGCAACGACATCCTGGACATCCGCGGTGAGGTCCACGACGAGGCCGGCGAGCACGTCGTGACCGCCTGGACCAAGCTGGTGGCCCGCGCGGCCGTGGAGGCGTGAGCAGATGACAGCGAAGATCGCTTACGACGACGTCGAGGTCGGCACCGAGCTGCCCGCGCGGACCTTCTCCGTGACACGCGCCACGCTCGTCCGGTACGCGGGCGCCTCCGGGGACTTCAACCCGATCCACTGGAACGAGAAGTTCGCCAAGGAGGTCGGACTGCCGGACGTCATCGCGCACGGCATGTTCACCATGGCGGAGGCGATCCGCGTGGTCACCGACTGGGTCGGCGACCCGGCCGCGGTCGTCGAGTACGGCGTCCGCTTCACCAAGCCCGTGGTCGTCCCCAACGACGACGAGGGCGCCACGATCGAGGTCAGCGGCAAGGTCGCCGTCAAGCTCGACGACAACACGGTCCGCGTGGACCTCACGGCGACCAGCGCCGGGCAGAAGGTGCTGGGCATGTCCCGGGCGGTCGTACGGCTGGCCTGAGCCGGCGCAGGGTGAAGCCGTGCGGGGTAGTAAGGGGCGTCCTCCATGGTGGGGCGCTCCTTACCTGCTTTGCGCCCCCTACCGGCCCGAACGTCTGGGGTGAGGCGGGGGTTCCGTCTGGGCGAACCGAGGCCCTCCGAGGCCCGTCGGTCCGAGGCCCCACGTCCGAAGCTCGTCGCCCGAGGGCCCGCGTCCGACGTCCGAGGCTTGTCGTTCGAACCCCACGTCCGTCGCCTGAGGCTTGTCGTCCGAACCCATCTCCGACGTCCGAAGCTCGTCGCCCGAGGCCCCGCGTCCGACCGTCCGAGGTTCGTCGCCCGAAGCCCCATCTCCGACCGTCCGAAACTCGTCGCCCAAGGCCCCGCGTCCAACCCCGCCGGGCGGTCCGCCCGCTCTCGCCGCAGCGGACGGGCGGATGACGCCGAACGGCATCAAACACCGGCGCCCTCATCACGGCGCATCAACTCTTGACGGAGTTAGTGATTGAGTACTAACTTAGCCGCATGGTCAGGATGAGCGCAGAGGAACGGCGCGAGAGCGTCATCCGCGCGGCGCAGAGCGAGTTCGCCCGCGGCGGGTACTACGGGACGTCCACCGACGCGATCGCCAAGCGCGTCGGAGTCTCGCAGCCGTATCTCTTCCGCCTCTTCCCGGGCAAGAAGGCGATCTTCCTGGCGGCCGCCGAGCGGTGCGTGGAGGACACCATCCGCACGTTCGAGGAGGCGTCCGAGGGGCTTCATGGGGAGGAGGCCCTGCACGCCATGGCCAACGCCTACACCACGGTCATCGCGGAGCACCCCGAGCGGCTGATGATGCAGATGCAGATGTACGTGGCCGTGGCCGCCGCCGAGCAGGCCGGGGACCGGGAGTTCGGCGAGACGGTGCGGGCCGGCTGGATGCGGCTGTGGGACACCGTCCACCTGCCCCTCGGGGCCGACGTGAACGAGACGACGACCTTCCTCGCGTACGGCATGCTCATCAACTGCCTGGTGGGCATGGGGTTCCCGCCCGGACACCGGGTCTGGGAGGGGCTCTACCCCTCGGCGCGGACCACGGGGCGACTCGAAGCGTAGGAGCGGAGCCCGGAGACCGGAGTCCGACCGGGTGCGGAGCCGGGCGAGAGGGCGATTCCCACCCTCACTCTGACCGCGAAACTTAGTCATCAATAACTAACCAAGATCCCGAATCACTCTCTGGGGGAGCGATGTCACAGCAGACCGAACGTCGCGGGGGAGCCGTCTGGGCCCTCGTCATCACCAGCGTCGCCGGGTTCATGGCGGCCCTCGACAACCTCGTCGTCACCACCGCCCTGCCCTCCATCCGCAAGGACCTCGGCGGAGCGCTCGACGACCTGGAATGGACCGTGAGCGCCTACACGCTCACCTTCGCCGTCCTGCTGATGTTCGGCGCGGCGCTCGGTGACCGGTTCGGCCGACGGCGGCTCTTCCTCGCCGGGATCACCGTCTTCACCGGCGCCTCCGCCGCCGCGGCCATGGCGACCGGAATCGACGCACTCATCGTCGCCCGTGCGGTCCAGGGCGTCGGCGCCGCGATCATGATGCCGTTGACGCTGACCCTCCTGACGGCGGCCGTGCCCGCCGCCAAGCGCGGGATGGCGTACGGCATCTGGGGTGCCGTCAACGGACTCGCGGTGGCCTCCGGACCGCTGATCGGCGGCACGCTCACCGAACACGTCTCCTGGCACTGGATCTTCTGGCTGAACGTTCCGCTGGGCCTCGCCCTGCTGCCGCTGGCCCGGCTGCGTCTCGCCGAGTCCTACGGCACCGGTGCCCGGCTCGACGTCCCGGGCACCCTGCTCGCCAGCGGCGGCCTCTTCGGCATCGTCTACGGCCTGGTCCGCGGGCCCGCCGACGGCTGGACCAGCCCCATGGTGCTGACCGGCCTGTTCGCCGGAGCGGCGCTGCTCGTCGGCTTCGTGCTCTACAGCGTCCGCGCCAAGAACCCCATGCTGCCGATGCGGCTGTTCCGCTCGCGGGCCTTCACCGGGATCAACGTGGCGAGCCTGCTGATGTTCCTCGGGATGTTCGGCTCCATCTTCCTGCTCAGCCAGTACATGCAGGGCGTGCTCGGCTACTCGCCCACCGAGGCGGGCCTGCGGATGCTGCCCTGGACGGGCATGCCGATGCTCGTCGCGCCGGTCGCCGGCATCCTCTCCGACCGCGTCGGTGGCCGTCCCGTCGTCGCCACCGGGCTCTTCCTCCAGGCCGTCGGCCTCGGCTACATGGCCGCCGTGGTCACCGCCGACGCCTCCTACGCGATCCAGCTCCCCGGTCTGATCATCAGCGGTGTCGGAATGGGCCTCTACTTCGCCCCGGCCGCCAACCTGGTGATGTCCAGCGTGCTGCCCAAGGAGCAGGGCATCGCCTCCGGCGCCAACAACGCGCTGCGCGAGGTGGGCGGCGCGCTCGGCATCGCCGTCATGTCCTCCATCTTCTCCGCGCAGGGCGGCTACGAGAGCGGCCAGTCCTTCGTCGACGGACTGCGCCCCGCGCTGATGACCGGTTCCGCGGTCGTGGCACTCGGTGGACTCGCGGCGCTGCTCATTCCGGCCCGCCGTCCCGGTGACCCGGCCGGGAAGCCGACCGCGGTGCGGGACTCGGCCCCGGTCCCCGAAACCGTCTCCCACTGACCCGGCACCACCCCCGGACACGGAGCCACCGGACACGGAGCCACCGGCACCCCCCACCCCGCACACCCCACCCCCACCGACCACAGCCCCCACCCCCACCGACCACAGCCCCCGCCCCACCGCCCACAGCCCCCGCCCCACCGCCCGCACCCCACCGAAACGGCTCGGCCCCCGTGGCCGGGCCGTTCGGCGTGGTCCGTGGGAGCCGCGCTGTCGGTGCCGTCTCGTAGTCTTGGGCCCGTGCTGGAACTCCACGACGCTCCCCTCGCCCCGCTGACCACCTTCCGGCTGGGCGGCCCCGCCACCCGGCTGGTCACCGCGCGGACCGACGCCGAGGTGATCGCCGCCGTCCGCGAGGCCGACGACAGCGGCACCCCGCTGCTGCTCATCGGCGGTGGTTCCAACCTGGTCATCGGGGACAAGGGCTTCCAGGGCACCGCGCTCGTGATCGCCACCACGGGCTTCGCCCTGGACGGCACGCGGCTGGAGCTGGCCGCCGGCGAGGTGTGGACCGACGCCGTCGCCCGCACCGTGGAGGCCGGGCTCGCGGGCCTGGAGTGCCTGGCCGGCATCCCGGGCTCGGCGGGCGCGACCCCCATCCAGAACGTGGGGGCGTACGGCCAGGAGGTCGCGTCGACGATCACCGAGGTCGTCGCCTACGACCGCGCGGCCCGCGACACGGTCACCCTCACGAACGCCGAGTGCGCCTTCTCCTACCGCCACAGCCGCTTCAAGGCCCACCCCGAGCGGTACGTCGTCCTGCGGGTCCGCTTCGAACTGGCGGACGCGGACGGACTGTCGGCCCCGCTCAAGTACGCCGAGACCGCCCGCGCCCTCGGCGTGGAGCCCGGCGACCGCGTGCCCCTCGACAAGGCCCGCGAGACCGTCCTGAAACTGCGCTCCGGGAAGGGCATGGTCCTCGACCCGGAGGACCACGACACCTGGTCGGCGGGGTCCTTCTTCACCAACCCGGTCCTCAGCGACGAGGAGTTCGCCGCCTTCCGCGCGCGCGTGCGGGAGCGGCTCGGCGCGGAGACGCAGCCGCCGGCGTACCCGGCGGGGGAGGGCCGCACCAAGACCTCCGCGGCCTGGCTGATCGACAAGGCCGGCTTCACCAAGGGCTACGGCACCGGACCCGCCCGCATCTCCACCAAGCACACCCTCGCCCTCACCAACCGCGGCGCGGCCAGCACCGAGGACCTGCTCGCGCTGGCCCGCGAGGTCGTCGCCGGGGTGCGCGAGGCTTTCGGCATCACGCTGGTCAACGAGCCGGTGACGGTCGGCGTCAGCCTCTAGCCGGTGAGGCCCTACGAGGCCAGCCAGTCGTCCACGCCCGCCAGCAGCTTCTCCCGCGTCTCCTTCGGCGCGGCCGACGCCCGGATCGACTGACGGGCCAGCTCCGCGAGTTCCGCATCCGTGAACGCGTGATGGTGGCGGGCGATCTCGTACTGGGCCGCCAGGCGGGAGCCGAACAGCAGCGGGTCGTCGGCGCCGAGCGCCATCGGCACCCCGGCGTCGAACAACGTCCGCAGGGGAACGTCGGCCGGCTTCTCGTACACGCCGAGGGCCACGTTCGAGGCCGGGCAGACCTCGCAGGTCACACCCCGGTCAGCCAGCCGCTTCAGGAGGCGTGGATCCTCCGCCGCCCGTACGCCGTGGCCCAGCCGGTCCGCGCCCAGGTCGTCCAGGCAGTCCCGCACGGACGCCGGACCGTTCAGCTCACCGCCGTGCGGCGCCGACAGCAGGCCGGCCTCGCGGGCGATGGCGAAGGCACGGTCGAAGTCCCTCGCCATGCCCCGGCGTTCGTCGTTCGACAGGCCGAAGCCGACCACTCCCTGATCGGCGTAGCGGACGGCGAGGCGGGCCAGGGTCCGGGCGTCCAGCGGGTGCTTCATACGGTTCGCGGCGACCACCACCCGCATCCCGAGGCCCGTCTCGCGGGACGTGGTCCGCACCGCGTCCAGGATGATCTCCAGCGCCGGGATCAGACCGCCCAGACGCGGCGCGTACGACGTCGGGTCCACCTGGATCTCCAGCCAGCCGGAGCCGTCCCTGACGTCCTCCTCCGCGGCCTCGCGCACCAGGCGCCGGATGTCGTCCGGCTCCCGCACGCACGAACGGGCCGCGTCGTACAGGCGCTGGAAGCGGAACCAGCCCCGCTCGTCCGTCGCCCGCAGCTTCGGTGGCTCCCCGCTGGTCAGCGCCCCGGTCAGGGCGTCGGGCAGGCGCACACCGTGTTTGTCGGCCAGTTCCAGCACGGTGGTGGCACGCATCGACCCGGTGAAGTGCAGGTGCAGATGGGCTTTGGGCAGCTCAGAGACATCACGTTCACGTACACGCTCCATTCCGGAATCCTGCCGTACCGGCCCGCCGTCCCGGTAGCGCTTTCCCCGATCGTGGTCTTGCTCGCACGAAGACACGAAGAAGCGGGCCGCCTCCCGAGGGAGGCGGCCCGCTCTCCGGGCGCGGTGCGCGGCCTCAGTCCGTGGCCTCCGCCAGCAGCTTCTGGATCCGGCTCACGCCCTCGACGAGGTCCTCGTCACCCAGGGCGTACGACAGCCGCAGGTAGCCCGGCGTGCCGAACGCCTCACCCGGGACGACCGCGACCTCGACCTCCTCGAGGATCAGCGCGGCGAGTTCCACCGTGTTCTGCGGACGCCTGCCCCTGATCTCCTTGCCGATCAGCGCCTTCACCGAGGGGTAGGCGTAGAACGCGCCCTCGGGGACCGGGCACAGCACGCCCTCGATCTCGTTGAGCATGCGCACGATCGTCTTGCGGCGGCGGTCGAAGGCCTCACGCATCGTCGCGACCGCCTCCAGGTCGCCGGAGACCGCGGCGATGGCGGCCGCCTGCGCCACGTTGGAGACGTTCGAGGTGGCGTGCGACTGCAGGTTCGTCGCCGCCTTGACGACGTCCTTCGGGCCGATGATCCAGCCGACCCGCCAGCCGGTCATGGCGTACGTCTTCGCGACGCCGTTGACCACGATGCACTTGTCCCGCAGCTCCGGCAGGATCGCGGGCAGCGAGGTGAACGTGGCGTCGCCGTAGACCAGGTGCTCGTAGATCTCGTCGGTCAGCACCCACAGGCCGTGCTCGACGGCCCAGCGGCCGAGCGCCTCGGCGTCCTCGGCGCTGTAGACCGCGCCGGTCGGGTTGGAGGGGGAGACGAACAGGACGACCTTCGTCTTGTCCGTGCGGGCCGCCTCCAGCTGCTCCACCGAGACGCGGTAGCCGGTCGTCTCGTCCGCGACGACCTCGACGGGCACGCCGCCGGCCAGCCGGATCGACTCCGGGTACGTCGTCCAGTACGGCGCCGGGACGATGACCTCGTCGCCCGGGTCGAGGATCGCGGCGAACGCCTCGTAGATGGCCTGCTTGCCGCCGTTGGTGACGAGGATCTGCGCCGGGTCGACCTCGTAGTCCGAGTCGCGCAGGGTCTTCGCGGCGATCGCGGCCTTCAGCTCGGGCAGACCACCGGCCGGGGTGTAGCGGTGGTACTTGGGGTTCTTGCAGGCCTCGATCGCCGCTTCGACGATGTAGTCCGGGGTCGGGAAGTCCGGTTCACCGGCGCCGAAGCCGATCACCGGCCGCCCGGCGGCCTTCAGGGCCTTGGCCTTGGCATCCACGGCGAGAGTGGCGGACTCGGAGATCGCGCCGACTCGGGCGGAGACCCGGCGCTCGGTGGGAGGGGTTGCAGCGCTCATGGGCCCATCGTTTCAGACCGGAAACACCCACGGCACGCGGGTTTCACAGACTGAACAACAACTGAACAACCGTCCGGATTCGCCGCCCGTGCTGGGCGATCTTCCGCGAGCAAGGCCCGTACGGGCGCTTTCTGTTCGACGCCCGGCCCCGGACCACGTACACTCTCACCTCGTTGGCCTTCAGCGGGCTGCGCTCAGCCGGTGCACACCGTGCACCCGGTCGGATGCGGTACGTTGGTGGACACACAAAGGGTCGTAGCTCAATTGGTAGAGCACTGGTCTCCAAAACCAGCGGTTGGGGGTTCAAGTCCCTCCGGCCCTGCTACACACACTCCTCCGCCAGGATGTGTGCGCATGCACGTACAGTAATGCACCGCCGTGCGGCTCTGACCGGGCGCGGCACGGCCACGACCCGGAATCAGGTGAGGACGAGTGACGGACGCCGTGGGCTCCATCGACATGCCTGATGCCCAGGATGAGGCGCCGGAGTCGAAGAAGACTCGCAAGGGCGGCAAGCGCGCGAAGAAGGGCCCGCTGAAGCGCCTCGCGCTCTTCTACCGTCAGGTGGTCGCGGAGCTCCGCAAGGTCGTATGGCCCACGCGCAATCAGCTGACGACGTACACGACCGTGGTGATCGTCTTCGTCGTCATCATGATCGGCCTGGTCACCGTGATCGACTATGGGCTCAATCACGCCGCCAAGTACGTCTTCGGCTGAGCCAGAAGCGAAGGGCGCCGTCACCGGCGCCCCTTTCGCGTGTTCCACCCCCATGTAACGAGGAAGAAGCAGCCACCGTGTCTGACCCGAACGTGAACGAGGCCGTCGAGCCGGACGAGTCCGTGGATGACGAACTCGACATCGTCGAGGGCGCGGACGAGGCAGACGAGTTCGAGGCTGCGGAAGCCGAACCGGGTGAGCCCGCCGAGGAGACCGCCCTCCACGCGGAGGACGAGTCCGGCGAGGACGCCGAGGACGAGTCCGGCGAAGACACCGACGCCGCCGACCTGGCCGCCTCCGACGAGGCCGAAGCCGAGGAGCCCGCGGAGGAGCCGGAGCCGGTCGACCCCGTCACCGCCCTGCGCGAGGAACTGCGCTCCCTGCCCGGCGAGTGGTACGTCATCCACACCTACGCCGGCTACGAGAACCGCGTGAAGACCAACCTCGAACAGCGTGCCGTCTCGCTGAACGTCGAGGACTTCATCTTCCAGGCCGAGGTGCCCCAGGAAGAGGTCGCGCAGATCAAGAACGGCGAGCGCAAGACCATCCGTCAGAACAAGCTCCCCGGCTACGTGCTGGTGCGCATGGACCTGACGAACGAGTCCTGGGGCGTCGTCCGCAACACCCCCGGCGTCACCGGCTTCGTGGGCAACGCCTACGACCCCTACCCGCTGACGCTCGACGAGATCGTGAAGATGCTCGCCCCGGAGGCCGAGGAGAAGGCCGCCCGCGAGGCCGCCGAGGCCGAGGGCAAGCCGGTCCCGCAGCGCAAGGTCGAGGTCCAGGTGCTGGACTTCGAGGTGGGCGACTCGGTCACCGTCACCGACGGCCCGTTCGCCACGCTGCAGGCGACCATCAACGAGATCAACCCCGACTCCAAGAAGGTCAAGGGCCTGGTCGAGATCTTCGGCCGCGAGACGCCCGTCGAGCTGTCCTTCGACCAGATCCAGAAGAACTAGCACCTTCTGGACGTACAACTTCCGAGCAGGTCAGACAGGCTCTCGCAGCTGGTCTGACCTGCTCGGTTTTTGGCCGCGCACAGATACCCGTTATCGTTGTGCGGTATGCCTCCATCCGGATCTTCACCTCGGAGGAAGGCAGCCGTCCGGGGCAACTCGGACGTAGGTAGGCGAAAACGAAAGAGGACCCGGAATGCCTCCCAAGAAGAAGAAGGTCACGGGGCTCATCAAGCTCCA
Organism: Streptomyces sp. NPDC043878; assembly: GCF_056435735.1. Lineage (NCBI taxonomy): Bacteria > Bacillati > Actinomycetota > Actinomycetes > Kitasatosporales > Streptomycetaceae > Streptomyces > Streptomyces sp. NPDC043878. The sequence goes on from NZ_JBWKDW010000003.1 coordinate 225,820, forward strand.
GATCAACGCCGGTGCGGCGAACCCGGCCCCGCCGGTCGGCCCCGCGCTCGGTCAGCACGGCGTCAACATCATGGAGTTCTGCAAGGCCTACAACGCCGCGACCGAGTCGCAGCGTGGCTGGGTCATCCCGGTGGAGATCACGGTCTACGAGGACCGCTCCTTCACCTTCGTGACCAAGACTCCGCCGGCCGCGAAGATGATCCTCAAGGCCGCGGGTGTCGAGAAGGGCTCCGGCGAGCCGCACAAGACCAAGGTCGCCAAGATCACCCAGGCGCAGGTCCGTGAGATCGCCACGACCAAGCTCCCCGACCTGAACGCCAACGACCTGGACGCCGCGTCCAAGATCATCGCTGGCACCGCCCGTTCCATGGGCATCACGGTCGAGGGCTGATCCCCAGCCCCGTAGCACCTTCGTAGCACCGTGGCAGGGCCTGCTCGGCCCCAACCACGACTCCTCAAGACACACAGGAGCAGTAGTGAGCAAGCGCAGCAAGTCCCTCCGCGCTGCGGACGCCAAGATCGACCGGGAGAAGCTCTACGCCCCGCTCGAGGCCGTCCGTCTCGCCAAGGAGACCTCCACGTCCAAGTTCGACGGCACCGTCGAGGTCGCCTTCCGTCTGGGTGTCGACCCGCGTAAGGCCGACCAGATGGTCCGTGGCACCGTGAACCTCCCGCACGGCACCGGTAAGACCGCCCGGGTCCTGGTCTTCGCGACCGGCGACCGTGCCGAGGCCGCGCGTGCCGCGGGCGCCGACATCGTCGGCTCCGACGAGCTCATCGACGAGGTGGCGAAGGGGCGTCTGGACTTCGACGCCGTCGTCGCCACCCCGGACCTCATGGGCAAGGTCGGCCGTCTCGGCCGCGTGCTCGGTCCCCGTGGTCTCATGCCGAACCCGAAGACCGGCACCGTCACCCCGGACGTCGTCAAGGCCGTCAACGACATCAAGGGCGGCAAGATCGAGTTCCGCGTCGACAAGCACTCGAACCTGCACTTCATCATCGGCAAGACGTCGTTCGACGACACCAAGCTGGTGGAGAACTACGGCGCGGCGCTGGAGGAGATCCTCCGTCTGAAGCCGTCCGCCGCCAAGGGTCGCTACATCAAGAAGGCCGCGATCAGCACCACGATCGGCCCCGGCATTCCTCTTGACTCCAACCGCACCCGCAACCTCCTCGTCGAGGAGGACCCGGCGTCGGTCTGAGCCTGACGGCTCACCGCATCCGGTCACGGGCCCCGCAACCTTCCAGGTTGCGGGGCCCGTTCCCTTTCCCGGTACGGGTGTCGGTGCCCTGCGCTAGCGTGCGGAGACAGGATTCGCATAGGGGTGGGACCAATGAAGAGCACGACCGCGCGCCGCGTGACCCTGTCCATGGCGGCGCTGGCCGCGCTGTCCGGGGCGGCCGGCTGCAGTGTCTCCCACTCCCCGGCTCCCTCCGCGCGATCGGGCAGCGCCGGCGCGGACGACGGGACGTCCGGCGGGGACTCCGCGCGGACGCGTCACCTGAGCGCCCTGCGCGCGGCCGAGCGGTCCACCGACGCGGCCGACTCCGCCCGGGTCGAGTCGACCACCACGATGGGCTCGTTGATGTCGATGACGGCCGGCGGCACCCTCGGCTGGCACGACGGCCTCTCCGGCACGCTGACCATCACCTACACCGGCGGCACGGTCGCGGACACCATGCGCCGGCTCGGCAGCACGTCGATGCAGGCGCGCTACCTGCCCGACGCCTACTACGCCCGGATGGGCGAGAAGTTCGCCGAGCGGACGGGCGGCAGGCACTGGATCCGCTACCCGTACGACGACCTGGAGGCGCTCGGCGGCAGCTCCGGCGCCTACCTGCGGGACCAGCTGCGCAGCACCACCCCCGACCAGTCCGTGCAGCTTCTGCTGGCGTCGGGGGACGTGCGCAGGGCCGGCGCGGAGAAGGTGCGTGGGCAGGACACCACGCACTACTCGGGCACGGTCGACGTCGCCGGCCTCACCGCCGCCGGTTCCGGCCTGGGCGAGCGCCGGCTGGCCGACCTGAAGAGGCGGCTGGAGCAGGCCGGGGTCACCACGCAGACCGTGGACATCTGGGTCGACGACCGGGACCTGCTGGTCAAGAAGGTCGAGAAGGGGCGGACGGCGACCGGTGAGCTGACCCAGACCGCCTACTACAGCCACTACGGCGTGCGGGTCTCGGCCGAACGGCCGCCGGCCGACGACACCGAGGACTTCACCGCGCTGCTGAAGCAGCGGGGCGGTACGGGCGCGACCTCCTGAACCGCCCCGACGAGCCGCGGCGCCCGGGAGACGCGGGTCGGCCGGGCCACCCGAAGTCGCCTGCGGCCGGGGGGAATTCGGAAGACCATTCGAGCCACCTGGGATAGGCTCTCGGCCTTGCTGTGGATCAGCCATGCATTCTCTGGGGGAATCTTGAAGACTTCCGTACGCGGTTCCGCACGCCGTCGGACCACCGGCGCCGGCCTCGCCGCCCTGGTCCTCGCAGGCGGTGTGGCGGGGTGTGCCAAGGGCGACGGCGACGCGCCCGCGATGGAGCCGGCCGCGGCCGTCGCCAAGGCCGCGAAGAACGCCGAGACCATCACGTCCTTCCGCTACACGATGACCGGCCGGGTGCCGGACGCGGGCCGGGTGAGCGGCGAGGCGGCGATGAGCGTCAAGCCGCTGGCCATGAGCATGAAGATGACGGCGAAGGACAAGGCCGCCACCGCCGGCAAGGTGGAGATCCGGCTCGTCGGCAAGGCCATGTACATCGGCGGGGGCGCCGAGGCCGCCAAGGAGATGGACGGCAAGAGCTGGATCAAGCTCGACATGTCCGCGCTCGGCGGCGACAAGCAGCTCAACCCCGCCCAGCTCGGGGCCGGCCAGGCCGACCAGAACCCGGCGACCGAGTCCACCTTCCTCACCGGCTCCAAGAACGTGAAGAAGGTCGGCACCGAGACCGTCGACGGGGTGAAGACCACCCACTACAAGGGCACCGTCACCGTCGCCGAGATCGAGGCCTCCCTCAAGGGCAAGGCCAAGGCCACCCGGGAGGCCCGCGAGAAGAGCCTTCAGCAGTACAAGAAGATGGGCGTCGACTCGCTCGCGATGGACATGTGGATCGACGGGGACGACCACACCAAGAAGTTCCGCATGCGCGGCGACGCCGACAAGGGTCCCCTCGACATGGCCATCACCTTCCTCGACATCAACAAGCCGGTGACGGTCGTCGCCCCGCCCGCCAAGGACACGGTCGACCTCGCGGAGATGATGAAGGGCACCGAGGGCTGAGGCCCCCACGACCGGATTTGCCTCGCGGTGAGCCGGTCACGTACTCTCCTGAAGAAGCCAAAGACCGCTGGTCGTCGCCGTGTGCTCGCAAGAGGGTGCGGTGGCCGAAGGATCCGCTGAACTGCGGACGACCCGCGCAGGTGACTGTGGATGAACTCCCGGGAATCGCCGCTCACGCTGCGAACACCGGTCGAGTCACGCCCCGTGCGCCTGCGCCGGGGCGTTTCGTTTTCTCCGGCCCCTTGCGAGCGGTCCTCATCACCCGGAAGGAGGCCGACGCTCTATGGCAAGGCCCGACAAGGCTGCCGCGGTAGCCGAGCTCGCGGACCAGTTCCGCAGCTCGAACGCCGCCGTGCTGACCGAGTACCGGGGTCTCACCGTGGCGCAGCTCAAGACGCTGCGCCGTTCGCTCGGTGAAGACGCCCAGTACGCCGTGGTGAAGAACACGCTGACCAAGATTGCGGCCAACGAGGCCGGGATCTCGACGCTCGACGACCTGTTCAACGGTCCGACGGCGGTCGCCTTCATCACCGGTGACCCGGTGACGTCGGCGAAGGGTCTTCGTGACTTTGCCAAGGACAACCCGAACCTCGTCATCAAGGGCGGTGTCCTTGACGGCAAGGCGCTCTCCGCCGACGAGATCAAGAAGCTCGCGGACCTCGAGTCCCGCGAGGTTCTGCTCGCCAAGCTGGCGGGTGCCTTCAAGGGCAAGCAGTCCCAGGCTGCCTCGCTCTTCCAGGCGCTGCCCTCGAAGTTCGTCCGCACCGCGGAGGCGCTTCGGGTCAAGCTGGCCGAGCAGGGCGGTGCCGAGTAACTCGGCTCGCGCAGTGACCGCCGCCTGAGGCGACGGTCGTAGCGGGCCGAACGTACGCCCGCCTCACATGTACATCGGCACCAGCCGAATTAGTGGAAGGATCGCCCACATGGCGACGAAGCTGTCCCAGGAAGAGCTGCTCGAGCAGTTCGAGTCCCTCACCCTCATCGAGCTCTCCGAGTTCGTGAAGGCGTTCGAGGAGAAGTTCGACGTCACCGCCGCCGCCGCGGTCGCCGTTGCCGCTCCGGGTGCCCCGGGCGCCCCGGCCGAGGCCGTCGAGGAGCAGGACGAGTTCGACGTCGTCCTCACCGGCGCCGGCGAGAAGAAGATCCAGGTCATCAAGGTCGTGCGTGAGCTGACCTCCCTGGGTCTCAAGGAGGCCAAGGACCTCGTGGACGGCGCCCCGAAGCCCGTCCTCGAGAAGGTCGCCAAGGACGCCGCCGAGAAGGCCGCCGAGTCCCTCAAGGCCGCCGGCGCCTCCGTCGAGGTCAAGTAACACCTCACGCGACCGCACGGCCCCGCGCGGGCCGCTGCGGCCGCGGGCGACAGGCCCCGAAAGGGGTCTGTAACGCTGACGCACCGAAGAGCGATCATCCATCCGGGTGGTCGCTCTTCGGCGTTCAGGGGAGGCCGGTTGCGGCTGCCTTGCACGGCGGGATGCGCGGAGTATGGTGATCTTCATCGTGCCTCCGAGCGTCCGTGGTGGCGGCGGCGCGTGACGGTCGCAGCACCAGGTTCAGGCAGTAGGGCCTTGACGAACTGCACGCAGCGCGCAATTCTCAGGACGCGTCGTCACAAGGATCCGGATCCGAGGCATGGATCGACGGCGAAGAGGGCAGTATCAACGTGCATTGAGGGCGTGGGCTTGCGTAGGTGTCGAGAACGACGAGGGTCTCAAAAAACCCGCACTGGACATCAGTGTGCCAAGTGGCTACACTGACCCTTTGCGCTGCCTGTTAGCTGCTCCCTGCCCGTCACCAGGGGCATGCCCTCACCTGAGCACAGACGACCAGACCGTTCCGACCTGGCCCTATCCGGACCGTGAAGGAAACGTCTGTCCCTGTGCACGGGAGAGGGACCGGTACGCGCGTAGTGAGTCCGAGCCCTCGGAAGGACCCCCTCTTGGCCGCCTCGCGCACTGCCTCGACCGCGAATATGAACAACGGCGCCAGCACCGCCCCGCTGCGCATCTCCTTTGCAAAGATCAAGGAGCCCCTCGAGGTTCCGAACCTTCTTGCGCTGCAGACCGAAAGCTTCGACTGGCTGCTCGGCAACGACGCGTGGAAGGCTCGTGTCGAGGCGGCTCTGGACAGTGGACAGGACGTCCCCAGGAAGTCCGGCCTGGAGGAGATCTTCGAGGAGATCTCCCCGATCGAGGACTTCTCCGGGTCGATGTCCCTGACGTTCCGAGACCACCGCTTCGAGCCTCCGAAGAACTCCATCGACGAGTGCAAGGAGCGCGACTTCACGTTCGCCGCCCCGCTCTTCGTCACCGCCGAGTTCACCAACAACGAGACCGGCGAGATCAAGTCCCAGACGGTCTTCATGGGCGACTTCCCGCTCATGACCAACAAGGGCACCTTCGTCATCAACGGCACCGAGCGTGTCGTGGTGTCGCAGCTGGTCCGCTCGCCGGGCGTCTACTTCGACTCCTCGATCGACAAGACGTCCGACAAGGACATCTTCTCCTCCAAGATCATCCCGTCCCGGGGTGCCTGGCTGGAGATGGAGATCGACAAGCGCGACATGGTCGGTGTCCGCATCGACCGCAAGCGCAAGCAGTCCGTCACCGTCCTCCTCAAGGCGCTCGGCTGGACGACCGAGCAGATCATCGAGGAGTTCGGCGAGTACGAGTCCATGCGCGCCACCCTGGAGAAGGACCACACCCAGGGCCAGGACGACGCGCTGCTCGACATCTACCGCAAGCTGCGTCCGGGCGAGCCCCCCACCCGTGAGGCCGCGCAGACGCTGCTCGAGAACCTCTACTTCAACCCCAAGCGCTACGACCTCGCCAAGGTCGGCCGCTACAAGGTCAACAAGAAGCTGGGTGCGGACGCGCCGCTGGACGCGGGCGTCCTGACCGTCGAGGACATCATCTCGACGATCAAGTACCTGGTGAAGCTGCACGCTGGCGAGACCGAGACGACCTCCGACAGCGGCCAGACGATCGTCGTCGAGACCGACGACATCGACCACTTCGGCAACCGTCGTCTGCGCAGTGTCGGCGAGCTCATCCAGAACCAGGTCCGTACGGGCCTGGCGCGGATGGAGCGTGTCGTCCGCGAGCGCATGACGACCCAGGACGTCGAGGCGATCACGCCGCAGACCCTGATCAACATCCGGCCGGTCGTCGCCTCCATCAAGGAGTTCTTCGGCACCAGCCAGCTGTCGCAGTTCATGGACCAGAACAACCCGCTGTCGGGTCTCACCCACAAGCGCCGTCTGTCGGCGCTCGGCCCGGGTGGTCTCTCCCGTGAGCGGGCCGGCTTCGAGGTCCGTGACGTGCACCCCTCGCACTACGGCCGCATGTGCCCGATCGAGACGCCCGAAGGCCCGAACATCGGTCTGATCGGCTCGCTCGCCTCCTACGGCCGGGTCAACGCGTTCGGCTTCGTCGAGACGCCGTACCGCCGGGTCACCGACGGCATCGTCACCGACGAGGTCGACTACCTCACGGCCGACGAGGAGGACCGCTTCGTCATCGCGCAGGCCAACGCCACGCTCAACGACGACATGCGCTTCACCGAGAACCGCGTCCTGGTCCGCCGCCGTGGCGGCGAGGTCGACTACGTCGCCGGTGACGACGTGGACTACATGGACGTCTCGCCGCGCCAGATGGTGTCGGTCGCGACCGCCATGATCCCGTTCCTCGAGCACGACGACGCCAACCGTGCCCTCATGGGCGCGAACATGATGCGCCAGGCCGTGCCGCTCATCAAGAGCGAGGCCCCGCTCGTCGGCACCGGCATGGAGTACCGCTCCGCCGTCGACGCCGGCGACGTGGTCAAGGCCGAGAAGGACGGTGTGGTCCAGGAGGTCTCCGCGGACTACATCACCACCGCCAACGACGACGGCACGTACATCACGTACCGCCTCGCCAAGTTCTCCCGCTCCAACCAGGGCACCTCGGTGAACCAGAAGGTCATCGTCAACGAGGGCGACCGGATCATCACCGGCCAGGTCCTCGCCGACGGTCCGGCCACCGAGAACGGCGAGATGGCGCTGGGCAAGAACCTGCTCGTGGCGTTCATGCCCTGGGAGGGTCACAACTACGAGGACGCGATCATCCTGTCGCAGCGCCTCGTGCAGGACGACGTCCTCTCCTCGATCCACATCGAGGAGCACGAGGTCGACGCCCGTGACACCAAGCTCGGCCCCGAGGAGATCACCCGGGACATCCCGAACGTCTCCGAGGAGGTCCTCGCCGACCTCGACGAGCGCGGCATCATCCGGATCGGCGCCGAGGTCGTCGCCGGCGACATCCTCGTCGGCAAGGTCACGCCCAAGGGCGAGACCGAGCTGACGCCGGAGGAGCGCCTGCTGCGCGCGATCTTCGGTGAGAAGGCCCGTGAGGTCCGTGACACCTCGCTGAAGGTGCCGCACGGCGAGATCGGCAAGGTCATCGGCGTCCGCGTCTTCGACCGTGAAGAGGGCGACGAGCTGCCGCCGGGCGTGAACCAGCTGGTTCGTGTCTACGTGGCGCAGAAGCGCAAGATCACGGACGGTGACAAGCTGGCCGGCCGTCACGGCAACAAGGGTGTCATCTCCAAGATCCTGCCCATCGAGGACATGCCGTTCCTCGAGGACGGGACGCCGGTCGACATCATCCTGAACCCCCTGGGTGTGCCGTCCCGAATGAACCCGGGACAGGTCCTGGAGATCCACCTCGGCTGGCTCGCCAGCCGCGGCTGGGACGTCTCCGGCCTCGGCGAGGACTGGGCGAAGCGTCTGCAGGTCATCGGCGCCGACCAGGTCGACCCGGGTACCAACGTCGCCACCCCCGTCTTCGACGGTGCGCGTGAGGACGAGCTCGCGGGTCTGCTGAACCACACCATCCCGAACCGCGACGGCGACCGCATGGTCCTCCCGTCCGGCAAGGCGAGGATGTTCGACGGCCGCTCCGGCGAGCCGTTCCCGGAGCCGATCTCGGTCGGTTACATGTACATCCTCAAACTGCACCACCTGGTCGACGACAAGCTGCACGCCCGCTCGACCGGTCCGTACTCGATGATCACCCAGCAGCCGCTGGGTGGTAAGGCCCAGTTCGGTGGCCAGCGCTTCGGTGAGATGGAGGTGTGGGCGCTGGAGGCATACGGCGCCGCCTACGCCCTCCAGGAGCTGCTGACCATCAAGTCCGACGACGTGACCGGCCGCGTGAAGGTCTACGAGGCCATCGTCAAGGGCGAGAACATCCCCGAGCCCGGCATCCCCGAGTCCTTCAAGGTGCTCATCAAGGAGATGCAGTCCCTGTGCCTCAACGTGGAGGTGCTGTCCTCGGACGGCATGTCCATCGAGATGCGCGACACCGACGAGGACGTCTTCCGCGCGGCGGAGGAGCTTGGCATCGACCTGTCCCGGCGTGAGCCGAGCAGCGTCGAAGAGGTCTGACGGGAGTTCGGAGGCCTTCGCCATGAAGGCCTCCGGCCCCAGGACCCCCGTATCAGACCCCATGACTTACAACCCTGAGAGGGATTGACGCATAGTGCTCGACGTCAACTTCTTCGACGAGCTCCGGATCGGTCTGGCCACCGCTGACGACATCCGTCAGTGGAGCCACGGCGAGGTCAAGAAGCCCGAGACGATCAACTACCGCACGCTCAAGCCCGAGAAGGACGGACTCTTCTGCGAGAAGATCTTCGGTCCGACCCGGGACTGGGAGTGCTACTGCGGCAAGTACAAGCGTGTCCGGTTCAAGGGCATCATCTGCGAGCGCTGCGGCGTCGAGGTCACTCGCGCCAAGGTGCGTCGTGAGCGGATGGGCCACATCGAGCTGGCCGCCCCCGTCACGCACATCTGGTACTTCAAGGGTGTCCCGTCGCGGCTGGGCTACCTGCTCGACCTCGCCCCGAAGGACCTCGAAAAGGTCATCTACTTCGCGGCGTACATGATCACGTACGTCGACGACGAGCGCCGTACGCGTGACCTGCCCTCGCTGGAGGCGCACGTCTCCGTCGAGCGTCAGCAGGTCGAGAACCGTCGCGACTCCGACCTGGAGGCCCGCGCCAAGAAGCTCGAGACCGACCTGGCCGAGCTCGAGGCCGAGGGTGCCAAGGCCGACGTGCGCCGCAAGGTGCGCGAAGGTGCCGAGCGGGAGATGAAGCAGCTGCGCGACCGCGCGCAGCGCGAGATCGACCGCCTGGACGAGGTGTGGACCCGGTTCAAGAACCTCAAGGTCCAGGACCTCGAGGGCGACGAGCTCCTCTACCGCGAGCTGCGTGACCGCTTCGGCACGTACTTCGACGGTTCGATGGGTGCCGCGGCGCTGCAGAAGCGCCTGGAGTCCTTCGACCTCGACGAGGAGGCCGAGCGCCTCCGCGAGATCATCCGTACCGGCAAGGGCCAGAAGAAGACCCGTGCGCTCAAGCGCCTCAAGGTCGTCTCCGCGTTCCTGCAGACCAGCAACAGCCCCAAGGGCATGGTGCTCGACTGCGTGCCGGTCATCCCGCCGGACCTTCGCCCGATGGTGCAGCTGGACGGTGGCCGCTTCGCGACCTCCGACCTGAACGACCTGTACCGCCGAGTGATCAACCGCAACAACCGCCTGAAGCGGCTTCTCGACCTCGGCGCGCCCGAGATCATCGTGAACAACGAGAAGCGCATGCTCCAGGAGGCCGTCGACGCGCTCTTCGACAACGGCCGTCGTGGCCGCCCGGTGACGGGCCCCGGCAACCGTCCGCTGAAGTCGCTGTCCGACATGCTCAAGGGCAAGCAGGGCCGCTTCCGTCAGAACCTGCTCGGCAAGCGCGTGGACTACTCCGCGCGTTCCGTGATCGTCGTCGGTCCGCAGCTGAAGCTGCACCAGTGCGGTCTGCCGAAGGCCATGGCGCTGGAGCTCTTCAAGCCGTTCGTGATGAAGCGCCTGGTCGACCTGAACCACGCGCAGAACATCAAGAGCGCCAAGCGGATGGTCGAGCGCGGCCGCACGGTCGTGTACGACGTCCTCGAAGAGGTCATCGCGGAGCACCCGGTTCTGCTGAACCGTGCGCCCACCCTGCACCGCCTCGGCATCCAGGCCTTCGAGCCGCAGCTGGTCGAGGGCAAGGCCATCCAGATCCACCCGCTCGTCTGCACCGCGTTCAACGCGGACTTCGACGGTGACCAGATGGCCGTCCACCTGCCGCTCTCCGCGGAGGCGCAGGCCGAGGCCCGCATCCTGATGCTGTCCTCCAACAACATCCTCAAGCCCGCCGACGGCCGTCCGGTGACGATGCCGACCCAGGACATGGTCCTCGGTCTGTTCTTCCTCACCACCGACGGTGAACTGCGTGACGTCAAGGGTGAGGGCCGTGCGTTCGGCTCCTCCGCCGAGGCGACCATGGCGTTCGACAACGGCGAGCTCGCGCTCCAGTCGGCGATCGACATCCGCTTCCCGGTGGGCACCATCCCGCCGCGCGGCTGGACCCCGCCGGCGCAGGAGGAGGGTGAGCCGGAGTGGCAGCAGGGTGACTCCTTCCGCCTGCGGACGACCCTGGGCCGCGCGCTCTTCAACGAGCTGCTGCCCGAGGACTACCCGTTCGTCGACTACTCGGTGGGCAAGAAGCAGCTCTCCGAGATCGTCAACGACCTGGCCGAGCGCTACCCCAAGGTCATCGTGGCGGCGACGCTCGACAACCTGAAGGCGGCCGGCTTCTTCTGGGCGACCCGTTCCGGTGTCACCGTGGCCATCTCCGACGTCGTCGTTCCCGAGGCGAAGAAGGAGATCGTCAAGGGCTACGAGGCACAGGACGAGAAGGTCCAGAAGCAGTACGAGCGCGGTCTGATCACCAAGGACGAGCGCACGCAGGAACTCATCGCGATCTGGACCAAGGCGACCAACGAGGTCGCCGAGGCGATGAACGCGAACTTCCCGAAGACGAACCCCATCTTCATGATGGTCGACTCGGGTGCCCGAGGAAACATGATGCAGATGCGTCAGATCGCGGGTATGCGTGGTCTGGTGTCGAACGCGAAGAACGAGACGATCCCGCGTCCGATCAAGGCGTCCTTCCGTGAGGGTCTGTCCGTCCTGGAGTACTTCATCTCCACCCACGGTGCCCGTAAGGGTCTCGCGGACACCGCCCTGCGTACCGCCGACTCGGGTTACCTGACCCGTCGTCTGGTGGACGTCTCGCAGGACGTCATCATCCGCGAGGAGGACTGCGGCACCGAGCGCGGCCTGAAGCTGCGGATCGCCTCGCGCGACGCCGAGGGCGTGCTGCGCAAGGCGGAGGACGTGGAGACCAGCGTCTACGCCCGGATGCTCGCCGAGGACGTCGTCATCGACGGCAAGGTGATCGCGCCGGCCAACGTGGACCTGGGCGACGTGCTCATCGACCAGCTCGTGCACCACGGTGTCGAGGAGGTCAAGACGCGTTCGATCCTGACCTGCGAGTCGCACGTCGGCACCTGTGCCATGTGCTACGGCCGCTCCCTGGCCACCGGCAAGCTGGTCGACATCGGTGAGGCGGTCGGCATCATCGCCGCCCAGTCCATCGGTGAGCCCGGTACCCAGCTGACGATGCGTACCTTCCACACCGGTGGTGTGGCCGGTGACGACATCACCCAGGGTCTGCCGCGTGTCGTCGAGCTCTTCGAGGCCCGTACCCCGAAGGGTGTCGCCCCGATCTCCGAGGCCTCCGGCCGCGTGCGGATCGAGGAGACCGAGAAGACCAAGAAGATCGTCATCACGCCGGACGACGGCAGCGAGGAGACGGCGTTCCCGATCTCCAAGCGCGCCCGACTCCTGGTCAGCGAGGGCGAGCACGTCGAGGTGGGCCAGAAGCTCACCGTGGGTGCCACCAACCCGCATGACGTGCTGCGCATCCTGGGTCAGCGTGCCGTCCAGGTCCACCTGGTCGGCGAGGTCCAGAAGGTCTACAACTCGCAGGGTGTGTCGATCCACGACAAGCACATCGAGATCATCATCCGGCAGATGCTGCGCCGGGTGACGATCATCGAGTCGGGCGACGCGGAGCTGCTGCCCGGCGAGCTGGTCGAGCGTTCGAAGTTCGAGACCGAGAACCGTCGTGTGGTCCAGGAAGGCGGCCACCCGGCCTCCGGCCGTCCGCAGCTGATGGGTATCACCAAGGCCTCGCTGGCGACCGAGTCGTGGCTGTCGGCGGCCTCCTTCCAGGAGACGACCAGGGTCCTGACGGACGCGGCGATCAACGCCAAGTCCGACTCCCTGATCGGCCTCAAGGAGAACGTCATCATCGGTAAGCTCATCCCGGCCGGTACGGGTCTGTCCCGCTACCGCAACATCCGGGTCGAGCCGACCGAGGAGGCCAAGGCCGCGATGTACTCGGCCGTCGGCTACGACGACATCGACTACTCGCCGTTCGGCACCGGCTCCGGCCAGGCCGTTCCGCTGGAGGACTACGACTACGGTCCGTACAACCAGTAAGCGGGCAGCTTGATCCGAAGGGCGCCCACCCCGTCTCGTACGGGGTGGGCGCCCTTCGGCGTGTCCGTCTCCTGTCCGTGGCTCAGCGGGTCAGCCGCAGGTACGGCTCCAGTTCGGCCATCCGGGTCTGGTTGTCGGGGTGCGTGGACAGCAGCCTGGCCAGGGTGCCGGGCTCGCTGAGCTTCTGCCCCTGGGCGACGAGGGCCGCCCTGGCCGCCGTCTCCTCGGTCTGGAAGTGGTACAGCACTTCGGCGAGTTGACGGGCGAAGCCGAGTTCGGCGGCCTGCCGGTCGGCACGCAGTTCGCCGCGCCGGCCCGCGTAGGCGAGCAGGTAGGGGGCGGCGACCAGCGGAACGGTGACGTACCAGGCAGCGAAGAACGCGGCCACCACCATCATGCCCATGAACAGGATCAGGAAGCCGGTCGCCGCCATGGAGAACACCCCGGCCACGGCGATCGCGAACCGTGCCAGTCCCCTGGTCGCCGCCCAGGCGATCCGGCCGGGCAGCGAGTACCAGTAGCCGAGCAGCCCGGCCCAGGCGTGACCGCCGGTGTGGTGACCGAGTTCATGGGCGAGTACGGCGGCGAGGTTGCTGCTCGGGATCCGGTTCAGGGCGTACGTCGTGACGCTGACGACATGGCCCGCGACCGCCGAGGCGTTCAGTTCCTCGCTGTTCTCCACCATCAGCTCGTAGCTGCCCGGTTCGATGCCGGCGCGGGCGGTGACCTCGCGCCAGACGGGTTCCAGCCGGGCCCGTTCGTCGGGCGCCGGCTGCCGGAGCTTGAGCACGTGCCGGGCGAACGCCAGCTCGGTGGGCCGGTGGAAGACGAGCAGTCCGGAGGCGACCCAGGCCACGATCACGAACGTCCCCACGACGCTCCCGAGCAGCCCCAGGGCCAGCGAACTCACCAGCGCCAGGCTCACCAGCGCCCCCGGCAACCGCACCGCGAGCCGCCCGACAGCGGTGGCGTCGGCCCCCCGCTGGTGCTCGGCGACGTGCAGCCGGGCGCCACGGTGACGGTAGTCGAGGTCGTCGGGGGCGGGCGCGGGGCCGAGGTCGGGCGCGGGCGCGGGCGGAGCAACGGTCCCGGCCGGATCGGGGTACGACGGGCCCGTGCCGGGCGGGGAGGGGGCTGTGGTCGGGTACGCGTACGCCGGGCCTGCGCCGGCGGAGGCGGGGCCGGGGCCGGGGTACGCCGGGCCCGGCGGGGGATAGTTCGGGGTGGGGCCCGTGCCCGGGTACGTCGAGGTCGATCCGCCCCCGGTCTGACCGGAGGCGGGGTGGGCCGGCCCCGGGACCGGGTGGGCGGGAGCGCCCGTACGGAGGTGGGCCGTACCGGGGAACGCGGAGTCCGTTCCGGGATGGGCGGGTCCTGCTCCGGGACAAGTGGGGCCTGGGCCTGGGGCGGCCGGGCCGACTCCGGGATACGCGGGTTCGCCCCCCGGGTAGGCCGGGACCGACCCTGGGGAGGCCGGGCCCGCTCCGGGGTAGGCCGGGACCGATCGCGTGGTGCCGGGGCCCGCTCCGGGGTAGGCCGGTTCTGAGCTCGGGTAGGCGGGCGCGCCCCCTGGGTACGCCGGGCCCGACCCCGTGGTGCCCGGGCCCGCTCCGGGACGGGCCGGTTCTGAGTTCGGGACGCCGGGACCGCCGTCTGGGGAGGCCGGGCCCGCTCCGGGGTACGCCGGGCCCGACCCCGTGGTGCCCGGGCCCGCTCCGGGACGGGCCGGTTCTGAGTTCGGGACGCCGGGACCGCCGTCTGGGTAGGCCGGGCCCGAGCTCGGGTAGGCGGGACCGCCCCCTGGGTAGGCCGGGCCCGACCCCGTCGTACGCGGACCCGTTCCCGGATGGGCCGGCCCCGAACTCGGGTACGCAGCAGCCGGGTTCGGGTAGGTGGGAACCGGTGCCGGAGCGGCGGGGCCCGATCCCGGATGGGCCGCGCCCGGATCCGGGTAAGCCTCGCCCGGTCCCCGGTGGGCAGCAGCCGGGTTCGGGTAGGTGGGACCCGGTGCCGGGTAGGCCGGTCCGGTGCCCGCGGTCGCTTCCGGCTGTGGCCGCCGCGGGGCTCGCGATCCCGGACCGGACGTGGGGCTCGGCGTGGCGAGGTGCGGGTACGGCGGTCGCGGGTGGGCGGGGCCCGGCGCGATGGCTTCGGGGTACGCGGGACCCGGGACGGCGGCGGCGTCGAGGTGCGGGTGTTCCGGGTGGGTGGGTTCGGACGGGCCGGGGGGCTGGGACATGGCGGCTCCGTGAGGTGTCAGGCGGCCCAGGAGGGCCGGATGTGGTTGATGACGGCTTGTCGGTCGTGGCTGTGAAGGAGTGGCCGGCTGGCTCTTCGGGGCGCCCTGGCTGCTGATGGGGACTCCTTCGGGGCGGGGATGTCAGCCGATGAGCGGGGCGGTGGGCAGCAGCAGGGTGCCGACGCAGAAGGCGATCAGGCCGGCCCGGATCCAGCGGTGCTTGGACAGGGCGATCCCGCTGTTCTCCGCGAGGGAGGCCAGCAGACCGGCGGCCGGGTCGCGGTCGGTGTCGGCGAGCGCCTCGGCGAGCCGCCCCTCGCGCACGGCCTGCTGGATGTCGCCGAAGTAGCAGAGCGGCCGTCCGGCGGCCCAGGTGCGGGCGCGGTAGCGAGGCAGCACGGCCAGCAGCAGGGAGACCAGGGACAGGGCCAGGGCGGCCGTCCCGGTCCACCAGAGCGCGGCGGCCGGAGCGGACAGCCGCCCGGGTGACCAGTCCCGGCCCGCCAGCAGCGCGGTGAACACGCCAGCCGTCATGCCGAGGGCCCCCACCAGCACGGACGCCTTGGTGTCGGCGCGCGCGATCTCGCCCCGCACCTCGCCGAGCAGCCGCTCCGCGGTCCGGTGCGCCGCCGTGGCGGAGACGGGGGCCGCCGTGCCGGGAACGGTCACGCGGACCCCGCCTCGGGCGCCCGCGCCGGGTACGCCCCCGGGGCGGGCGGCACGGCGGGGGCCGGCCCGTCGGCGACGGGGGACACGGTCGGCGGGGGAGGCGTCGCAGCGGCGTACAGCGTCTGCTCGTACGACCCGGCGGACCCCTGTGCCGCCGGGTCGTACGGGACCTGCGCGGGGGCCTGGGGCGCGCCGTGCGGCGCCACCGGCCCGCCGGGGGCGTGGGACCGCGGGCCGGGGGCGTACGGCTGCCGGCCGGGCGTGTACGGCTGCTGGCCGGGCGTGTACGGCTGGGAGGGGGTGTACGGCTGTGACGGGTCGTACGGCTGCTGCGGCGCCGGCGCTCCCGGGTAAGGGGGGTGCGGTGTCCCGCCGTAGGGCTGCTGCGGGGGTTCGGCCGGGGGCAGGGCCGGGGGTGGTGTCTGTTCGCGCAGCAGGTCGTCCACGGACCGCAGGACGGATTTCGCCGACTCCGCCTTCTGGAAGTCCTCCAGACTGTCCCCGGCGATCACCTGCAACTCCTTGCGGATCACGCCCAGCTGGTCCTTCTGCAGGGTCTGGATCACCATCCGGGTGTCCCTGGGGTGCGCGGCGAGGTGGAAGGCCCAGGCGCCGACCCCGCCGTGCTGGAGGTGGTGCTGGTAGAAGGCGATCTTCTGGGCGATCAGCTCCTGCGACTGGTGTTCGCGCAGCACCTCCAGCTCGTGTTCCAGGCGGGCCTGCCGCAGCCGGTACTCGTGCTCGGGGTCGAGCATCTCCGACTCGTAGCGGAGGGTCCGCCGGCGCCGGCGGTGGGCGATCGCGTCGTCGTCCAGCCGCAGCCGCACCACGCACGACACCGTGAGGCCGGTGCCCGCGGCGAAGTCGCCCGCCTCCTCCACCGCCCGCTGGACGGCCCGCTCGGCGGCGGAGCTGTCGTCGATGGGGAAGCGCCGGGTGACCGGCCGGGCCGCCTGCTGGAGTTCGCGGGCCAGGCGGGTCGGCACGTCCCGCTCGCCGCTCACCACGTACGCGATCGGGTCCGCGACCCGCCAGGTCAGGTCGGCGGTGACGCCGAACGCGAACGCGTCGTCGTCACTGGGGAGTTCGAGTTCCAGCTGCACGGGGTGGCTGCCCATGTCCACCTCGTGGACGGAGGTGTAGCGGCGGGTCGCCGCCTCCGCGCGGCTCGGCCGGTGCGGCGGCATGAAGACGTCGTAGGAGCCGCCCGCAGTGACGAACACCAGGGCGTGGTCGATCGCGCCGACCTGTCTGCGGGCCGTGTAGTCGAACCGTGAGATGGGGCGCACGGTCAGCACCGGGTCGATCAGCGCCGTGTGCCGGTCGGCCTGTTGCTGCCACTCCGGCGGCCGGCGGAAGTCCGTCATGGGTCACTCCTCGGGGATGGTTCGGTGCGTGGGGCGGTTCAGTGGGCGGACGCCGGGTGCAGTACGGCGAGCAGCCGGTCGGCCGGCGCGGGGCGCGGGCCGCCGTCCTCGGCGCGCAGCGTGCGCAGCGTGTGGTCGAGCCGTTTGCGGTCGTCGGCGGTGACGACCAGCGCGGGCAGCAGCAGCTCCAGCGCCATGGCGGTGTCCGCGCGGCGGACGGCGACGTACACCCAGGTGCGCAGCGCGGCGAGGGCCGGGCGGGTGTGGGTGCGGTCGTTGAGGGCGGTGCGCCACAGGGTGGCGAGGTCGCGGGCCGCGTCGGCCTCGTACATGCCGGTCTCGGCGTACCAGCCGACGAGCCCGCCGTCCTCGTCGTTGTCGCAGGCGCGCACGAAGGCGGCGAGCGCGAGGTCGCGGACCGCGGGGGTGTCCAGGTACAGCAGCCGTACGAACTCGGCGAGGACCTCCGCGCGGCGCCGCCCCGGGCCGCCGGACAGCAGCAGGGCGGCGGACTCGGTGAGGTTGGCGTACTCGGCGGGGCTGCTGGCGTCGACCCGGGCGCGGGCGGCGAGCGCGCCGAGCGCGGGCCCGGCGAGGTCGGGGCGGAGCGGGGCGAGCAGGCCCAGGGCGCGGATGGCCGTCCAGCGGCGGCCCGGGTGGGTGTCGGAGCACCACTGGGTGAGCAGGCGCAGGACGACGGGCAGGTCCAGGCGCAGCGCGAGCGTCAGCGTGTTCGCGGCGGTGACGCGGGGGCCGAAGGCGCGGGACCTGGCCCAGCCGTCGACCAGGAGCGCCATCGTCGAGGGCAGGTCCGCCACGGCGAGCAGCGCGGTGGCCGCGGCGGCCCGGGTGCGCACCAACGGGCGTCCGTCGCGGGCGAGTTGCCGCAGCCACTCGACGAGGGCCGGGCGGGCCGAGGGGTGGTCCGTCCACACCTCGGTGAGCAGGACCCGCGGGGTGCGCTCGTCGCGGAAGCGGCACACGAACTGGGGCACCGCGCCCCATTCCGTCTGCTCGTCGCGGAGTTCGCCCTCGGCCCGGGCGAGCGCGAGCCGGTCCTCGGCGGCGGGCCCGAACACCGGGATCTCCGACGGTTGTCCGGGGTGCTGGAGCCGCTGGAAGTGGACGAACAGCGTGTCGGCGAGTTCGGCGGCGAGGACGTAGGGAGCCTGGTCGAAGACGGCGAGGGAGAGCAGGAACGCCTTGTCCCGCAGGCCGGTCGCCGGGTCGCTGAGCCAGTCGCGGCACTGTTTCTCCACCGTGGCCTGCCCGAAGTCGGCGAGCCCGGCCAGCGCCTGCGCGCTGCCGTCGTAGGCGGCCAGCGACTCGGCGAACGCGGCCGCCTCGGCGGGCCGCCGGTCCGGGGCGGCGAGGAAGCCGGTCACCGGTTCCAGGGCCAGCAGCGCCTCGACGTCGTCCGGCCGGTGCCGGGCCAGCAGCGCCCGTACGACGTCCCGGGCGCCCGGCGGAACCCAGGCGCACGGGGTGACGCCCGGCAGGTGCGGCGAGTTCTCGACGGTGACCACGAGGTAGCCGCCGGACTTCCTCAACTGGTCGCGGGCCGCGAACAGGTGGGTGTCACGCAGCGGACGGTTGCGGCTCAGCGGCAGGTCCCGCAGGACGTGCCCGCCGGGCCGGGTGAGCCGCCCGCTCAGCGCGGCCGGCGCGGTCTCGGGGCTCAGCGCGTGGACGGCGCTGACGCCCAGCCGGTGCAGCAGCATCAGGGCCGCGGCGTTGCGGCCGGTGGCGTGGGCGCCGCGGAGGACCAGGACGCGTTCCTCGCGCAGCCGTTCCAGGGCGGCGTCGAAGGCGGGTCCGGCGGCGAACACCGCGGCCAGCGCCTCCAGACGCTGCCGGGGTATCTCACCGGAGGCGTCCTGGGCGGTGGCGGCCGGGCCGTGGTGGTGGACCTCGGTCCTGCCGCCCAGGTAGACGTCACCGCGGACCTGCCCGCCGGACACGCCGTGCTGGGAGCCGCCGACCAGGCTGCCGCCGAAGCCGGTCCCGTCGCCGAGGATGAAGTCGGGGGTGTGGGCGAACAGTTCCCGCTGGGCGGCCCGCGCCTCCTGGGTCCGCTCCTCGTCCGGTTCGGTCCCGCTGTCGCCCTGCGGTTCGCGGTACGGCGGGGGCTGCTGCGCCGGGTCCGGCGCCGGGTCGCCGGGGCCGGTGTCCCCGGCCTCGGGCACCGTCACGACTCCTCACCCACCGTGCCGCCCAGGTGGACGTCTCCGGTGACCTGCCCGCCGGACACCCCGTGCTGGTCCCCGGCCACGAGAGCACCCCCGAACCGGGGCGAGCCGCTGCCGAAGTTGAAGACGGGGCCGGGAGCGGGCACCTGCACGGGGGCCGGGGCCGGGGCCGGGGCCGACGCCGCGGGCGGCCGGCCGGCCGGGGCCCCCTGAGGCCGGGCCACGACAGGCTCCGGGACAGCCGGCTCCTCGACAGCCGGCGCGGTCGAGGCCGGCGCGGTCGAGGCAGACTCGACCGGACCCGGCGCGGCTGACTCCCGAGCCGCCGGGCGCGCGGGCTCCCCGACGGCCGCCGGCGTCTCGAACCCCTCCGGTACCGGGCCGTGCAGCCAGGCCGGCAGCGTGCCGTTCTTGCTGCCCGGCGTCACCCGGTGGAACTCCGCGGCCGGGATGCCGTGGTGGCCGTGGCGGACGATGCCGGCGTGCACCGCCTCCGACACGCACAGCGCGAATCCGGACGCGCGCTCCCGCAGCGCCGCCCGCAGCAGCTCGGCGTCGAGCAGACGGCAGGCGCGGTTGAGGTCGGAGCCGACCCAGCCGCCGTGCTCGTCGACGGCCACGTACCCGGTGGCCACCACGCCCCGCAGCCGGATACGGGCCGAACTGGCGGCGATCCGGTTGTAGCCGTGCAGCTGCGCCGGGACCTCGGTGAGCAGGGACCGCAGCAGTGCCGTCACGGAGGCGTTGGCGTCGATCAGCTCCATCACCGAGTCCCCGCGGTCGGCCCGCAGGCGCAGCGTCTCGTCGATGCCGGCGTGTTCCAGGGCGCGGTCGGCGATGTCGTAGAGGACACGGCGCAGGTAGAGCTGCTCGACGTCGTCGCGGTCGCTGTACCTCTCGATGTCGAGCAGAAGGATCGTGCGGCTCACGGGATCGGGCATGGTCGCCTTTCGGTCGCGGGCGAGGTGCGCGGGGGCGGCGCGCCCCCGGGACGGGAAGGGTGGCGCGGCTTGTGGTGCGGCCGTGAGGACGGATGACGCACTGGAACTGTGACGGTGTGCACACACGGCCCGCCGGGCCCAGGACTCACTCGGCTGTCTCGGCCCGCGCGATCCTGCGGAGCACGCCGGGCCGGACGATGACCAGGGCCCGTCGTCCGGTGGTCACCACCCCGCGCTCGCGCAGTTCCTTGAGCAGCCGCTGCACCGCCTCGCGCGAGGCCCCCACCGAACCGGCCAGCTCCTGTTTGCTCAGCGGCACGGACAGTTCGACGCCCTCGGCGGTACGGCGGCCGTGGGTGCGGGCGAGGTCGAGGAGCAGGGCCGCGAACCGTTCCCTGACGCTCATCGAGGCGAACTCCAGCCGGCGCCGGTCGGCGGCGCGGGTGCGGTCCGAGGTGAGGCCGAGCAGGGCGAAGGAGGTGGCGGGGGAGCCGTTCAGGAAGTCCGTGAAGCGTTCACACTGGACGGCGACGGTCCGTACGGCCTCCAGCGCGGTCACGGTCGCCGAGCGGGTCCGGCCGGTCAGCGCGGCGGACTCGCCGACCACGTCACCGGGGCCGCGCAGGGCCAGCAGCGCCTCGTAGCCGTTGGCGGCGGCCGCGGTCACCTTGGTCCAGCCGGCCACGATGAACAGGACGTGCGAGGAGGGCTCGCTCTGGTGGAGGAGGACCACCCGGGGCGCGAAGGACAGCTCGCGGCCGAGGGCGAGGAGCGCGGCCCGGTCCGCCTGCTCCAGCCGGGCGAGGAACGGCACCCGGTCGTCGAGACCGTCGTCCCCCGGCAGACCACCGGTCACCCCGCCGGACGGCCCGCGTGTCGGGCTCCCGGCCGGGCCGTCCGGCCGGGTGCCGGGCGGGCCGGACGGTAATTCGCCCGGTATGTTCCCGGGCCCCGGTGTGTCGGCCCAGCGTTCGGCTGTCATCGTTCCCGCCCCCCAAGCGTCAGCGACGGCTCAACGTACTGAAGGAGAGGAGGGGGCGAGACCCGAACGGCGGGGATTCACACGGACGTGCCGATTACCAGAGACGGGGAACCAGAACAAGCCCGGCGTGTCGGGGTGGACGGCATTTGTTTTGACCGAAGTCGTTGAGGTAGGTACGCTCAGACCTTGTGCCTGGGGTGTGCCCTGGCTCCCGTGCGTGCCTTCAACCGCATAAGGGGAGTCATCACCGGCAGCCGTAATCTGCGCTCTTCCCGCTTCGCGGCGGGGGTCCGCTGGATTCGACACACCCGACCGCGTGGGTCGGCGATGTTCCAGGTTAGCTTCACCATTCGGCACACAGAAACCGGAGAAGTAGTGCCTACGATCCAGCAGCTGGTCCGGAAGGGCCGGCAGGACAAGGTCGAGAAGAACAAGACGCCCGCACTCGAGGGTTCGCCCCAGCGTCGCGGCGTCTGCACGCGTGTGTTCACGACCACCCCGAAGAAGCCGAACTCGGCCCTGCGTAAGGTCGCGCGTGTGCGTCTGACCAGCGGGATCGAGGTCACTGCTTACATTCCGGGTGAGGGACACAACCTGCAGGAGCACTCCATCGTGCTCGTGCGTGGCGGTCGTGTGAAGGACCTGCCCGGTGTTCGTTACAAGATCATCCGCGGTTCGCTTGACACCCAGGGTGTCAAGAACCGCAAGCAGGCCCGCAGCCGCTACGGCGCCAAGAAGGAGAAGTAAGAATGCCTCGTAAGGGCCCCGCCCCGAAGCGCCCGGTCATCATCGACCCGGTCTACGGTTCTCCTCTTGTCACGTCGCTGATCAACAAGGTGCTGCTGAACGGCAAGCGCTCCACCGCCGAGCGCATCGTGTACGGCGCCATGGAGGGCCTGCGCGAGAAGACCAGCAACGACCCGGTCATCACGCTGAAGCGCGCGCTGGAGAACATCAAGCCGACCCTCGAGGTCAAGTCCCGCCGTGTCGGTGGTGCGACGTACCAGGTCCCGATCGAGGTCAAGCCCGGTCGCGCCAACACGCTCGCGCTGCGCTGGCTCGTCGGTTACTCCCGCGCCCGTCGCGAGAAGACCATGACCGAGCGTCTGCTCAACGAACTTCTCGACGCCTCCAACGGCCTCGGTGCCGCTGTGAAGAAGCGCGAGGACACCCACAAGATGGCCGAGTCCAACAAGGCCTTCGCGCACTACCGCTGGTAGTCGCTACCCACATCGAGACCGAGAGAAGACTGAAGCCTTATGGCTACCACTTCACTTGACCTGGCCAGGGTCCGCAACATCGGGATCATGGCCCATATCGACGCGGGCAAGACGACCACCACCGAGCGGATCCTCTTCTACACCGGCGTCAGCTACAAGATCGGTGAGGTCCACGACGGCGCTGCCACCATGGACTGGATGGAGCAGGAGCAGGAGCGTGGCATCACGATCACCTCCGCTGCCACCACCTGTCACTGGCCGCTCGACGACGACGACTACACCATCAACATCATCGACACCCCCGGGCACGTCGACTTCACGGTCGAGGTGGAGCGCTCGCTGCGCGTCCTCGACGGTGCCGTCACGGTGTTCGACGGTGTCGCCGGTGTCGAGCCGCAGTCCGAGACGGTGTGGCGTCAGGCCGACCGTTACGGCGTGCCGCGCATCTGCTTCGTGAACAAGCTGGACCGTACCGGCGCCGAGTTCCACCGCTGCGTCGACATGATCAAGGACCGCCTCGGTGCGGTGCCGCTGATCATGCAGCTTCCGATCGGTGCCGAGATGGACTTCAAGGGCGTTGTGGACCTGGTCCGCATGAAGGCGCTCGTGTGGTCCGCCGAGGCGGCGAAGGGCGAGATGTACGACGTCGTCGACATCCCGGCCACGCACACCGAGGCTGCCGAGGAGTACCGCGGCAAGCTGGTCGAGGCCGTCGCGGAGAACGACGACGAGATCATGGAGCTGTTCCTGGAGGGCCAGGAGCCCACCGAGGAGCAGCTGTACGCCGCGATCCGTCGCATCACCATCGCGTCCGGCAAGTCCAAGGGCGTCACGGTCACCCCGGTGTTCTGTGGCACCGCGTTCAAGAACAAGGGCGTCCAGCCCCTGCTCGACGCGGTCGTGCGCTACCTGCCGACCCCGCTCGACGTCGAGGCCATCGAGGGCCACGACGTGAAGGACCCCGAGCTGGTCGTCAAGCGCAAGCCGTCCGTGGACGAGCCGCTGTCCGCGCTCGCGTTCAAGATCATGAGCGACCCGCACCTGGGCAAGCTCACCTTCGTCCGGGTCTACTCGGGCCGCCTGGAGGCCGGCACTGCGGTGCTGAACTCCGTCAAGGGCAAGAAGGAGCGCATCGGCAAGATCTACCGCATGCACGCGAACAAGCGTGAGGAGATCGACGCGGTGGGCGCCGGCGACATCGTCGCCGTGATGGGCCTGAAGCAGACCACCACCGGTGAGACGCTGTCGGACGACAAGAACCCGGTGATCCTGGAGTCCATGGACTTCCCGGCGCCGGTCATCCAGGTCGCCATCGAGCCCAAGTCCAAGGGTGACCAGGAGAAGCTGGGTGTCGCCATCCAGCGTCTCGCGGAGGAGGATCCCTCCTTCCACGTTCACTCGGACGAGGAGACGGGCCAGACCATCCTCGGCGGTATGGGCGAGCTGCACCTCGAGGTGCTGGTCGACCGTATGAAGCGTGAGTTCCGGGTCGAGGCCAACGTCGGTAAGCCGCAGGTCGCGTACCGTGAGACGATCCGCAAGGCCGTCGACCGCGTGGACTACACCCACAAGAAGCAGACCGGTGGTACCGGTCAGTTCGCCAAGGTGCAGATCGCGATCGAGCCGATCACCGAGGCCGACGGCCCGGCGTACGAGTTCGTGAACAAGGTCACCGGTGGCCGTATCCCGCGGGAGTACATCCCGTCGGTGGACGCCGGTGCGCAGGAGGCCATGCAGTTCGGCATCCTCGCCGGCTACGAGATGACGGGCGTCCGCGTCACGCTTCTCGATGGTGCCTACCACGAGGTCGACTCCTCCGAGCTCGCGTTCAAGATCGCCGGCTCGCAGGCCTTCAAGGAGGCCGCGCGCAAGGCCAGCCCCGTGCTGCTCGAGCCGATGATGGCCGTCGAGGTCACCACGCCCGAGGACTACATGGGTGAGGTCATCGGCGACATCAACTCCCGCCGTGGTCAGATCCAGGCCATGGAGGAGCGGGCCGGTGCCCGCGTCGTGAAGGGCCTCGTGCCCCTCTCGGAGATGTTCGGCTACGTCGGAGACCTCCGCAGCAAGACCTCGGGTCGCGCAAGCTACTCGATGCAGTTCGACTCCTACGCCGAGGTTCCGCGGAACGTCGCCGAGGAGATCATCGCGAAGGCCAAGGGCGAGTAACGCACTCCGTTCACACGCTTTAGGCTTGACTCCGGAGCCTCAGGGGGCATTCCGCCGCAATCGCGGTGGGATGCCCGGGGGCCCGGGCTTTCCAGCAAAGATCACCTGGCGCCGTCGAAGTAAGGCGTACCAGAACCACTCCCAGGAGGACCCCAGTGGCGAAGGCGAAGTTCGAGCGGACTAAGCCGCACGTCAACATCGGCACCATCGGTCACATCGACCACGGTAAGACGACCCTCACGGCCGCCATTACCAAGGTGCTGCATGACGCGTACCCGGACCTGAACGAGGCCTCGGCCTTCGACCAGATCGACAAGGCTCCTGAAGAGCGCCAGCGCGGTATCACCATCTCGATCGCGCACGTCGAGTACCAGACCGAGACGCGTCACTACGCCCACGTCGACTGCCCCGGTCACGCGGACTACATCAAGAACATGATCACGGGTGCGGCGCAGATGGACGGCGCCATCCTCGTTGTCGCCGCCACGGACGGCCCGATGCCGCAGACCAAGGAGCACGTGCTCCTGGCCCGCCAGGTCGGCGTTCCGTACATCGTCGTCGCCCTCAACAAGGCCGACATGGTGGACGACGAGGAGATCCTGGAGCTCGTCGAGCTCGAGGTCCGTGAGCTGCTCTCCGAGTACGAGTTCCCGGGCGACGACCTGCCGGTCGTCAAGGTCTCGGCGCTCAAGGCGCTCGAGGGTGACGCCGAGTGGGGCAAGACCGTCCTCGACCTGATGAAGGCCGTCGACGAGAACATCCCGCAGCCCGAGCGTGACGTCGACAAGCCGTTCCTCATGCCGATCGAGGACGTCTTCACGATCACCGGTCGTGGCACCGTCGTCACCGGCCGTATCGAGCGTGGTGTCCTCAAGGTCAACGAGACCGTCGACATCGTCGGCATCAAGACCGAGAAGACCACCACCACGGTCACCGGCATCGAGATGTTCCGCAAGCTGCTCGACGAGGGTCAGGCCGGTGAGAACGTCGGTCTGCTGCTTCGTGGCATCAAGCGCGAGGACGTCGAGCGCGGCCAGGTCATCATCAAGCCCGGCTCGGTCACCCCGCACACCTCGTTCGAGGCGCAGGCGTACATCCTGTCCAAGGACGAGGGCGGCCGTCACACGCCGTTCTTCAACAACTACCGTCCGCAGTTCTACTTCCGCACCACGGACGTGACCGGCGTCGTGACCCTCCCCGAGGGCACCGAGATGGTCATGCCGGGCGACAACACCGAGATGACCGTCGAGCTCATCCAGCCCGTCGCCATGGAAGAGGGCCTGAAGTTCGCCATCCGTGAGGGTGGCCGGACCGTGGGCGCCGGCCAGGTCACCAAGATCAACAAGTAGTTCTGTCGATCCGACCTGGTAGCTCCAGCCTCGGCTGAGCTTCTGAAGGGGCCCGTACGACTTCGGTCGTACGGGCCCCTTCGCCGTTCCCCCGAATGCCGTGAGCCGGCTGCCCGTTACCGGTCAGCCGTTACCGGTCAAGAGAAGGGTCGGGGAACTCTGCGGGACGCGCGGGCGAGCGTTCCCGCAACTCCGCTCCACCCGCGTACCGAATGTTCTTGTCTGTTCGCTGTGTGGTGGTTGTGACCGTCGTACCGTGAGTCCTCCGGTCGCGATGCGGCCCGAACCCAGTCGTGAGGATGGCTTGGCCGTGACGCGTGGCTCGCCCGGCGAATCGCCGACGTTCGTGCCGGTCGAGGGCAGGTACCGGCAGCCGCTTCCGGCGCTCGCCGACCAGCCGACGCGGCAGCTGCGCACGGTCCGGCCCGGCCGGCCCGCCCCCGCAGCCCCCGCGACCCCGGAGGCCCCCGCGGCTCCCCGCCGCCGGCCCCGGCTCTACGCCATCGACGGCATCCGGCTGCTGGCCGCCCTGATGGTGGCCCTGCACCACTACGCCGGCACCCGCCGTGTCGACCAGCCGCACAACCTGGTCTGGGGCCGGCCGGTGTCCGACATCATGCCGTCGGTGTACCGCGTGGCCACCTACGGCTGGATCGGCGTCGAGATCTTCTTCGTGATCAGCGGCTTCGTGATCTGCATGTCCTGCTGGGGCCGCGGCCCGCGCCAGTTCTTCGTCTCCCGGGTGATCCGGCTCTACCCCGCCTACTGGTTCGCCATAGCCTTCACCACCGCCGTCCTGATGGCCCTGCCGGGCGTGTGGGAGCGGCTGCGGACGCGGGACGTCCTGCTCAACCTCACGATGCTGCAGACCGGCTCGGGCGTGCGGAACGTCGACGGCGTCTACTGGACCCTCTGGGCCGAGCTGCGTTTCTACCTGCTGTTCCTGGTCGTCGTCGCCACCGGTCTCACGTATCGCAAGGTCGTGGTCTTCTGCTGCGTCTGGGGCGCCGCCGCCATGCTCGCCCCGGTGTCCGGGTTCCCCCTGCTGGAGCTGGTCGCCAACCCGGACGGCGCCTGGTACTTCATCGCCGGCCTCGCCCTCCACCTCATGCACCGGTTCGGCCAGGACCTGCTGCTGTGGGGTGTCCTGGCCATGGCGTGGCTGATGGGCCAGCGGGAGCTGGGGCGGCGGATCGACGAGGTCGAACACGTCTCCGGCTGGCGCGGCAGCGTGCTGATCTTCACCGTGTTCCTGCTCGTCATGGTCGCCGTCGCGCTGGGCGCGACGGACCGCGTGCGCTGGAAGTGGCTCGTCACGGCCGGCAGCCTGACCTATCCGCTCTACCTGATCCACTACGCGGCCGGTACGGCGGTGATCAACCGCCTGCGTGACACGATGGACGCCCGGCTGCTGGTGGCGGTGGTGATTGCCGGCTTCCTGGTGCTGGGCTGGCTGGTCCACCGTTTCGTGGAACGGCCGGTGGCCGGGCTGCTGAAGCGGGGCCTGGACACGTCGTTCGCGCGGCTGCGCGCCGCAGGGTAGCGCGTCCGGCCGGTGCGCGGGCGGGTGCACGAGCCCGTTGGTTTGACCTTCGTCACCTTCGGGGTATTGTCTCCGGCTCGATTGGCCAGGCACCTGCCCCGTATGGCAGACTGTCCGAGTTGCTCGGTCGAGTGTTGATGCTGCGCGCCTCCCGCCGGGAGGACCGGAAGCGAGTCCCACAGTACTCGTCGTCCCAACTGCCCTCAGGCAGCGCTGGGACGGACGTACGGGAATCTTTCGGGAAGTGTCAGTGCAGCGCCGGCCAGGCACCCGGTGGGCCACGCGTAAGCATGTCAAGTGCTGCGCCCCCGGCTTGCGGTTCCGGAAGGGCCGTGCTTCCCAGCAGGGGATGACTCGTATGGGAC
Source organism: Streptomyces sp. NPDC043878 (assembly GCF_056435735.1). NCBI lineage: Bacteria > Bacillati > Actinomycetota > Actinomycetes > Kitasatosporales > Streptomycetaceae > Streptomyces > Streptomyces sp. NPDC043878. The sequence goes on from NZ_JBWKDW010000003.1 coordinate 253,544, forward strand.
ATCCATGTCGGTGAGAGCGCGACACACCCGACCGCGTGGGTCGGACAAAGAGGTACGGAACACCGGGTTCCAGAGCGTTACGAGAGACAGGACTACTGAGTAGCCATGGCGGGACAGAAGATCCGCATCCGGCTCAAGGCCTACGACCACGAGGTCATCGACTCCTCGGCGAAGAAGATCGTCGAGACGGTGACGCGCACTGGTGCGTCGGTCGCGGGCCCGGTGCCGCTGCCCACTGAGAAGAACGTGTACTGCGTCATCAAGTCGCCGCACAAGTACAAGGACTCGCGCGAGCACTTCGAGATGCGCACGCACAAGCGCCTGATCGACATTCTCGACCCGACTCCCAAGACCGTTGACTCTCTGATGCGACTCGACCTCCCGGCCGGTGTCGACATCGAGATCAAGCTCTGAAGGCCGGTGATCTGAGAATGGCTAAGCAGATCAAGGGCATCCTGGGCGAGAAGCTCGGCATGACGCAGGTGTGGGACGAGAACAACCGTGTTGTTCCGGTCACCGTCGTCAAGGCCGGCCCCAACGTCGTCACCCAGGTCCGCACGAACGATGTCGACGGCTACGAGTCGGTCCAGATCGCCTTCGGCGAGATCGACCCGCGCAAGGTGAACAAGCCCCTCAAGGGCCACTTCGCCAAGGCCGACGTCACCCCCCGCCGTCACCTCGTCGAGATCCGTACCGCTGACGCCAGCGAGTACACCCTCGGCCAGGAGATCACCGCCGAGACCTTCGAGGCCGGCGTCAAGGTGGACGTGACCGGCAAGAGCAAGGGCAAGGGCTTCGCCGGTGTCATGAAGCGTCACAACTTCAAGGGCCTCGGCGCCGGCCACGGTGTCCAGCGCAAGCACCGCTCTCCCGGCTCCATCGGTGGCTGCGCCACCCCGGGCCGTGTGTTCAAGGGCGTCCGCATGGCGGGCCGCATGGGCAACGAGCGGGTCACCACCCAGAACCTGACCGTCCACGCCGTTGACGCGGAGAAGGGTCTGCTGCTCATCAAGGGCGCGATTCCTGGTCCGAACGGCGGCCTCGTCCTGGTCCGCACCGCGGCCAAGGGGGCCTGAGGTAACTGATGAGCACTGTTGACATCCTTTCGCCGGCAGGCGACAAGACCGGGACGGTCGAGCTCCCCGCGGAGATCTTCGACGTCGAGAAGATCAGCATCCCGCTGCTTCACCAGGTCGTCGTCGCCCAGCTGGCCGCTGCCCGCCAGGGCACGCACAAGACCAAGACCCGTGCCGAGGTCCGTGGTGGCGGTAGGAAGCCCTACCGTCAGAAGGGCACCGGCCGCGCCCGCCAGGGTTCGACCCGTGCGCCGCAGTTCGCCGGCGGTGGCGTCGTTCACGGCCCCACGCCGCGTGACTACTCGCAGCGGACCCCGAAGAAGATGAAGGCCGCGGCCCTGCGCCACGCCCTCACCGACCGGGCCCGTAACGCTCGCATCCACGTCGTCTCCGGCGTGATCGAGGGCGAGACCCCGTCCACGAAGGCCGCCAAGACGCTGTTCGGCAAGATCTCGGAGCGCAAGAACCTGCTCCTGGTCATCGACCGCGCCGACGAGGCCGCGTGGCTGTCCGCCCGCAACCTGCCCCAGATCCACATCCTGGAGCCGGGCCAGCTGAACACGTACGACGTTCTCGTCTCGGACGACGTGGTCTTCACCCAGGCCGCTTTCGAGTCCTTCGTGTCTGGCCCCAAGGCCGCTGACACCGAAGGGAGCGAAGCCTGATGGCTACGCGTCACCCGAGCATTGCCTCCAAGGCCGCCAAGGCCGCCAAGGCCGCGCGCGTCGCCAAGGCGCGTCGCCACGAGGCCGAGGGCAAGAACACCGTCGCGACGCCGATCAGCAAGTCGTACACGGACCACCGTGACGTCCTGCTGAAGCCGGTCGTCTCCGAGAAGAGCTACGCCCTTCTCGACGACAACAAGTACACGTTCATCGTCGCCCCGGGCGCCAACAAGACCCAGATCAAGCAGGCCGTCCAGGCGGTCTTCTCGGTCAAGGTCACCGGGGTCAACACGATCAACCGCATCGGCAAGCGCAAGCGCACGAAGACCGGTTTCGGTCAGCGTGCCTCCACCAAGCGCGCGATCGTGACCCTCGCTGAGGGCGACCGTATCGACATCTTCGGCGGTCCGACCGCCTGACGGCGGTCCGGATCGTCCGATATCGGACGAGGACTGAGAAATGGGAATCCGCAAGTACAAGCCGACTACGCCGGGCCGTCGTGGCTCCAGCGTCGCCGACTTCGTCGAGGTCACGCGGTCCACGCCGGAGAAGTCGCTGGTTCGCCCGCTGCACAGCAAGGGCGGCCGTAACAATTCCGGTCGTGTGACCGTCCGCCACCAGGGTGGTGGCCACAAGCGCGCCTACCGCGTCATCGACTTCCGTCGTCATGACAAGGACGGCGTGCCGGCGAAGGTCGCGCACATCGAGTACGACCCCAACCGCACCGCGCGCATCGCGCTGCTGCACTACGCGGACGGCGAGAAGCGCTACATCCTCGCCCCGCGCAACCTGCAGCAGGGTGACCGCGTCGAGAACGGTCCCGGGGCCGACATCAAGCCGGGCAACAACCTGGCGCTCCGCAACATCCCGGTCGGTACCACGATCCACGCGATCGAGATCCGTCCCGGTGGCGGCGCCAAGTTCGCCCGCTCCGCCGGCGCCTCGGTGCAGCTGCTGGCGAAGGAGGGCACCATGGCCCACCTTCGTATGCCCTCCGGTGAGATCCGCCTGGTCGACCAGCGCTGCCGCGCCACGGTCGGCGAGGTCGGCAACGCCGAGCAGAGCAACATCAACTGGGGCAAGGCCGGACGCAAGCGCTGGCTCGGCGTCCGTCCGACCGTTCGCGGTGTGGCGATGAACCCGGTTGACCACCCGCACGGTGGTGGTGAGGGCAAGACCTCCGGTGGTCGCCACCCGGTCTCCCCGTGGGGTCAGAAGGAGGGTCGTACTCGTTCGCCGAAGAAGGCTTCGAACAAGTACATCGTCCGCCGCCGCAAGACGAACAAGAAGCGCTAGGAGCGGGTTTAGATGCCGCGCAGTCTCAAGAAGGGGCCCTTCGTCGACGACCACCTGATCAAGAAGGTGGACGCCCAGAACGAAGCAGGTTCCAAGAACGTCATCAAGACCTGGTCCCGTCGCTCGATGATCGTCCCGGCCATGCTGGGCCACACGATCGCGGTGCACAACGGCAAGACCCACATTCCGGTGTTTGTCACCGAGTCGATGGTCGGCCACAAGCTCGGCGAGTTCTCGCCGACGCGCACCTTCCGGGGTCACGTCAAGGACGACCGGAAGTCGAAGCGCCGCTAGTAGCGGGGTGGAATGACCATGACAGACACTGGAAGGACAACCATGGAAGCCAGGGCCCAGGCGCGGTACATCCGCGTCACGCCCATGAAGGCCCGCCGAGTGGTGGACCTTATCCGTGGCATGGACGCCACGGAGGCTCAGGCGGTCCTGCGTTTCGCCCCGCAGGCCGCGAGCGTGCCGGTCGGCAAGGTGCTTGACAGCGCCATTGCCAACGCCGCACACAACTACGACCACACCGACGCCGACAGCCTCGTCATCTCCGAGGCGTACGTCGACGAGGGTCCGACCCTGAAGCGGTTCCGTCCGCGTGCCCAGGGCCGCGCCTACCGGATCCGCAAGCGGACCAGCCACATCACCGTGGTCGTCAGCAGCAAGGAAGGAACCCGGTAATGGGCCAGAAGGTTAACCCGCATGGGTTCCGGCTCGGCATCACCACGGACTTCAAGTCCCGCTGGTACGCCGACAAGCTGTACAAGGACTACGTCAAGGAAGACGTCGCCATCCGTCGGATGATGACGTCCGGCATGGAGCGCGCCGGCATCTCGAAGGTGGAGATCGAGCGCACCCGTGACCGCGTCCGTGTGGACATCCACACGGCCCGTCCGGGCATCGTCATCGGCCGCCGTGGCGCCGAGGCCGACCGCATCCGCGGTGACCTCGAGAAGCTCACGGGCAAGCAGGTCCAGCTGAACATCCTCGAGGTCAAGAGCCCCGAGACCGACGCTCAGCTGGTCGCCCAGGCCGTCGCCGAGCAGCTGTCCTCCCGCGTCTCCTTCCGTCGCGCCATGCGTAAGAGCATGCAGGGCACGATGAAGGCCGGCGCCAAGGGCATCAAGATCCAGTGTGGTGGCCGTCTCGGCGGTGCCGAGATGTCCCGCTCGGAGTTCTACCGCGAGGGCCGTGTGCCCCTGCACACGCTCCGCGCGAACGTGGACTACGGCTTCTTCGAGGCCAAGACGACCTTCGGCCGTATCGGCGTGAAGGTCTGGATCTACAAGGGCGACGTCAAGAACATCGCCGAGGTCCGCGCCGAGAACGCCGCCGCCCGTGCCGGCAACCGCCCGGCCCGTGGTGGCAACGACCGCCCGGCCGGCCGTGGTGGCCGCGGTGGCGGTGGCGGCGAGCGTGGCGGCCGCGGCCGCAAGCCGCAGCAGCAGTCCGCGCCGGCTGCCGAGGCCCCCAAGGCCGACGCTCCCGCCGCGGCTGCCGCTCCGGCTGAGAGCACCGGAACGGAGGCCTGACCGAAATGCTGATCCCCCGTAGGGTCAAGCACCGCAAGCAGCACCACCCGAAGCGCCGTGGTCAGGCCAAGGGCGGTACGCAGGTTTCGTTCGGCGAGTACGGCATTCAGGCCCTCACGCCGGCGTACGTGACGAACCGCCAGATCGAGGCCGCTCGTATCGCGATGACCCGCCACATCAAGCGTGGCGGCAAGGTCTGGATCAACATCTACCCGGACCGCCCGCTGACCAAGAAGCCTGCCGAGACCCGCATGGGTTCCGGTAAGGGTTCGCCGGAGTGGTGGATCGCGAACGTTCACCCGGGCCGGGTCATGTTCGAACTGTCCTACCCGAACGAGAAGATCGCGCGTGAGGCCCTCACTCGTGCAGCCCACAAGCTGCCGATGAAGTGCCGGATCGTCAAGCGCGAGGCAGGTGAAGCGTGATGTCGGCCGGTACGAAGGCGTCAGAGCTGCGCGAGCTGGGTGACGAGGAGCTTCTCGCGAAGCTCCGCGAAGCCAAGGAAGAGCTGTTCAACCTCCGCTTCCAGGCGGCGACCGGACAGCTCGAGAACCACGGCCGTCTGAAGGCGGTCCGCAAGGACATCGCGCGGATCTACACCCTGATGCGTGAGCGCGAGCTGGGCATCGAGACGGTGGAGAGCGCCTGATGAGCGAGAGCAACGTGACCGAGAACACCACTGAGGCGCGCGGATTCCGCAAGACCCGTGAGGGTCTCGTCGTCAGCGACAAGATGGACAAGACCGTCGTCGTCGCCGTCGAGGACCGCGTGAAGCACGCGCTGTACGGCAAGGTCATCCGCCGTACGAACAAGCTCAAGGCGCACGACGAGCAGAACGCCGCGGGTGTCGGCGACCGTGTCCTCCTCGCGGAGACCCGGCCGCTGTCCGCGACGAAGCGCTGGCGCGTCGTCGAGATCCTCGAGAAGGCCAAGTAATTCCTGCGGGGTCGACCCGGCAGGACAGTTCCGCCAGGCTCGGCAGGGGTCCTCTTCACTGAGGCCCCTGCCGGGAACCGGCAGACAAACAGGAGATAGACGTGATCCAGCAGGAGTCGCGACTGCGTGTCGCCGACAACACTGGTGCGAAGGAGATCCTTTGCATCCGTGTGCTCGGTGGCTCCGGTCGCCGCTACGCGGGCATCGGCGACGTCATCGTCGCCACCGTCAAGGACGCGATCCCCGGCGGCAACGTGAAGAAGGGTGACGTCGTCAAGGCGGTCATCGTTCGCACCGTCAAGGAGCGCCGCCGTCCGGACGGCTCGTACATCCGCTTCGACGAGAACGCCGCCGTCATTCTGAAGAACGACGGCGACCCTCGCGGCACCCGTATCTTCGGCCCCGTCGGCCGTGAGCTGCGCGAGAAGAAGTTCATGAAGATCATCTCGCTCGCGCCGGAGGTGCTGTAAGCATGAAGATCAAGAAGGGCGACCTGGTTCAGGTCATCACCGGTAAGGACAAGGGCAAGCAGGGCAAGGTCATCGCGGCCTTCCCCCGTGAGGACCGCGTCCTGGTCGAGGGTGTCAACCGGGTCAAGAAGCACACCAAGGCCGGCCCGACCGCCAGCGGTTCGCAGGCCGGCGGCATCGTGACGACCGAGGCCCCGATCCACGTGAGCAACGTTCAGCTCGTCGTGGAGAAGGACGGCAACAAGGTCGTCACGCGTGTCGGTTACCGCTTCGACGACGAGGGCAACAAGGTTCGCGTTGCCAAGCGGACGGGTGAGGACATCTGATGGCTACCACCACCACTCCGCGTCTCAAGACGAAGTACCGCGAGGAGATCGCGGGCAAGCTGCGTGAGGAGTTCTCCTACGAGAACGTCATGCAGATCCCGGGCCTCGTCAAGATCGTGGTCAACATGGGTGTGGGCGACGCCGCCCGCGACTCCAAGCTGATCGAGGGCGCCATCCGCGACCTCACCACGATCACCGGGCAGAAGCCGGCCGTCACCAAGGCCCGCAAGTCCATCGCGCAGTTCAAGCTGCGTGAGGGCCAGCCGATCGGCGCCCACGTCACCCTCCGTGGCGACCGCATGTGGGAGTTCCTGGACCGCACCCTGTCGCTCGCGCTTCCGCGCATCCGCGACTTCCGTGGTCTGTCCCCCAAGCAGTTCGACGGCCGTGGCAACTACACCTTCGGTCTCACGGAGCAGGTCATGTTCCACGAGATCGACCAGGACAAGATCGACCGCACCCGGGGTATGGACATCACCGTGGTGACCACGGCGACCAACGACGCTGAGGGCCGCGCGCTCCTTCGTCACCTCGGCTTCCCCTTCAAGGAGGCGTGAACGAGATGGCGAAGAAGGCTCTGATCGCGAAGGCTGCTCGCAAGCCCAAGTTCGGCGTGCGTGGCTACACGCGCTGCCAGCGCTGCGGCCGTCCCCACTCCGTGTACCGCAAGTTCGGCCTGTGCCGCGTGTGCCTTCGTGAGATGGCTCACCGTGGCGAGCTGCCGGGCGTGACCAAGAGCTCCTGGTAATCCCCCTAAACAGGGGATTGCAGGGCTCTCGGTAAGCACTGGGCGTGTCAGGTGCCCACCTCTTCATGGCTTAGGCTTGGAGGGTTGGGCGCCTGATTGCCGCCCGTACGACTTACTACGCCGTAGGTCCACCGCGCCGCACCCGTCCCGTCTCGGATCGGGGAGAGGGATGGCGCACCAGGAAACCCCGGCGAGAGAGGCCGAAGGCCAACTCATGACCATGACTGATCCGATCGCAGACATGCTTACGCGTCTGCGCAACGCGAACTCGGCGTACCACGACTCCGTGGCTATGCCGGCATCGAAGATCAAGTCTCACATCGCGGAGATCCTCCAGCAGGAGGGCTTCATCACGGGCTGGAAGGTCGAGGACGCCGAGGTCGGCAAGAACCTCGTCCTCGAGCTGAAGTTCGGCCCGAACCGTGAGCGCTCCATCGCGGGCATCAAGCGGATCTCCAAGCCCGGTCTCCGGGTGTACGCGAAGTCCACCAACCTGCCCAAGGTGCTGGGCGGCCTCGGCGTGGCGATCATCTCCACGTCCCACGGGCTCCTCACCGACAAGCAGGCCGGCAAGAAGGGCGTAGGCGGAGAAGTTCTCGCCTACGTCTGGTAGCGGAAGGGAACGGAGGAAACAGCTATGTCGCGTATTGGCAAGCTCCCCATCACGGTTCCCGCCGGCGTGGACGTCACCATCGACGGCCGTACGGTCGCGGTCAAGGGCCCCAAGGGCTCGCTGACCCACACCGTTGCCGCGCCGATCGACATCGCCAAGGGTGAGGACGGCGTTCTCAACGTCACCCGCCCCAACGACGAGCGTCAGAACAAGGCCCTGCACGGCCTGTCCCGCACGCTGGTGGCGAACATGATCACCGGCGTGACCGAGGGTTACGTGAAGAAGCTCGAAATCAGCGGTGTCGGTTACCGCGTGACGGCCAAGGGCTCGAACCTCGAGTTCGCGCTCGGCTACAGCCACCCGATCACCGTCGAGGCGCCCGAGGGCATCACCTTCAAGGTGGAGGCCCCCACCCGGTTCTCGGTCGAGGGCATCGACAAGCAGAAGGTCGGCGAGGTTGCGGCCAACATCCGCAAGCTGCGCAAGCCCGACCCGTACAAGGCCAAGGGCGTCAAGTACGAGGGCGAAGTCATCCGCCGCAAGGTCGGAAAGGCGGGTAAGTAAGCCATGGCATACGGACAGAAGATCCTCAAGGGCGACGCTTACAAGCGCGCTGCGATCAAGCGTCGCCACATCCGGATCCGTAAGCACATCTCGGGTACGGCCGAGCGTCCGCGCCTGGTCGTGACGCGCTCCAACCGCCACATCGTGGCCCAGGTCATCGACGACATCAAGGGTCACACCCTGGCGTCGGCGTCGACCCTGGACACGACGATCCGCGGCGGCGAGGGCGACAAGTCCGCGCAGGCCAAGTCGGTCGGCGCCCTGGTCGCCGAGCGCGCCAAGGCCGCCGGTGTCGAGGCTGTCGTGTTCGACCGTGGTGGCAACCAGTACGCCGGGCGCATCGCCGCCCTGGCGGACGCCGCCCGCGAAGCCGGACTCAAGTTCTGAGTCGCCCGTCGCGCTAGCGACCTAGGTCGCTGCGTAGCTAGCGGAAAAAGAGAGAGGTAATCCAATGGCTGGACCCCAGCGCCGCGGAAGCGGTGCCGGTGGCGGCGAGCGGCGGGACCGGAAGGGCCGTGACGGTGGCAACGCCGCCGCCGAGAAGACCGCGTACGTTGAGCGCGTTGTCGCGATCAACCGCGTCGCCAAGGTTGTGAAGGGTGGTCGTCGCTTCAGCTTCACCGCGCTGGTCGTGGTGGGTGACGGTGACGGCACCGTGGGTGTCGGTTACGGCAAGGCCAAGGAGGTGCCGGCCGCCATCGCCAAGGGTGTTGAGGAGGCCAAGAAGCACTTCTTCAAGGTCCCCCGTATCCAGGGCACCATCCCGCACCCGATCACGGGTGAGAAGGCTGCCGGCGTCGTTCTGCTCAAGCCCGCGTCCCCCGGTACCGGCGTCATCGCCGGTGGCCCGGTGCGTGCCGTGCTCGAGTGCGCCGGTATCCACGACATCCTGTCGAAGTCGCTCGGCTCGTCGAACGCGATCAACATCGTGCACGCGACCGTGGCGGCTCTCAAGGGCCTGCAGCGTCCCGAGGAGGTCGCGGCCCGCCGTGGCCTGCCCCTCGAGGACGTCGCTCCCGCGGCTCTGCTGCGTGCGCGTGCCGGGGCTGGTGCTGCGTAATGGCTCAGCTCAAGATCACGCAGACGAAGTCGTACATCGGTAGCAAGCAGAACCACCGTGACACCCTGCGTTCCCTTGGTCTCAAGGGGATCAACTCGCAGGTCGTCAAGGAGGACCGCCCCGAGTTCCGCGGAATGGTGCACACCGTCCGCCACCTCGTGTCGGTCGAGGAGGTCGACTGATCATGGCGGAGAACAACCCGCTCAAGATCCACAACCTCCGTCCCGCCCCGGGCGCCAAGACCGCCAAGACCCGTGTGGGTCGTGGTGAGGCGTCGAAGGGTAAGACGGCTGGACGTGGTACCAAGGGCACGAAGGCCCGTTACCAGGTTCCGGAGCGCTTCGAGGGTGGCCAGATGCCCCTCCACATGCGTCTCCCGAAGCTCAAGGGCTTCAAGAACCCGTTCAAGACCGAGTTCCAGGTCGTGAACCTCGACAAGCTGGGCGCGCTGTACCCGGAGGGTGGCGAGGTCACCGTCGAGGGGCTCGTCGCCAAGGGTGCCGTTCGCAAGAACAGCCTCGTCAAGGTGCTCGGCCAGGGCGAGATCTCCGTGGCGCTGCAGGTGACGGTCGACGCCGTCTCCGGCTCCGCCAAGGAGAAGATCACCGCCGCCGGCGGTACCGTCACCGAGCTCGTCTGAACACCACAGGCGTCTCGATGACTTGAGCGATCCCGACCGGGGATGCCCCACAAATGGGGTATCCCCGGTTGGTCGTTCCTAGGGTGGCAGTCTCGCCGGTAAGGTGACCTGCACTGCCTACTTTCACAGGGTGCGTCACTTGGGGCACCCTGGGCGGCAGTCAACCGTTACGTATGACGTCGTCGTTTCTATCGGACTCTCAAGACCGTCACCCTTGACGCAGTTGCGCGGGGGTCGCAGGAGGCACCGTGCTCACCGCGTTCGCCCGGGCGTTCAGGACGCCCGACCTGCGCAAGAAGCTCCTCTTCACGCTCGCCATCATCGTGGTGTACCGCGTCGGTACCCACGTTCCGATCCCGGGCGTCAACTACACGTCCGTCCAGCAGTGTGTGGACGAGGCCTCCGGCAACCAGGGCCTGTTCGGCCTGGTCAACATGTTCAGCGGCGGCGCGCTGCTGCAGATCACGATCTTCGCCCTCGGCATCATGCCGTACATCACGGCGAGCATCATCCTGCAGCTGCTGACCGTGGTGATCCCGCGTCTGGAGGCCCTCAAGAAGGAGGGCCAGGCCGGCACGTCGAAGATCACGCAGTACACCCGTTACCTCACGGTGGCGCTCGCCATCCTGCAGGGCACCGGCCTGGTGGCCACCGCCCGCAGCGGCGCGCTGTTCTCCGGTTGCACGGTCGCCTCCAGCATCGTCCCGGACCAGGCGATCTTCACGACCATCACCATGGTCATCTGCATGACCGCGGGTACGGCCGTCGTCATGTGGCTCGGCGAGCTCATCACCGACCGCGGTATCGGCAACGGCATGTCGATCCTCATGTTCATCTCGATCGCCGCGACGTTCCCGTCCGCGCTGTGGGCGATCAAGAAGCAGGGCACGCTGGCCGGCGGCTGGATCGAGTTCGGCACCGTCATCCTCGTGGGCCTGGTCATGGTCGGCCTGGTGGTCTTCGTGGAGCAGGCTCAGCGCCGTATCCCCGTGCAGTACGCGAAGCGCATGATCGGCCGCCGTTCCTACGGCGGCACCTCGACCTACATTCCGCTGAAGGTCAACCAGGCCGGTGTGATCCCGGTCATCTTCGCGTCCTCGCTGCTGTACATCCCGGCACTGGTCGCCCAGTTCTCCGGCAGCAACTCCGGCTGGAAGACCTGGATCGAGCAGAACCTGACCAAGGGCGACCACCCCATTTACATCAGCATGTACTTCTTGCTGATCGTTTTCTTCGCGTTCTTCTACGTGGCGATCTCCTTCAACCCCGAGGAAGTCGCCGACAACATGAAGAAGTATGGTGGCTTCATCCCGGGCATCCGGGCTGGCCGACCGACCGCTGAGTACCTTTCGTACGTGCTCAACCGGATCACCTGGCCGGGTTCGCTGTATCTGGGTCTGATCGCTCTCGTACCGACGATGGCGTTGGTTGGCTTCGGGGCAAGCCAGAACTTCCCGTTCGGTGGGACAAGCATCCTGATCATCGTGGGTGTCGGTCTCGAGACGGTGAAGCAAATCGAGAGCCAGCTCCAGCAGCGCAATTACGAAGGGTTCCTCCGCTGATGCGTATCGTCCTCGTCGGGCCGCCGGGCGCCGGTAAGGGAACGCAGGCCGCGTTCCTCGCCAAGAACCTGTCGATCCCGCACATCTCCACGGGCGACCTGTTCCGGGCCAACATCAGCAAGCAGACGGAGCTCGGCAAGCTGGCGAAGTCCTACATGGACAAGGGCGAGCTGGTGCCGGACGAGGTCACCATCGCGATGGCCAAGGACCGCATGGAGGCTCCCGACGCCGAGAACGGCTTCCTGCTGGACGGGTTCCCGCGCAACGTCTCGCAGGCCGAGGCGCTGGACGAGATGCTGACGTCCGAGGGCATGAAGCTGGACGCGGTGCTGGACCTGGAGGTCCCCGAGGAAGAGGTCGTCAAGCGGATCGCCGGCCGGCGCATCTGCCGCAACGACTCGGCGCACGTCTTCCACGTGTCGTACAAGGCACCGAAGAAGGACGGCGTCTGCGACGTCTGCGGCGGGGAGCTCTACCAGCGGGACGACGACTCCGAGGAGACCGTCCGCACCCGGCTGGAGGTCTACCACACGCAGACCGAGCCGATCATCGACTACTACAAGGCCCAGGGTCTCGTGGTGACGATCTCGGCGCTCGGCAAGGTGGAGGATGTGACCGCTCGCGCCATGGAGGCGCTGAAGCGGGGCGAGGACGACAAGTAGTCGTCGCAGAACCTCGGCCGCGGTTCCCTGTCGAAGGGGGCCGCGGCTGCTGCGTGTGGGGCGGGCCGGCCGGCGGCCGGCCGTGAAGCCTTATCGTTGAAGGCGTTCGTACTCTTTCCCGGTCCACGAAAGGCTTCCGCCGACATGGTGCAGATCAAGTCCCCCGAGCAGATCGCCAAGATGCGTGCGGCGGGGCTGGTCGTTGCCGCGATTCACGCGGCGACCCGAGAGGCCGCCGTGCCCGGTGCGTCGACGAGGGATCTGGACCAGGTCGCGCGCAAGGTGCTGGCCGAGCACGACGCCAAGCCGAACTTCCTCGGGTACGGCGGTTTCCCCGCGACGATCTGCACCTCGGTCAACGAGGTCGTCGTCCACGGCATCCCGTCCGACGAGGTCGTCCTGAAGGACGGGGACGTCATCTCCGTCGACTGCGGCGCGATCATCGACGGCTGGCACGGCGACGCCGCCTACACGGCGTTCGTCGGCTCCGGTCACTCCCCGGAGCTGATCGAGCTGTCCCGGGTCACCGAGGAGTCGATGTGGGCCGGCATCGCGGCGATGAAGCCGGGCAACCGGCTCGTCGACATCTCCCGGGCCGTCGAGACGTACATCCGCCGCCAGCCGAAGCCCGGCGGCGGCAAGTACGGGATCATCGAGGACTACGGCGGCCACGGCATCGGCACCGAGATGCACATGGACCCGCACCTGCTGAACTACGTGGAGAAGCGGCGCGGCAAGGGCCCGAAGCTGGTCCCCGGTTTCTGCCTGGCGATCGAGCCGATGGTGTCCCTGGGCACCCCGAGGACCAAGGTCCTGGAAGACGACTGGACGGTCATCACCACCGACGGCACCTGGTCCTCGCACTGGGAGCACTCCGTCGCCCTGACCGAGCAGGGCCCGCTGGTCCTGACCGCTCCCGACGGCGGCAGGGCCAAGCTCGCGGAGCTCGGCATCACGGCCGCGCCGGATCCCCTTGCTTAACGATCTCCGGCCCGGGGCAGACTTCCTCGATTCGTCTTTCCGGATGCCCTGACGTAGACTGACTCGTCGGCTCTGGTGCACCCGCATGTCTGCATGCGCTCGCACGGAGTCGATCAAGGTAGTCGATTCGAAGGGCGAAGCGTGGCCAAGAAGCAAGGTGCCATCGAGATCGAGGGCACTGTCGTCGAGTCTCTTCCGAACGCCATGTTCAAGGTCGAGCTCCAGAACGGCCACCAGGTCCTGGCACACATCAGCGGCAAGATGCGTATGCACTACATCCGTATCCTCCCTGACGACCGGGTCGTGGTGGAGCTGTCTCCGTACGACCTGACGCGTGGCCGGATCGTCTACCGCTACAAGTAGACCTTGCCCAGGTCCCGCAGCAGGCGGGACTGCCGGCAACTGACCCGGAGAACCTCACCCCATGAAGGTCAAGCCGAGCGTCAAGAAGATCTGCGACAAGTGCAGGGTGATCCGCCGTCATGGTCGGGTCATGGTCATCTGCGAGAACCCGCGCCACAAGCAGCGCCAGGGCTGACGCAGGGACCGCGCACCCTCTGCACCTCCGCAGAAATTCGCGCGACGCGAGCAACACACGTTCATACGCAGGACCCGGACACCACGGTGTCCGACACCCCCGGTTCGGAGGCCGGGGACCCGGTTCGTACCTCGTACGGCGGGCTGGGAGCCGGTTCTGTGGAAGACCTCCGAAGATCAACTGGAGCCATTGAATGGCACGCGTTTCCGGTGTTGACATCCCGCGCGAAAAGCGTGTGGAGGTCGCCCTGACCTACGTGTTCGGCATCGGCCGGACCCTGTCCCAGCTGACGCTGGCCGAGACCGGCATCGACCCGAACACCCGCGTTCGCGACCTCTCCGAGGAGCAGCTCGTCGCGATTCGTGAGTACGTCGACAGCAACATCAAGACCGAGGGTGACCTCCGCCGCGAGGTCCAGGCCGACATCCGCCGCAAGGTCGAGATCGGCTGCTACCAGGGTCTGCGCCACCGCCGCGGCCTGCCTGTCCGCGGTCAGCGCACCAGCACGAACGCTCGTACCCGCAAGGGCCCGCGTCGCGCCATCGCCGGCAAGAAGAAGCCGGGCAAGAAGTAGTCCTCAGCGGACGCTCACCAGCGGTCTTCGCTGTAGGACCGACCACCTCCCGTAGGAGTTATAGATGCCCCCCAAGGGTCGTCAGGGCGCTGCCAAGAAGGTGCGCCGCAAGGAAAAGAAGAACGTCGCTCACGGGCACGCCCACATCAAGAGCACGTTCAACAACACCATCGTCTCGATCACGGACCCCTCGGGCAACGTGATCTCCTGGGCCTCCGCCGGCCACGTCGGCTTCAAGGGCTCGCGCAAGTCGACCCCCTTCGCCGCGCAGATGGCCGCCGAGTCGGCCGCCCGCCGCGCGCAGGAGCACGGCATGCGCAAGGTGGACGTCTTCGTCAAGGGTCCCGGCTCCGGCCGTGAGACCGCGATCCGCTCCCTCCAGGCCACCGGCCTCGAGGTCGGTTCGATCCAGGACGTCACCCCCACCCCGCACAACGGCTGCCGTCCGCCCAAGCGTCGTCGCGTCTGACGCACGGCCGCCTGCGGTCCGAGGTTTTCGGGCGGTACGACCCCGTAAAGGGGCCGTATCGCCCGTACCCTTGCAGTACCCCGTGCTGTGTGTTGTGAGCGGCGCGGTTTTGTCGGACGTCAAATAGCGGGCGTCCACGAAAGAAGGATGATCCACCCATGCTGATCGCTCAGCGTCCCTCGTTGACCGAAGAGGTCGTCGACGAGTTCCGCTCCCGGTTCGTGATCGAGCCGCTGGAGCCGGGCTTCGGCTACACCCTCGGCAACTCCCTCCGCCGTACCCTGCTGTCCTCGATCCCCGGCGCCGCTGTCACCAGCATCCGCGTCGACGGCGTCCTGCACGAGTTCACCACCGTGCCGGGTGTCAAGGAGGACGTCACCGACCTGATCCTCAACATCAAGCAGCTGGTCGTCTCCTCGGAGCACGACGAGCCGGTCGTGATGTACCTGCGCAAGCAGGGCCCGGGTCTGGTCACCGCCGCCGACATCGCGCCCCCGGCCGGTGTCGAGGTGCACAACCCCGACCTGGTCCTCGCCACGCTCAACGGCAAGGGCAAGCTGGAGATGGAGCTGACCGTCGAGCGCGGTCGCGGCTACGTCTCCGCGGTGCAGAACAAGCAGGTGGGCCAGGAGATCGGCCGGATCCCGGTCGACTCCATCTACTCGCCGGTTCTCAAGGTCACCTACAAGGTCGAGGCGACCCGTGTCGAGCAGCGCACCGACTTCGACAAGCTGATCGTCGACGTCGAGACCAAGCAGGCCATGCGTCCGCGTGACGCCATGGCGTCGGCCGGCAAGACCCTGGTCGAGCTGTTCGGTCTGGCGCGTGAGCTCAACATCGACGCCGAGGGCATCGACATGGGCCCGTCCCCCACGGACGCCGCCCTCGCCGCCGATCTCGCGCTGCCGATCGAGGAGCTCGAGCTCACCGTCCGGTCGTACAACTGCCTCAAGCGTGAGGGCATCCACTCCGTGGGTGAACTCGTCGCCCGCTCCGAGGCCGACCTGCTGGACATCCGCAACTTCGGTGCGAAGTCCATCGACGAGGTCAAGGCGAAGCTGGCCGGCATGGGCCTGGCCCTCAAGGACAGCCCGCCCGGATTCGACCCGACCGCCGCGGCGGACGCGTTCGGGGCGGACGACGACGCGGACGCCGGTTTCGTGGAGACCGAGCAGTACTAGTCGCTCCGCGAGTCGGCCGGATCCCGGCTGCGCGGCCGTTGTGGCTGGTTGCGCAGTTCCCCGCGCCCCTTCGGGGGCGCGGACCCTCCGCGCGCTTCGCAAGAGGCGCCCGGATCTCCGACGGGCGATCGCCCGCTCGGACACTGACTCCGGTACCTGATACGGCCGGGGCAGACACCTAGGAGAGACAATGCCGAAGCCCACCAAGGGTGCCCGTCTGGGCGGCAGCGCCGCGCACGAGAAGCTGCTCCTCGCGAACCTCGCGAAGTCGCTGTTCGAGCACGGCCGTATCACCACCACCGAGGCGAAGGCGCGCAAGCTGCGCCCGTACGCCGAGCGTCTGATCACCAAGGGCAAGAAGGGCGACCTGCACAACCGTCGCCAGGTGCTCCAGGTGATCACGGACAAGAGCGTCGTCCACACGCTCTTCACCGAGATCGGCCCGCGCTACGAGAACCGCCCCGGTGGCTACACCCGCATCACCAAGATCGGTAACCGTCGTGGCGACAACGCGCCCATGGCTGTCATCGAGCTGGTCGAGGCGCTGACGGTCGCGCAGCAGGCGACTGGCGAGGCCGAGGCCGCCACCAAGCGTGCGGTCAAGGAGTCCGAGGAGGCCAAGGTCGAGGAGACCAAGGCCGACGAGGTCGTCGAGGACGCGGCTCCGGCCGAGGAGTCCAAGGACGCCTGAGGCTCCGCCCTGCGTCGAGCGGGTCCGCCCTTCGGGGCGGGCCCGCTCTTGCGTTGCTGAGAGGATCTAGGGGTGAGTGACGAAGTACAGCCCGGGTTCGTACGGGTGCGGATGGACCTCTCGTACGACGGGAGCGGGTTCTCCGGCTGGGCGAAGCAGGCCGGCGGGCGCCGGACCGTGCAGGGGGAGATCGAGGACGCCCTGCGGACCGTCACGCGGTCCGGGGAGACGACGTACGAGCTGACCGTGGCCGGGCGGACGGACGCCGGGGTGCACGCGCGCGGGCAGGTGGCTCATGTCGACCTGCCCGTCGAGCTGTGGGCCGAGCACCGCGAGAAGCTCCTCAAGCGGCTCGCCGGGCGCCTGTCGAAGGACGTCCGGGTCTGGTCCCTCACGGAGGCCCCCGCGGGCTTCAACGCCCGTTTCTCGGCCGTCTGGCGGCGGTACGCCTACCGGGTCACCGACAGCCCGGGCGGGGTCGACCCGCTGCTGCGGGGCCATGTCCTGTGGCACGACTGGCCGTTGGACGTGGACGCCATGAACGAGGCCGCCCGGGCGCTGCTCGGCGAGCACGACTTCGCCGCCTACTGCAAGCGGCGCGAAGGGGCCACCACCATCCGTACGCTCCAGGAGCTGGCGCTGGAGCGGGGCGAGGACGGGATCATCACCGCGACCGTGCGCGCCGACGCGTTCTGCCACAACATGGTGCGCTCGCTCATCGGGGCGCTGCTGTTCGTGGGCGACGGCCACCGGGGGAGCGAGTGGCCCGGGAAGGTGCTGGCGGCCGGCGTACGGGACTCGGCCGTGCACGTCGTACGGCCGCACGGGCTGACGCTGGAGGAGGTCGGCTACCCCGCCGACGAACTGCTGGCCGCGCGCAGCCGGGAGGCGCGCAACAAGCGGTCGCTGCCCGGGGCCGGCTGCTGCTGACCCCGGCCCTGGCTCCCGGGCCCTCCTAGCCGGCGGCGGCGGCCGACGCCTGGGCCTCGCCGCGGCGGCGGATCTGGCGGAAGGCGAACTCCGCCAGGTCGTTGCCGGTGGCGAAGACCTTGGTGTCCTTCGTCGTCACGTCCTTGCCGTCGGTGAACCCGGCGATCGTGAAGTAGGCGTAGCGGCCGTAGGAGTTGGTGGTCGAGCGGCAGATCGCGGAGTTGCAGAAGGCCTTCACGCCGTTGCCGGCCAGCGATCCGACGATGCTCTTGTTGTCGGCCTGGCTCTTGGCGCCGGTCGCCTGCGCCTCGGTGTCGAAGAGGGCCACGCCGACCGTCACGGCGACGCCGTCCCTGGAGTAGGTCACGCGCATCAGGCGGGTGCACTTGTTGTCGGCGAGGACCTTGACGAGGGTGCCGCGGGCGGCCGACGCGCAGTTCTTCGTGTCGGCGACGGCGCCCTTCTTGTAGACGGTCTCGCCCATGGTCAGCTGGGTGCCCGGGAAGAGGATGTCGGGGCCGACCGGCGCCGTGTCCTTGTTCTTGCTGGCGATGAACTCCTTCGGGTCCAGCGGGGGCGGCGCGCTGGTCGGGGCGAACGACGGGGCCGTCCCGCCGGACGCGCTCGGCAGGCCGCCCGTCGAGGGCAGCTGGGAGGTCGGGTTGCCCGACGCCTCGTCGTTGCCGCCCGCGTCCAGCACACCCATCGCCACGGCGACGCCGACCGCCACGGTGGCGACGACGCCGCCGCCTATGAACAGCAGTCGGCGGCGCCGGTTGCGCGTCTCGGACGCCTCGGCCAGCGCGGCCCAGTCCGGCGTCTGGTCGGTGCCGCTGTGCCACGGCTGCTGCTGGGAATTCGGTTTCCAGGGATCCCACTGGGACTGGGGTCCCCCCTGCCCAAAGCTCATGGGCCGCATCTTAGACGGGCGAACGGGTGTCGTTGTGCTGTGTGAATGTGAAGGAACATGTCACTCTGCGCGTCCCCTGCGTCACACCTGCCCCTCGTCTTCGCAGGTCACAGCGGTTCCCGCGGGTCCGGCCGGCACGGGGCACGGTGGTCGGGGCGGGAGCCCGGTACGATGAGTACCGGCAGCGATCCCGCGTTTTGACCCGTCCGGGTCCCCGAAGGTATCCTGCTTGTTCGTTATGTGTATTGGCTTGCTCATTCTCACGTGAGGGGCCCTTACACCGGTCCACCGGGCCGATGACCAGCGGCAGGACTCGGTTGCGTCACCGAGGTCCGCCAGGGCTGTCGTACATCGTCCGTGGTGGCCATGTCAGGACCCACTCACTGAAGAAGCGAAGGCTACGACCGTGCGTACGTTCAGCCCCAAGCCCGGCGACATCACTCGCCAGTGGTACGTCATCGACGCCCAGGATGTCGTCCTGGGTCGTCTGGCGACCACTGCCGCGAACATCCTGCGGGGCAAGCACAAGCCGATTTACGCGCCTCACGTCGATGCTGGTGACTTCGTCATCATCATCAACGCCGACAAGGTGCACCTCTCCGGCAACAAGAAGACCCAGAAGCTGGCGTACCGCCACTCCGGCTACCCGGGTGGTCTGCGCTCCGTCCGCTACGACGAGCTGCTGGCGAAGAACCCCGAGAAGGCCGTGGAGAAGGCCATCAAGGGCATGATCCCCAAGAACACCCTGGGCCGTCAGGTGCTCTCGAAGCTGAAGGTCTACTCGGGCGACCAGCACCCGCACGCTGCCCAGCAGCCGGTGCCGTTCGAGATCACCCAGGTCGCGCAGTAGTTCCGGCCACCCCCTAAGACGTAGAGAAGCCTGAGGAGAATCGTGGCCGAGACCACTGTCGAGCAGCCCCTCGACGAGAACGCCGATGTCGAGAACGTGGACATCGAGAGCTACACCACCGAGTCCGAGGTGCCCGTCGAGGGCGAGTACACCTCCGAGTCGCTGGCCGGCCGTTTCGGCGACCCCCAGCCGGCCGCCGGCCTGGGCCGCCGCAAGAACGCCATCGCCCGCGTCCGGATCGTCCCGGGCACCGGCAAGTGGAAGATCAACGGTCGCACCCTTGAGGACTACTTCCCGAACAAGGTGCACCAGCAGGAAGTCAACGAGCCCTTCAAGGTGCTCGAGCTCGAAGGCCGTTACGACGTCGTCGCCCGCATCTCGGGTGGCGGTGTCTCCGGTCAGGCCGGTGCGCTCCGTCTCGGTGTCGCCCGCGCCCTGAACGAGGCCGACGTGGACAACAACCGCGGCGCCCTCAAGAAGGCCGGCTTCCTCAAGCGCGACGACCGTGCGGTCGAGCGCAAGAAGGCCGGTCTGAAGAAGGCCCGTAAGGCTCCGCAGTACAGCAAGCGTTAATCGCTGCTGCCTGTACGTAGTCCGAACGCCCCGGCGGCACGCCACTGTGCCGCCGGGGCGTTCGTTTATCACGGCCTGGGCGTATAACGACATAAGACCTTCAAAGTCTTGTGTGATCTGATGTTCAGGCATGGAATGCCTGGGATGCGGAAGTCACCGGACGGCTTCCGGACTTCCGGAACTGATGCTTCCTCAGGAGGACAAGTGGGACGACTCTTCGGCACGGACGGCGTGCGCGGTGTCGCCAACGCGGATCTGACGGCCGAGATGGCACTGGGCCTCTCCGTCGCCGCGGCGCACGTACTGGCCGAGGCGGGCACCTTCGCCGGCCACCGGCCGACCGCCGTGGTCGGCCGCGACCCACGTGCGTCGGGGGAGTTCCTGGAGGCCGCCGTGGTCGCCGGCCTCGCCAGCGCGGGTGTGGACGTGCGGTGCGTCGGTGTGCTGCCGACACCGGCGGTGGCGTATCTCACGGGCGCGCTCGGCGCCGACCTCGGCGTGATGCTGTCCGCCAGCCACAACGCGATGCCCGACAACGGCATCAAGTTCCTCGCGCGCGGCGGGCACAAGCTCGACGACGAGCTGGAGGAGCGGATCGAGGCCGTCTACGAGGAGCACCGCACCGGCGCCCCCTGGGACCGGCCGACCGGCGGGGGCGTGGGCCGGGTCCGGTCCTACGACGAGGGCTCCGAGCGGTACGTCGAGCATCTCCTCGGCGTGCTGCCGAACCGTCTGGACGGTCTGCGGATCGTCCTCGACGAGGCGCACGGCGCGGCCGCCCTGGTCTCACCGGAGATCTTCACCCGGGCCGGGGCCGAGGTCGTCACCATCGGTGCCGAGCCCGACGGGCTCAACATCAACGACGGCTGCGGCTCCACGCACCTCGGGCCGCTGAAGGCCGCCGTCATCGAGCACGGAGCGGACTTCGGCATCGCGCACGACGGTGACGCCGACCGCTGCCTCGCCGTCGACCACACCGGTGAGGAGGTGGACGGCGACCAGATCATGGCCGTACTCGCGCTCGCGATGCGGGAGCGTTCCGCACTGCGCTCCGACACCGTTGTCGCGACGGTCATGTCGAATCTGGGCTTCAAGCTGGCGCTGGAGCGGGAGGGACTGAAGATCGTCCAGACCGCGGTCGGCGACCGGTACGTGCTGGAGGAGATGAAGGAACACGGCTACGCCCTCGGCGGCGAGCAGTCCGGGCACGTGATCATCCTGGATCACGCGACGACCGGCGACGGCACCCTGACCGGCCTGCTCCTCGCCGCCCGGGTCGCCGAGACCGGCCGGTCGCTGCGGGACCTCGCCGCCGTCATGGAGCGGCTGCCCCAGGTCCTCATCAACGTGCCGGACGTGGACCGCACCCGGGTCGGGAGCTCCGCCGAACTCGCCAACGCCGTCGCCGAGGCGGAGCGGGAACTGGGCGCGACGGGACGCGTCCTGCTGCGGCCCTCGGGGACCGAGCAGCTGGTACGGGTCATGGTCGAGGCCGCGGACATCGACCAGGCGCGGTCGGTGGCCGGGAGGCTGGCCGACGTGGTGAAGTCCGCGCTGGGCTAGACGGGTTGGGGGCGGGGCGCGGTCGCCGGCCTGTGCAGGGGGGCGGGTGACCGTCAGTGCCCTGTCGTGCCGGTCGGTCGCCTCGCCCCCGAAGGGAAGTCTCCCGGGCGCCTGTTGGAGCGGTGGAGGGACCAGAACCACTTCTGGGCCAGCAGGGTGAGGGTGCCCGCGAGGATGATGCCCACCAGGTTCAGCAGGAGCTGCTCCGTCGAGTGCCAGGTCTGGTTGGCGTCGCCGTAGGTCAGGGCCACGGCCGCGTTGGCGGCGGCCGGGACGGTCGTCACCGAGATGGCGACGCCGACCAGGGCGCCCGACTTGGAGGACGTCAGGGAGAGGGTGCCGGCGGCCCCGGCGAGAATGGCCACGACGAACGAGAACCAGTCGGGCGCGTAGACGAAACCGGTGTTGGGGCGGTCGGCCTCCAACTGGGCCTTGCTGAACAGGCCGACGGCGTCCATGAACAGGCTGAAGCCCGCCGTCACCAGCATGGCCGCCGCGAACCCGACGAGCAGGGCGACGAGCGAGCGCAGCGCCAGCCGGGGCGCCCGCCGCACCACCGCGGTGCAGATGCCCGCGAGGGGGCCGAACTCCGGTCCGACCGCCATCGCGCCGACGATCAGGATGGCGTTGTCGAGCACCACACCGCAGGCCGCGATCATCGTGGCGATGGTGATGAAGGCGACGTAGGTGACCGAGAGGGTCGACTCCTCGTGCGTGGCCTCCGTCAGGTGCTCCCACAGCACCGCGTCCGCGCCCTCGCCGGGAGCTTCCGCCTCGGCCTTCTCGGCGCGCTTGGACAGCGACAGGTCGATGTTCTCCACGGCGATGGAGCCGGTGGTCTCGATGCCCAACTCCTGCAGACCGGTGAGGAGTTCGTCACCGGCCTCGCGTGCCACGTCGCACAGCACCACGTCTCCGGCGGGATTGCGGGCGACCCCCGGCAGCAGGACGACATGGGTGGTGCCGACCGTCGTCTCGATCAGGCGGACCACGTCGTCGGTCCTGTCGGACGGGGTGATCAGGCGCAGGTGCAGCATGGGTCATTTCTACAGGCCCGCGCCGGGGGCCGGCCCGCGGGTCCGGTCACAGCTTGCGCAGGCTGAGCCGCTGCACCTTGTGGTCCGGGCCCTTGCGGACGATGAGGGTGGCGCGGCCGCGGGTGGGGGCCACGTTCTCGACCAGGTTCTGGCGGTTGATCGTGCGCCAGGTCGTGCGGGCGTAGTCGAGGGCCTCCTCCTCGGAGACCTGGGTGTACTTGCGGAAGTACGAGGACGGGTCCTGGAACGCGGTCGCGCGCAGTTTCTTGAACCGGTTGAGATACCAGCGCTCGATGTCCTCGACGCGGGCGTCGACGTACACGCTGAAGTCGAAGTAGTCCGCGAGGCCGACCCGGGTACGGCCGTCCTGGCCGGGCAGGGCGGGCTGCAGCACGTTGAGGCCCTCGACGATCAGGATGTCGGGGCGGCGGACCGTGAGCCGCTGGTCGGGGACGATGTCGTAGATGAGGTGCGAGTAGACGGGGGCCGTCACCTCGCCCTTGCCGGCCTTGATGTCGGCGACGAACCGGGTCAGGGCCCGGCGGTCGTACGACTCGGGGAAGCCCTTGCGGGACATCAGGCCGCGGGCCTCCAGCTCGCGGGTCGGCAGCAGGAAGCCGTCCGTCGTCACCAGCTCGACGCGCGGGTGCTCGGGCCAGCGCGACAGCAGGGCCTGGAGGAGACGCGCGACGGTGGACTTTCCTACGGCCACGGAGCCGGCGACGCCTATCACGAACGGCGTGCCGGACTGGGAGCCCTGCTCGCCGAGGAAGGTGTTCAGGGCGCCGCGGAGGCCGTCGGTGGCGCCGACGTAGAGGTTGAGCAGCCGGGACAGCGGGAGGTAGATGTCCCGCACCTCGTCCAGGTCGATGACGTCACCGAGCCCGCGCAGCCGCTCGACCTCCTCGGCGGTCAGCGGCAGCGGCGTCTTCTCCCGCAGCGCGCTCCACTCGGCTCGGGTGAGGTCGAGGTAGGGAGTCGCCTCCGGCCTGTGCCGGTGGGCGCTCCGGGGCATCGGGGAGACCGGGGATATCACAGTCCATTGTTAACGGAGTTTGAACGGGGTGGGGGGTGGGGTGGGTCACGTGGGGCGTGATCCCGTCCCTGGCCCGATCGCTCACAGCCGTCCACGACAGCGCCGGGCCCTGGGAACGCAGACCAAGACCCTGGGAGCGTGTCCTGGATCATGAGGGTGCTCACGAAGACGAGGGCGTATCGGCGTGGACGTACACGTCACCCTTGGCGATGTCATCGACCTCCTCCGCCCGCACGACGTGGAAGCCGGCCAGACGCAGGATGCCGATCAATGCCGTCTGCATGACTAGTACAACCTCGGTGTAGCGCTTCCACTCCGGCGCCGCCGGGTCCTGCCGTTCCGCTATCGCCCGCAGACCGGCCTCTCCCAGTTCTGGGGCGATCCAGCGGACGTAGAGGCCTCCGGCGTACTCACCCTGGCTGTCGACTTCCACCGAGACGCCGGGCTGTCTCGGCGTTCCCGGACTCTTGACATAGGTGGGAAGACCGGAGCGGTGGAGTTCTCCACAGACCCGGCGTGCCAGATCGTACCCAGCGGCGATGATTTCCTCCGACGCATACGGGTGACCGTGTGCCTCAGCCGTGGCTCGACTCTGGGGGTCTATGTACGTCACTGGGCACCTCCTGACGTGAGTCATCTCTGATGGTACGGGTGTCGGAAGCCGCAGTTTCTCCGAGTGGTCGGGATGTTGGTTTTCCCCGGCCGACAGTGACGTGTCCGTGCGCATAAGGGGGGCTACCAGAGGTCCAGTTCTCCGGCGCCCCCCTCCATGCTTCACTCAGACAGACTCGATTCAGTGGAACGTGCGAACTTTCCACGCTCGAACATTTCGATCATGGATTCGAGCATATCGAATGCGCCAGGTCCGTCCGGAGTGGAGTAGGTCACCGGTATGCCTTCCACGAGGGGAGAGCACTTGTCCTGGCAGGGGCTGCGTTCGCTGTAGAGCTCCGAGATCTGGTTCTTGGTGAATCCCTTTTGTTCCAGTTTTTGCACAATCAGTTCCTCGGAGTGAAGCCCCAGCGGGATATTCGCGGCGACGACGAAGTCATCCTTCGCGCCGGTGGCCGCAGCCCATCCCGGAACCCTCGCGACCGCGATGTTCCGTCCGTACTTGTACCTGAGTCCGCTGGCTATCCGGAACTTGTAGGCAACAGCGGCCAGTTCCGAACCAGCGTACGGAATCATGTTCGCGCACGCGCCGCCTGCCGAGAGCGCGAATGCAGCCTTGCTGCGCTTCGTGCATGTCTCGTACAGCTGCTGGAGGGCCTTGGCGCCGATTCCTTCTTTTGCCAGCGGAGACAGACCGTCCAGGCTGCGTAGTGCCTTGAAGGCGTCTTCGAAGCCGATGCCTGTCCTGGCGGCGGCGTCGAGTGCCTTGAGGGCGCGTGAGATCGGGGCGAGCAGGCCTTCGAGTGGAACGTATGTGGCCAGGCTCCAGGCGCAGGCCGTCTTGTCGCCGTGCCAGCAGTCCATCAGGTCTTCGGCGAAGAAGGAGAACAGGATCGATCCGGGCACATCGCCGAAGAGGCTCTGCCATCCGGCGCGGACGATGTCCTTGCCGGAGAACGTGTGCGTCCAGCCTTCGATCTTGACGTTCTTCAGCGTCGACCGCTGGAGGAACTCCCACGCCGACTTCGGGCACCCGTCGGCCGTGGCCTGGGCCTGCTCGTCGGTGCACAGGTAGAAGTCGGCCTCGTAGGTGACGACCAGGTCGTACTTCGCGTTGCAGCCCTGGAAGGCCGCTTCCGGCATTCCCGGGCAGGTGCCGATCTGCTTGCTGCTGACGATCTCGACGG
This sequence comes from Streptomyces sp. NPDC043878, assembly GCF_056435735.1. Lineage (NCBI taxonomy): Bacteria > Bacillati > Actinomycetota > Actinomycetes > Kitasatosporales > Streptomycetaceae > Streptomyces > Streptomyces sp. NPDC043878. Next base: position 278,829 of record NZ_JBWKDW010000003.1, read on the forward strand.
TGGACTCGTCCGGAACGGCGAACACACCGGGAATGCCTGTACCGACCCCTTCGGATGCCCCCTTGTTGGCTTCCTCCCGTTCGGTGCGGTCGGCCGCCTCCTGGGCCTCCTTCGCGTACTTGGCGGCGTCCTTCGCCGCCTCCTCCGCCTCGGTGGCCGCCGCGTCCGCGCGGTCGGCTGCCGCTCGGGCGTCCTTCGCGGACTGTTCGGCCTCGCTCGCCGCCGCGCGGGCCGCGTCGGCGTCCAGGGCTGCCTGGTCGGCCGAGGAGCGGGCGTCCGCCGCGTAGCCCTCGGCTCGGCCGGCCGCCTTGTCGGCGGCTGCCGCGTCCTCCGTGGCCTGGCGGTCGTACTCCTTCGTGCGGGCCAGTGACGCGGACGCCTTTGAGGCGGCCTCCGCCGCGTCGGCCGCGTAGCCGAGGGCCTCCTTGGCGTAGCCGCGGGCGTCGGCCGCGTAGCCGGCGGCGTTGGCCGCGTGCTGGTACGCCTCCTTCGCGTCGCCCACCGCCTGGTCGGCGAGGGCCTTGGCGGCGGCGGCCTCCTCCTGCGCGTTCTTGGCGTGCGCGTCGGCGACGGCCTTCTGCTGGTCGGCGATCGTCTTCGACGCCTGCCCGGTCAGCACGACCAGGCCGGCGGCCGAGTCCGTGTCGACGTAGGGGGAGCCGAGCTGGATCGCGTCGTTGGCCGGCTTGGCGACCTGTTCGGCGGAGTTGGCGGCGTCCACGGCCGCCTGCGCGGTGACGTGGGCGAAGCCCGCGGCCTTCGCCGCGGCGGCCAGGGCGTTGCCGGCCTCCTTGTTCGCCGCGTCCGCGTCGGCCATGGCGGTCTTGGCGAGTGCCTCCGCCTCGTCGGCGAGCTTGACGGCCGTCTTGGCCTCGTCCGCGGCGTGTGCCGCGGCCTTGATGGCGTCCGCGGTGGCGCTGGTCGCGGTCTTCACCGCGGCGTCGGCCTTCAGCTTCGCGGCCTGGGCGGCGTCCGCGTCGGAGCGCGCCCGCTTCGCCGCGGCTTCGGCGCGGGTGGCCGCCGCGTCCGCCTCGGCCGCGGCCTCGGTCGCCGCGTCGGCCTCGTCGCGGGCACGGTCGGCTGCCGCCTCGGCGTCGTCCGCGTGCTGGTCCGCCTCGTTGGCGGCGGCGCGGGCGGCGTCCGCCGCGTCACCGGAGTCCAGGGAGTCGGCGTAGGCGTCCTTGGCGTCCGCCTTGGCGCGGGCGGCGTCGGCCTTCTGCTCGGCGTCCCACGCGTCGTCCCGCTTGTCCTTGGCGTTGTCGCGTGCCGTGACCGCGTCGTCCCGCCTGCTCTCGGCGGTCTTCTCGGAGGCTTCGGCCTTGTCCTTGGCGTCCTTCGCCTTGGCGGCTTCGGCCTGGGCGTTCTGCTTGTGTTCGTTGGCCTCGGCCTGCTTGGCCGCGGCGGTCTCCTTCTCGGCCTTGGCTGTTGCCTCCTCGGCCTCGGCCGCGAGCCGCTTGGCGTGTGCGTCGGCGGCGGCCGACTTCGCGTCGCCCTCGGCCTTCAGCGCCACGGCGAGCTTGGCCTCCGCGGTCTCCTTGTCCTTCTTCGCGTTGTCGCGGTGGACCTTAGCCGCGTCGGCCGCTGCCTTGGCCTGCAACTCGGCCGTCTCGGCGGCCTTCTTGCGGAACTCGGCCTTCGCCTGTGCGGCCTGCGCGAGCGCGCGCTGCGAGATCGTCTCGCTGTCGGCGGCCGCGGCGCGGGTGGCGGCCTCGGCGGTCTCGCCGGCCTTCACCATCGCCGTCAGCGCCGCCACCGACCCCTTGGTGACCTGTGCCTTCTGCTGGCCGACCAGCAGGCCACGGCCGCGGGGGGCGCCGTTGGCGTCCGCGATGCCGTACGCGGCCTGCTCGGCGGTGTCCGACGCGGTGGCGGCCTTCTGCGCGGCGGTGAGCTGGGCCTTGAGGGCGGTGAGCTGGCTCTTCGCCGCCGCCTGGGCGCTCGCGACACCGGCCTTGGCCTTGGTGAACTGGGCCGCCGGCGGAACCGTACCGGTGTGGCCGGACGGCTTGATGGTGAGCTTCTGCGGGGTGCCGCCGGAGCACGTCCACAGCCTGGAGTCCTGGCCGTTGTCGTACGTCTTCAGATCCAGGCACTTGCCGGTGCCCATGTTCTCCAGGGGCGTGGCGGCCCGGACGTTGTACTCCCAGGTCTGCGCCGGTGAGCTGGCGCACGTCAAGAGCTGGATCTTCGTGCCGTTCGCCGCGTTGTTGTTCGCGACGTCGAGGCACTTGAGGGACTTGACGTTCCGCAGGTGCAGGCCCTTGTCGTCGCCCTCGACCTGCCACTGCTGCCCGGCGGAGCCGTTGCAGGTGTAGATCTGTACCGCGGTGCCGTTGGCGGTACCGCCGCCCGCGGCGTCGAGGCACAGGCCCTTCTTGCCCGCGGCCTCAATGGTCGTCGGGGCGTCACCAATGTAGCCGACGCCGCCCGCCGACCAGTAGTCCTGCCAACGAGCCAGGTGGTCGGCGACCCAGGAGTGGCCGAGCAGATCGCCCAGGGTCTTCGCGCCGGTCGCGAGGGCCTTGGTGGCGTCCTTGTTGGCGTTGAGGATCTGGTCGCGCTGGACGGCCTGGGAGCTGATCTCCTGCTGCCACTCGGCCGCGGCGGTGGCCGTGACATCGGTCAGGGCGTTGTCCGGGTCGAGCGGGTCACGCCAGCCGCAGGCCGCGAAGCGGGACTTCAAGTCCTCGACCGCGATGCGGTACTCGGGGCCGGTCTGCTGCGGGGCGCTTCGGGGGAAGCCGCCGGAGGCCAGGAAAATTCGCGCGTCGTCGGCACCAGCCGGGTCGGTCGACTCCCCGTTCAGCCACCGGAACGCGTCCCGCTCAGCGAGGGCGCGGTTCCATTCGTCGCTCGGCAGGCCCGGGTCCGGGTTCTTGTCGTACAGGGGTGTGCCGAGGTCGCTGACGGCCTTGCGCGTGGTCGCGTCAGCGACGGGGGTGGGGTCCTTGTAGAAGGCCTCCTCGTCCTGCCAGAAGCGGTCGGATATCCACTGGGACAGGCCGGTCTGGCCGTAGAAGCTCGGCTTGCCGTCGCTGCCGTCGGGCGGCCACAGGAAACCGGTGACGGTGAAGCCTGCGGGGTTGGTCAGCCCCTCCAGGGGCTTCTTCCAGCCGTCGCGGAGCGCGAAGAGCGCGTCCCCCTCCCTGTCGGCGGTGTCACGGTCGCTCTTGTACGCCGTGGCGAGCGGAGTGTCCTGCCAGCGCTGACGGTCGGCGAGTGCGTGGAGCTTGTCGGCGGGCTGGTCGAGCGCGCTCTGCGCGGTGGCGGACATGGCGGGGCCGCCAAGGCGCAGAACGTCCGTCATCAGGCACTGGTCCTGGCGGAGTTGCTCGGCAGCGGTGTCGTCGTACCAGGGGCGGCTGTCGCTTGCCGGGACGGCGTCCGGTCGTGCGTATCGGCCGATGAGGTCCGGACTGGTGGCGATGCCCGCCACGAGCGCGGCGGCGAGGACGACGGGTGTGACGACCCGCACCGACCGGCCTGATCTCCTCGGCGGTGGTCCGAGTCTGGAAACCCACGGTGGTCTGGGACGCAAGTGCGCTCCTTCATCGAGGGGAAGGAGGCCGCGATGCGCCGGTGGAGGACTCGCGGATGACATGCATGGCGGCATGCCGATACGCCCCCCCGTGGCGTGGCGACACTGTTCCCCCGGTCGCAACTGGTGGTTCGCGTGACCGGGTTGGTCGTGCCCGAACGCGCGTGCGGTCACTGTAGTCGTGAGTTGTCTGTGGGGGTCAAGTGCTTTGGCTGTGCGCGAGGTGTCACGCGTCGGTGGTCCTGACCGCTGGGGATTTCCGAATTCGGGCAGGGAGTGCCGGGTTTCGACGGGTGGTGGCGCTTAGGCTGCCGCTCATGTGCGGAATCGTGGGATACGTGGGGTCGCAGTCGGCGCTCGAGGTCGTGATGGCCGGGCTGAAGCGGCTGGAGTACCGGGGGTACGACTCGGCGGGCGTCGCCGTGCCCGCCGACGGGGGGCTCGCCGCCGCCAAGAAGGCCGGGAAGCTGGTCAACCTGGAGAAGGAGCTGGTCGACCGGCCGCTGCCGGCGGGGACGACGGGCATCGGGCACACCCGGTGGGCGACCCACGGTGGCCCCACGGACGCCAACGCCCACCCCCACCTCGACAACGCGGGGCGCGTCGCCGTCGTGCACAACGGCATCATCGAGAACTTCGCCGCCCTGCGCGCCGAGTTGGCCGAGCGCGGGCACGAACTGTCCTCCGAGACCGACACCGAGGTCGTCGCGCACCTGCTCGCCGAGGAGTTCTCCTCCTGCGCCGACCTCGCGGAGGCCATGCGGCTGGTCTGCCGGCGGCTGGACGGCGCGTTCACGCTGGTCGCGGTGCACGCCGACGAACCCGACGTGGTCGTGGGCGCCCGGCGCAACTCGCCCCTGGTGGTGGGCGTCGGTGACGGCGAGGCCTTCCTCGCCTCGGACGTCGCCGCGTTCATCGCCCACACCCGCTCGGCGATCGAACTCGGTCAGGACCAGGTCGTGGAGCTACGGCGGGACGGCGTCACCGTGACCGGCTTCGACGGGCGTCCGGCCGACGTCCGGTCGTACCACGTCGACTGGGACGCCTCGGCCGCCGAGAAGGGGGGCTACGACTACTTCATGCTCAAGGAGATCGCCGAGCAGCCCAAGGCGGTCGCCGACACCCTGCTCGGCCGTATCGATGCCGCCGGCTCCCTCACCCTGGACGAGGTGCGGATCAGCGCCGCCGAACTCCGCGAGCTGGACAAGGTCGTCATCGTCGCCTGCGGTACGGCCTTCCACGCCGGGATGATCGCCAAGTACGCCATCGAACACTGGACCCGCATCCCGTGCGAGGTGGAACTGGCCAGCGAGTTCCGCTACCGCGACCCCATCCTCGACCAGCAGAGCCTGGTGATCGCCATCTCCCAGTCCGGCGAGACCATGGACACCCTGATGGCGCTGCGGCACGCCCGCGAGCAGGGCTCCAGGGTCCTCGCCATCTGCAACACCAACGGCTCCACCATCCCCCGCGAGTCGGACGCCGTGCTCTACACCCACGCCGGACCCGAGGTCGCCGTCGCCTCCACCAAGGCGTTCCTGACCCAGCTCGTCGCCTGCTACCTCGTGGCCCTGTACCTCGGCCAGGTCCGCGGCACCAAGTGGGGCGACGAGATCGGCGCCGTCATCCGCGACCTGTCCCATATCTCCGGCGAGGTCGACCGCGTCCTGGAGACCATGGAGCCGGTCCGCGCCCTGGCGCGCTCGCTCGCCGACAAGAACACCGTGCTCTTCCTCGGCCGGCACGTGGGCTACCCGGTCGCCCTCGAAGGCGCCCTCAAGCTCAAGGAACTCGCCTACATGCACGCCGAGGGCTTCGCGGCGGGCGAACTCAAGCACGGGCCGATCGCCCTCATCGAGGACGACCTACCGGTGGTCGTCGTGGTCCCGTCGCCGCGCGGCCGGTCCGTCCTCCACGACAAGATCGTCTCCAACATCCAGGAGATCCGCGCCCGCGGCGCGCGCACCATCGTCATCGCGGAGGAGGGCGACGAGGCGGTCGTGCCGTACGCCGACCATCTGATCCGCATCCCCGCGACCCCGACTCTGCTGCAACCACTGGTCGCAACGGTCCCGTTGCAGGTCTTCGCCTGCGAACTGGCCACGGCCCGGGGCAACGAGGTGGATCAGCCGCGCAACCTGGCGAAGTCGGTGACGGTGGAGTAGTACTTCACGCCGTCGAGGAAGGCGGAGAAGGCTCCGGCCGGGAAGTCGAGGGTCGCTCGGGTCGGGGCCTTGGTATCACGGATCAGTATGTGGGTGGTGTGGGCCGCGATTTCCAGACAGTTGTTGCCGTCGCCGCCGCCGGAGTAGGACGACTTGCGCCAGTTGTAGTGAGTGGTCACGAGTTGCCTCACAGCTCTTTGGCCAGTCTGTGGATGAATCACGCGATCGTTCCGCGGCAACGAGGTCGATCAGCCGCGCGACCTGGCGAAGTCGGTGACGGTGGAGTAGCCCTTCACGCCGTCGAGGAAGGCGGAGAAGGCTCCAGCCGGGAAGTCGAGGATGGCTCTGGCCGGGGCCTTGGAGTCACGGACGGATATGTGGGTGTGGCGGTGTGCGACCTCCACGCAGGCGTCGCCCTGACCGCCGCCGGAGTGCGACGACTTGCGCCAGATTTGGGGGGCGGTCACGGTAGGTATCACTGCTCCTTGGCCAGCCCGTGGATGAAGTCACGCGAATGTTTCGCGGCAACGAGCTCGATCAATCGCGCAACCTGGCGAAGTCGGTGACGGTGGAGTAGTACTTCACGCCGTCGAGGAAGGCGGAGAAGGCTCCGGCCGGGAAGTCGAGGGTCGCTCGGGTCGGGGCCTTCGTGTCGCGTACGGCGACACAAGTCGGCGAGGCCGCGATCTCCACGCAGTCATTGCCGTCGCCGCCGTCGGAGTAGGACGACTTCCGCCAGTTGTCGTGGGTGGTCACGAGTTGCCTCACAGCTCTTTGGTCAGTCTGTGGATGAAGTCACGCGATCGTTCCGGTGCAAGTGACGCAGCCTCCACTTTACGGAAGCGTGTTCGGTAGGTGGCTAGTTGAGCTTCGGAATCGACGAAGGCCGCGCCATGGGGAGCGTCGCGGACCACGGTGTCCAGCTTGGGTAGGGAGCCACCCACGTAGGTCATCGCGCTGCCGCCCCAGGAGAAGCCGTCCAGGTCGAAGGGAATGACACGCACGGTGATGTGATTCGCTTCGGACAGTTCCAGGATGCGGGTGAGCTGGGATCGTGATGTGGCATGGTCGCTGACCCGGATGCGGAGGGCCGCTTCGTGGATCACCACCTTGAAGGGGATGGGGTCAGGCCCGTCGATGATCGCGTGGCGCGCGAGGCGGTGCTGGACGCGCAAGTCGATCTCGGTCGCAGTGAGTTCGGGAATCCTGTTGGAGAACACAGCGCGGGCGTAGTCGGCGGTCTGGAGCAGGCCCGGCACGAACACGATGGCCACGTTGTACTGGAACCGGGCGTGGTGGTCCAGTTCGGACAGATCCAGGAAAGGTGTGGGAAGAGACCCTCGATACTGCTCCCACCAGCCGCGTGTCCGATCTGAGGCCACCGCGATCAGTGCCTCGATGAACTCGTTGTCGGTGCAGGCGTAATGGGAGGCGAGACGGCGCAGCCGCTCCTCGCTCACTCCGGTGAGTCCGGATTCGATGTGGCTGATCTGGACGCGGCCCGTCCCGAGCAGTGCGGCCGCCTCCTGGCCGGTGAGCCCGGCCGCCTCCCGGAGCCGGCGCAGCTCGATCCCCAGGCGCAGCTGACGCGCCGTTGGTTCGCGCCTCAGGACCATCGATCGCTCCTCGCCTCAACACGCCGGTCGTCGTGACTCGTTCGAGGGTGAGATTACGGGATCGGCTTGCTCGGGATGACAGGTTAGTCCTACCGTCAGTGACGTGACGCACACCCTGCGACACCCCGGGGTACCGGAAGCGCACCACTCCGTCCTGCCATGACGGCTGCGGCAATGCCACCGCCCGTACGTCCGCACCATCCCCCCACCGCAACGGAGTTGACGCATGCCCGAACGTGAGCCCTGGGAGTACTCCCTGTACATCCCGAACGATCCGCGCGCCGTCACCGTCAGTCGCCGCACCCTCCGTCTGATCCTCACCATGCACGGGTTGATCCGGCTGGTCGACGTCGCCGAGCTGCTGGCGGCCGAGCTGGTCTCCAACGCCGTACGGCACACCAAGGGGCCGGCCGCTCTGCGGGTGCGCTGGTCGGCGGGGGTGCTGCGGATCGGGGCGTGGGACGCGGACCCCGAGCCGCCCGTACCGCTGGAGGGGACCGTCGACGCGGAGGGCGGGCGGGGGCTGGCGCTGGTGCGGGCCTGCGCGGACGTCTGGGGCTGGCAGCCACTCGCGAGGGAAGGAAACCGGGGCAAATACGGCTGGTGCGAACTGGCGGCTGCTTAGCTCCGGCCCAGCCGGCGAGCATTTCCGCATTCCCTCGACTCTCGTGGAGAAACAGTGAATCCCGGAGGCGTGTTCGTTCGAGGTGGGGGCATCCGGTGTTCTGGAGGTTGATAAACATGGTTCCCCTGCTTCTGGTTCTTCTGCTGGCTCTTGTTCTTTTCGGTGCGGGATTCGCACTGAAGGCGCTGTGGTGGATAGCGGTCATCGTGCTCGTGGTGTGGGTGCTGGGCTTCGTCGTCCGCCCGGCGGGAGGTGGCGGCCGTCGAGGCCGCTGGTACCGCTGGTAGGCGCGTACACCGATGTGTGAGTGGGGCCCCGGTGGAGACCGGGGCCCCACTCGTGCGTGAACCGGGGCCCCACTCAGGCGTGAAAGCCGTGAAAAGCGCGCCGCGCAGGCCGCCCCGCATAAAGTGCTCGGCATGAGCATCATCGGGGTCGGTATCGACGTGGCCGAGATCGAGCGGTTCGCGGCGTCGCTGGAACGGACGCCCGGACTGGCCCAACGCCTGTTCCGGGAGAACGAATTGCTGCTGCCCGGCGGAGAACGCCGTGGCGTCGCCTCGCTCGCCGCCCGCTTCGCCGCGAAGGAGGCCGTCGCCAAGGCCCTCGGCGCACCGGCGGGCCTGCACTGGACGGACGCGGAGGTCTACGTCGAGGACTCCGGCCGCCCGCGGCTGCGCGTGCGGGGCACGGTGGCCGCCCGGGCCGCCGAACTGGGCGTCACCTCCTGGCACCTGTCACTGAGTCATGACGCCGGGGTGGCGTCGGCGGTGGTCGTCGCGGAGGGGTGACATCACGGTCACCCGCGGCGCCCCCGCCACGGTGGACCCGGGTTCCGGCGGCGATCTGACGTGCTCACCCGGCGCATCCGGGGCAGACTCGGTCGCATGCGTACCGCATTCAGCGTGGAGACGGTCCGAACAGCCGAACGCGACCTCATGGCGCGGCTGCCCGAAGGCGCCCTCATGCAACGGGCCGCGGCCGGGCTCGCCGCCGCGAGCGCGGACCTGCTCGGCCGGGTCTACGGCGCCCGGGTCGTGCTCCTGGTCGGCAGCGGCGACAACGGCGGGGACGCCCTGTACGCGGGGGCCCGGCTGGCCCGGCGCGGCGCCGGCGTCACGGCCGTGCTGCTCGCGCCGGAGCGCACCCACGCCGGAGGTCTGGCCGCGCTGCGCCGGGCCGGCGGCAGCACGCTTCCTCATGGCGCCCCCGGACAACCGCCCGCACCGGCCACGCAGGCCGGCCACCGGGCCGAGGAACTGATCGCCGGGGCCGACCTCGTCCTCGACGGCATCGTCGGGATCGGCGGCAAGGGCGGACTGCGGCCGGACGCCGTTCCGCTGGCCGCCGCCGCCGAGCGCTCCCGGGCCGTTGTCGTCGCCGTGGACCTGCCGAGCGGGGTGGACGCCGACACCGGCGAGGTCCGCGGCACCGCCCTGCGGGCCGATGTGACCGTCACCTTCGGGGCGCACAAGCCGGGCCTGCTGATCGACCCCGCGCGCGAGTACGCCGGCGCGGTACGGCTCGTCGACATCGGGCTCGCCCTGCCCGCCGTACCGGAACTGGAGGCGCTGCAGCACGCGGACGTGGCCGCGCTGCTGCCGCTGCCCGGCGCCGGGAGCGACAAGTACCGGCGGGGGGTCGTCGGGATCGCCGCCGGATCGGCACGCTATCCGGGGGCGGCCGTGCTCGCCGTCTCGGGTGCCCTGCGCGGCGGGGCCGGGGCCGTACGGTACGTCGGGCCCGCCGCCGACGCGGTGATCGCCCGCTTCCCCGAGACTCTCGTCTCGGACCTGGGGCCGCGGAAGGCGGGGCGGGTGCAGGCCTGGGTCGTCGGGCCGGGGGCCGGCGACGACGCGGCGACCGTCGCGGAGGTCCTGGCGTCCGACGTGCCGGTGCTGATCGACGCGGACGGACTGCGGCTCGCCGACCCGGACGCCGTACGGGCGCGGACGGCCCCGACCCTGATGACCCCGCACGCGGGGGAGGCCGCCGCCCTGCTCGGCGTCCGGCGGGAGGAGGTCGAGGCGGCGCGGCTGACCTCGGCGCGGGAACTGGCCGGGCGCTACGGGGCGACCGTGCTGCTGAAGGGCTCGACGACCCTGGTGGCCGACTCCGACGGCGGAGCGGCGCGGGTGAACGCGACCGGGACGTCCTGGCTGGCCACGGCCGGCAGCGGGGACGTCCTGTCGGGCCTCGCCGGGTCGCTGCTCGCGGCCGGTCTCCCGGCGCTGGACGCGGGGAGCGCGGCCGCGTATCTGCACGGGCTGGCCGGGAGGTTCGCGTCGGACGGGGCGCCGGTGGGGGCGCACGACGTGGCGGCCGCGATTCCCCGCGCCTGGCGCGACGTACGCGACTGACCATGCGACCGGCCAGGCGACCGGCGGCTGACAGACCACGCGATCGGCCACGCGACTGACCATCCGACCGGCCAGGCGACCGGCGGCGTGACTGGCCATGCCGACCGGCCAGGCGACCGGCCGCGCGACGACCACGCGACCGGCCGCGCCACAGACCGCGACCCGCCAGGCGGCCTGAGCGTGCGGCCGACCCACGCGACTGGGCGGGGTGGGTCGTCAATAAGGGTGACCCCGCCGCGCGGCACCCCCCTCACCCCACGGCACCACGTTTTTCTGATCGCATGATCAGCAGACGTATCGCCTACCGGAGTGTCGCGGTGCTGCTAGCCGCGGTGAGCGCCTTCCCCGCCGGCGCCGCCGCCGCGGCGGACCCCGTACACACCGCCCCCGCCTCCGCCTCCGCCTCCGCCGCGGCCGACCCCGCGCGTCCCACCGACGCATCCGCCGTCACCGATCCCGTGCCGCCCGCCGCCGGGCCGGAGGCCGAGTTGGGGCCCGGGGTGCCGCCGGGGCCGTACCAGCCCTGGCAGACCGACACCCCCGACCAGGTGCTGCCGCCGAGGGTGTACGTGCCGACCGCCGAGGAGGACGCCGTCGAACCACGGGCGGCGGCCGAGGGGACGTACGCGCTCGTCGAGTACGTACCGCTCGGCGACACCGCCGCCAAGGTGACCTGCAGCAGGCGCACCGGCCCCTACCAGCGGGCCGTGGAGCGGTGGTTGAGGCTCAAGGTGGACGGGAAGCAGTCGGCCGCCGACTGCCGGGCCGTCGCCGCGTTCCAGCGGCAGCAGCACATCAAGCCGGCCATCGGCTTCGCCGGACCCGTCACCTGGGCGCGGATGCAGCTGCTGTCCGCCCGCAAGAACCCCAACAAGGCGAAGAAGTGCCCGGTGCGCTCGTACCGGGTGACCTGCGTCGACCTCGACCGGCAGGTGACCTGGGTGCAGAAGGGCACGAAGGTCCTCCTCGGCCCGCTGCCGATGCGCAGCGGACGGGCGGGGCACCGGACGCGCACCGGATGGCACACGATCTACTGGCGGCACAAGAACCACTGGTCGACGCTGTACAACAACCCCATGCCGTATGCCCAGTTCTTCGACGGCGGAGAGGCCTTCCACGCCGTCTACGGCAGCATCTACACGACCGTCGGCTCCATGGGCTGCGTCAACCTGACCCTCACCGACGCCCGCAGGCTGTGGGACGCCCTCAAGAAGGGCGACCGCGTGTACGTGTGGGGACACCGACCCGGCTCCTAGCTCACTGTCCGGCCCCCGGTGCCCGGCCCGGACCCTGGTGCCCCCGGCCCGAACCCTGGTGCCCGCCCGCCCTCCGCGTGCTGTCCGCCCCCTCTGAGACACTGGGGACGCCATGAGTGAGACAGCAACCGCGCCGACCGCGCCCCTGCGGGCCCGCGCCGAGATCGACCTGGACGCCCTGCGCGCCAACGTGCGGGCCCTGCGCGCCCTGGCGCCGGGTGCCGCCCTGATGGCCGTGGTCAAGTCCGACGCCTACGGCCACGGGGCGCTGCCGTGTGCCCGCGCGGCCGTCGAGGCGGGCGCGTCCTGGCTCGGCACGGCCACGCCCGAGGAAGCCCTCGCCCTGCGCGCCGGCGCCGGGCTGCCCGCCGAGGTGCGGATCATGTGCTGGCTGTGGACGCCGGGCGGCCCCTGGCGGCAGGCGATCGAGGCCGACCTCGACGTGTCGGTCAGCGCCCTGTGGGCCCTGCGGGAGGTCACGGAGGCCGCCCGGCGGGCGGGCCGGCCCGCCCGCGTCCACCTCAAGGCCGACACCGGGCTCGGGCGCGGCGGCTGCCGGCCCGGCGCCGACTGGACCGAGCTGGTCGGCGAGTCCCTGCGTGCCGAGGCCGAGGGGCTCGTCCGGATCACCGGACTGTGGTCCCACTTCGCCTGCGCCGACGAGCCCGGCCACCCCTCCGTCGCCGCCCAGCTCGCCCTCTTCCGCGAGATGGTGTCGTACGCGGAACAGCGGGGCGCGCGCCCCGAGGTGCGGCACCTCGCCAACTCGCCGGCCACGCTCACCCTGCCCGAGTCCCACTTCGACCTCGTGCGGACCGGCATCGCGCTCTACGGCATCTCGCCCAGCCCCGAGGTCGGCACCCCGGCCGACCTCGGACTGCGCCCGGTGATGACGCTGTCGGCCTCCCTCGCCCTGGTCAAGCACGTGCCCGGCGGCCACGGCGTCAGCTACGGACACCACTACGTCACCCCCGGCGAGACCACCCTCGGCCTGGTCCCCGTCGGCTACGCGGACGGCATCCCGAGGCACGCCTCGGGGACCGGCCCGGTGCTGGTCGGCGGCAAGTGGCGCACGGTCGCCGGGCGGGTCGCGATGGACCAGTTCGTCGTCGACCTGGGAGGGGACGAGCCCGCGGCCGGCGCGGAGGCCGTCCTGTTCGGACCCGGAGACCGCGGCGAGCCCACCGTCGAGGACTGGGCGCAGGCGGCGGGCACGATCGGATACGAGATCGTCACGCGCATCGGAACGCGCGTCCCGCGCGTCTATGTGAACAAGGGATCAATTCCCGTGCATGGGGCATGAGTTCTCCCGCATGAGGAACAGATCGCACACGGCGGTCGATCCGCACAGCCGGCCGACCCGGCGAACCAGCAGACCGGCGAAGAGGAGCGGTACGTGAGCGAGAGCAGCGCGGAGGCCGTCCTGGCCGTCGCCTCCGCCACGGGGGCGGCCGGGAGCTGGCGCCGGGCCACGGGCCTCGCCGGTGCCGCGATAGGCGTGGTCGCCGCGGGCGCGGCCGCCGGCGTGGCCCTCGAACGGCTCACCGTCGGCCGCGGCATGCGCTCCCGGGCCCGGCTGGCCCTCGACTCGGCCGGGCCGTACGGCGCGCTGCGCGGCACCCCCGGCAAGGCGCGCGCCGACGACGGCACCGAGCTGTACTACGAGGTCGACGAGGTCGATCCCGAAGCCGTGCCCCCGCTGTCCCCGCGCCGCCGCCGGCTCTTCGGCCGCAAGGCGCCCGCCCCCGTCACGGTCGTCTTCAGCCACGGCTACTGCCTCAACCAGGACTCCTGGCACTTCCAGCGAGCCGCCCTGCGTGGGGTGGTGCGGACCGTGCACTGGGACCAGCGCAGCCACGGCAGGTCGGGGCGCGGGGTGGCCCAGACCCAGGACGACACGCCGGTCACCATCGACCAGCTGGGCCGCGACCTGAAGACCGTCCTGGACGCGGCGGTCCCCGAGGGCCCGGTCGTGCTGGTCGGACACTCCATGGGCGGCATGACGATCATGGCGCTGGCCGACCAGTACCCGGAGCTGATCCGCGACCGGGTCGTCGCCACCGCCCTCGTCGGTACGTCGTCCGGGCGGCTCGGCGAGGTCAACTTCGGGCTGCCCGTCGCCGGCGTCAACGCGGTACGGCGGGTGCTGCCCGGCGTGCTGAAGGCGCTCGGGCAGCAGGCCGCCCTCGTGGAGCGGGGGCGCCGGGCCACCGCCGACCTGTTCACCGGGATCATCAAGCGGTACTCGTTCGCCTCCCGGGACGTCGACCCGGCCGTCGCCCGGTTCGCCGAGCGGATGATCGAGGGCACCCCGATCGACGTCGTCGCGGAGTTCTACCCGGCCTTCACCGACCACGACAAGACCGCGTCGCTCACCCACTTCAAGGACGTGCCGGTGCTCGTCCTGGCCGGGATCGGCGACCTCGTCACGCCCAGCGAGCACAGCGAGGCCATCGCCGACCTGCTGCCGGACGCGGAACTCGTGCTGGTCCCGGACGCCGGGCACCTGGTGATGCTGGAACACCCCGAGGTGGTCACCGACCGGCTCGCCGACCTGCTCACCCGCGCGGGTGCCGTACCGGCAGGGGCTACCGTAAGTGGCTATGGAAGCACCAGCAGCACCGCACGGCCCGGCTGACCCCACCGCTGCGGACATCACCGTCAACTCGCCCGAGGAAATGCGGGAGTTGGGCCGCAGACTGGCCAAGTCGCTGCGCGCCGGCGACCTGGTGATGCTCAGCGGGGAGCTCGGCGCCGGCAAGACGACGCTGACCCGCGGGCTCGGCGAGGGGCTCGGGGTCCGGGGCGCGGTCACCTCCCCGACCTTCGTGATCGCCCGCGTGCACCCCTCCCTCGGGGACGGTCCGCCCCTGGTCCACGTGGACGCGTACCGGCTGGGCGGGGGCCTCGACGAGATGGAGGACCTCGACCTCGACGTCTCGCTGTCCGACTCGGTGATCGTCGTGGAGTGGGGCGAGGGCAAGGTCGAGGAGCTGACCGAGAACCGGCTGCGGATCGACATCCACCGGGCCGTCGGCGACACCACCGACGAGGTCCGGCACGTGACCCTGACCGGCTCCGGGGACCGCTGGGCGGGGATCGACGCGGGCGTGCTGGGCGCGTGAAGGCGGTTCACGGGAGCGCGCTGGGCGCGTGAAGGCGGTTCACGGGAGCGCGTGACGGCGGTTCGCGCGGGCGTACCGGGCGCGTGACGCCGGTTCACGCGGGCCGGTTCGGCGAGTCGGGCGGGCGGGGCCCGCCCCTTGTGTCCGCGGGACCCGAGGTGCGGCCGGGCCGGCCGGGCGGCGGGGGCTTCCCCCCCGGGCGAACGTTCCGACATGACGTCGGCAAGATGTTGCGTTCGGCCTCTGGTGCGTGGTCACATGGTACCCAGCCACTAGTTAGGTCTGCCTAACTACGTCCGCTCACGGACCTTCAGGAGGCGCCCATGGCCATGGACCGAGACGTGCCCCGCGTGGTCTCCATGCGCGACCTGCTGGCGTCGTGCGCCGCGGCGGACCTCATCTCGACGCCGCCGCGCGCCCCCGAACCGCAGCCGACGGAACCCGCGGAGGACCACCGCGAGGCCGCGTGACGCTCCCCGCCCCCCCGGGGGGCGCTGACGCGCGCGTGCCCTCCCCGCGCCGCGGACGTGCTGCCGTCCCGTCGCCCTAACGGATGACGACGACCGCCGCGCCGATCGTCGCGAACCGCCACATCGCGTTCCCGTCCGCCCGGGACTCCCGGATGCCGCCCGTGCGGGTCGGCGCGTCCGCCGACGGCGCCGTGTCGTCCACGGCCGAGCTGAAGCCGATCGCGATGCCGTCGGCGACGGCGAAACGGACCACGTGTTCCACGGGCGTGCCGTCGGTGCCGGTGACCGCGCTGGAGCGGGAGGTGACCGCGTAGGCGCCCGGGACCGGGTCGACCGTGCCGGGCCTGACCCTGTAGGTGCGCCGGACCTTGTCACCCGCGCCGACCAGCCACACCCGGTCGTCGTCCAGCGAGTACACGACGCGTTCGCCGACGCCGGACGAGGTGGGCAGGGCGGCGGGGTGCCTGCGGTCCCGGGGGGCCTTCTTGGCGGCGGCCGAGGCGGAGGCGAGCGCGTGCGCCTTGCCCAGGTCGGACGGGACGTGGGCCGAGGCCTGGAAGGCGAGGAAACCGACCGACGCCAGGGCCCCCACGGTGAGCGAGGCCACGAATCCGGAGCTGCCTGCTGTCACCGTCGCCCACCTCTGCGGTCTCGTGCGTCGCGCACGCCGTCGTCTGCACCTCGGCGTCGTCGACGTCGTCAGCGTCGTCTGTGTTGTCTCGTGCGGCCGGTCGTCCGGTCGTCCGGCCGGTCGTTCCGTGCGTTCCGTGCTCGGGCACGTCACGCTCCGTGGCGACGGTAGCAGCAGACACGGGCCGGGCCCGGGCGGCCGTGCCGGGCCCCGCGTGGCCGTAGGCTGTTTGCGTGCTCTTGCTCGCTCTGGATACCGCCACCCCCGCAGTGACCGTCGCCCTGCACGACGGCACGGCCGTCATCGCCTCGTCGAGCCAGGTGGACGCGCGCCGGCACGGGGAACTGCTGCTGCCGTCCGTGGACCGCCTGCTCGCCGGAGCCGGGCTCCGGATCGACGCCGTCACCGCGGTCGTCGTCGGCGTCGGGCCCGGCCCCTACACCGGACTGCGGGTCGGCCTGATGACCGCGGACACCTTCGGGCTCGCGCTCGGCGTGCCGGTGCACGGCGTGTGCACGCTCGACGGGCTCGCCTACGCGGCCGGCGTCGAGTCGGGCCCCTTCGTCGTGGCGACCGACGCCCGCCGCAAGGAGGTCTACTGGGCGCGGTACGCCGACTCCCGCACCCGGCTGACCGACCCCGCCGTCGACCGGCCCGCCGACATCGCCGGCCAGGTGGCCGGACTGCCCGCCGTCGGCGCGGGCGCGCTGCTCTACCCGGACACCTTCCCGGACGCGCGCGAACCCGAGCACGTCTCCGCCGCCGCGCTGGCCGCCCTGGCCGCCGAGCGGCTGGCCGCGGGTGAGGAACTCCCGCCGCCCCGGCCGCTGTACCTGCGGCGCCCGGACGCCCAGGTCCCCAGGAACTACAAGGTGGTCACCCCCAAGTGACCGACACAGTGACTCCTCGGCTGCGTGAGATGCGCTGGTGGGACATCGACGCCGTGCTCCTCCTGGAGAAGGACCTCTTCCCCGTGGACGCCTGGTCGCGGGGGATGTTCTGGTCCGAGCTGGCGCACTCGCGGGGCGCCGAGGCGACGCGGCGGTACGTCGTCGCCGAGGACGCCGGCCGTGTCGTCGGCTACGCCGGACTGGCCGCCTCCGGGGACCTCGGCGACGTCCAGACGATCGCCGTCGCCCGCGAGCACTGGGGCACCGGTCTGGGCGGCCGGCTGCTCGCCGAACTCCTGCGGGCCGCGACCGCCTTCGAGTGCGCCGAGGTGATGCTCGAGTGCCGGATCGACAACACCCGCGCGCAGAAGCTGTACGAGCGGTTCGGCTTCGAGGCGATCGGGTTCCGGCGCGGCTACTACCAGCCGGGCAACATCGACGCCCTGGTGATGAAACTGACCACCGCACCCGGCAGCGGCCCCGCTGCGGGTCCCCCTTCCGGCAACGGCGTACAAGGAACCGAGATCCATGGCTGACGAACCCCTGGTCCTGGGGATCGAGACCTCCTGCGACGAGACCGGTGTCGGTGTCGTCCGCGGCACCACCCTGCTGGCCGACGCGATCGCCTCCAGCGTCGACGAGCACGCCCGCTTCGGCGGAGTGGTGCCGGAGGTCGCCTCCCGGGCGCATCTGGAGGCGATGGTGCCGACCATCGAGCGCGCGCTGAAGGAGGCGGGCGTCACGGCGCGGGACCTGGACGGCATCGCGGTCACCGCCGGTCCCGGTCTCGCGGGCGCGCTGCTGGTGGGCGTGTCCGCGGCGAAGACGTACGCCTACGCGCTCGGCAAGCCGCTGTACGGCGTCAACCACATCGCCTCCCACATCTGCGTCGACCAGCTGGAGCACGGCGCGCTGCCGGAGCCCACGATGGCGCTGCTGGTGTCCGGCGGGCACTCCTCGCTGCTGCTGTCCTCGGACATCACCTCCGACGTCCGGCCGCTGGGCGCGACCATCGACGACGCGGCCGGCGAGGCCTTCGACAAGATCGCGCGGGTGCTGAACCTCGGCTTCCCCGGCGGCCCCGTCATCGACCGGTACGCGAAGGAGGGCGACCCCTCCGCGATCACCTTCCCGCGCGGTCTGACCGGCCCGCGCGACCCGGCGTACGACTTCTCCTTCTCCGGTCTGAAGACGTCCGTGGCCCGCTGGATCGAGGCGCGGCGGGCGGCGGGGGAGGAGGTGCCGGTGCGTGACGTGGCGGCCTCCTTCCAGGAGGCGGTCGTGGACGTGCTGACCCGCAAGGCCGTACGGGCCTGCAAGGACGAGGGCGTCGACCACCTGATGATCGGCGGCGGGGTCGCGGCCAACTCCCGGCTGCGGGCGCTGGCCCAGGAACGCTGCGAGGCGGCGGGCATCCGGCTGCGGGTGCCCCGGCCGAAGCTGTGCACCGACAACGGGGCGATGGTGGCGGCGCTGGGCGCCGAGATGGTGGCGCGCAACCGGCCCGCGTCGGGCTGGGACCTGTCGGCGGACTCGTCGCTGCCGGTGACGGACCCGCACGTGCCGGGGCGGTCCCACGACCACGTGCACGAGAGCAGCGGGGAGAACCTCTACTCGTGACCGTCGCGCTGATGTGGGAGGCGCGGGCGGTCCCCGGGCGGGGCGAGGACCTGCTGGCGTGGACCCGCGCGCAGCGGCTGTCCCGGCAGCCCGTGCGCCGCGAGACCCTCCGGGCCCCGCAGGACCGCGTCCTGGTCATCACCTGGTGGGACACGGCCTACGACGCCGAGCTCCCCGAACTCCCCGAGCCGGACGGCGAGTTGGTCTCCCGTGCGGTGCACCGCTGGCGGTTCGAGTCGGCGGACACCGACGACTGACCACCGGCCCCCCGGCCCGGCGGGGGCGGCACTCCGGCAGGGCATCGCGGCGACGGCCGCCTGCGCCGGATCCGAAGGCCGCACCGGTCGGCGTGAGTTGACACACGCGGGCCGGGTCCGGTCAGGGCGCCGGTGAGACCTCCGCCTCGCATCGCAGGCGGCGGTCCCCACCGAGGGTTCGTACCGGGCCGGTGAGGGTGAGCCGGGACGTGTGCCGGACCTCCGCGCTGGACGGTCCCAACCGGAGCTCCAGCGCGCCCGGTTCGACCACCCGGCGGCCCGAGCGGTCGGTGAACGACGACAGGTCGGTGTGGAAGCGGAAGGTCACGCGCCGCGCCTCGCCCGGCGCCAGCTCCACCCGCCGGTAACCGACCAGCCGGACATCGGGGCGGGTCACGGTGGCCACCGGGTCGTGCAGATACAGCTGTACGACGTCCGCGCCCGCCCGGTCGCCGGTGTTGCGGACCGTGAGCGAGAGGTCGTACGAGCCGTCCGTGCCGATCTCCGCCGGGGTGCCCGCGAAGTCCTCCCAGGTGAACGCCGTGTAGGAGCGGCCGTGTCCGAAGGCGTACAGCGGGGTCGGGTCCAGGTTGCTGACCTCGCCCGCCAGGCCCAGCGGCGGCTGGAGGTAGGTCCACGGCTGGCCTCCGGGCTCCCTCGGGACGCTCACCGGCAGTCGGCCCGAGGGGTTCACCCGGCCCGCGAGGACGCCGGCGACCGCGGGGCCGCCCTCCTCGCCGGGAAAGAACGCCTGGACCACGGCCGCCAGCCGGCCGTCCCAGCGGCCCAGCGCGTACGGGCGGCCGGTGAGCAGGACCAGCACGACCGGCACCCCGGTCGCCGTCAGCGCGTCGAGCAACTCGGCCTGTACGCCCGGCAGTCGCAGGTCCGTCACGTCACAGCCCTCGCCGGAGGTGCCCCGGCCGAACAGGCCCGCGCGGTCGCCGAGGACCGCCACGCACACGTCCGCCTCGGCGGTCCGGGCCACTGCCTCGGCGAAGCCCGAGGTGTCCGGGGCGGAGGTGTCGCAGCCCTCGGCGAACGTCACCTTGGCGTCCGGGAGTTCGGTGCGCAGGGAGTCCAGCAGGTCCGGGATGTCGATGCCCGTGGGCACCCCGGGGTGCCGGGTGAGGACGTGGGAGGGGAAGGAGTAGCAGCCCAGCATGGCCAGGGCGTCGGCGGCCCGCGGGCCCACCACGGCGATCCGGGCGTCCGGGGCCAGCGGCAGCGCCCCGTCCGGGTTGTCGAGCAGCACGACCGACTGCTCGGCCAGCCGCCGGGCGAGGGCACGGTTGGCGGCCGAGTCGAGGTCGATCGGCCCGGCCGGTTCCGGGGTCCAGTCCTCGTCCAGCAGGCCCAGTTCGCACTTCTGCAGCAGGACCCGCCGGGCCGCCCGGTCGATCAGCTCCCGCGGGATGTCGCCGGCCCGTACCGCTTCGAGGAGCGGTGTGCCGTAGCACTTGAGCGTCGGCAGTTCCACGTCGATGCCCGCGGCCAGCGCCGCGTGCGCCGCCTCGGCCGGTGAGCCGGCCACCCGGTGCAGGGTCTCCAGGAAGCCGATCCCGAAGTAGTCGGCGACCACCGTGCCGGTGAACCCCCAGTCCTCGCGCAGGAGTTCGGTGAGCAGGCCGGGGTCGGCCGAGGCCGGGACGCCGTCCGTGTCGGTGTACGCGGCCATCACCGACCGCGCGCCGCCCTCGCGCAGCGCCATCTCGAACGGCGGGAGCGTCACGTCGGCGAACTCCCGGACGCCCGCCCGCACCGGAGCGAGGTTGCGGGCGCCCGCCGAGGAGGCGTACCCCGCGAAGTGCTTGAGCGTGGCGACGACCCCGGCGGACTCCAGGCCGCGCACGTAGGCGGCGCCGACCGTCCCGACCAGGTACGGGTCCTCCCCGATGGTCTCCTCGACCCGGCCCCAGCGCGGATCGCGGACGACGTCCAGGACGGGGGCGAGACCCTGGTGGACGCCGGCCGAGCGCAGGTCGTGGCCGATGTGCCGGCCCAGCTCCTCGACCAGCTCCGGGTCGAAGCCGGCGCCCCAGGCGAGCGGCACGGGGTACGCCGTGGCGCCCCAGGCGGTGAACCCGGCCAGGCACTCCTCGTGGGCGACGGCCGGGATGCCGAAGCGGCCGGCCGCGGTGATACGGCGCTGGGGGGGGGCCCGTGCCTTTGTGCCCCACGCCCGGGCCCCCCGGGGGGGGGCGGAAGAAAAGGGGGGATGGGCCAGGACGTGGGTGGGCCGCTCTTTCCCATCGTTAGC